>JAXHTL010000109.1:0-15776 GCA_034190095.1 Actinomycetota bacterium
CCGGCCAGTCGTGCATCAACCCGGTGACGAAGTCGCCGGCCCACGTGATCGCCTCGGTCAGTTGCGCCACGGTGGGCAGCGGCTGCGGTGAATCCATGTCCACCCGCTCGATGCGCAACCGCGCGGGCACCTCATCCCAGGAGTCGAACCCCTGCCGGATGAACACCTTTCGCGACTCGACGGTGGTGGGCAGCCAGTTCGGGCCGCGCCGGGGCCCGCCGACATGGATCTCGAATGTCCCGTCCTCGGCCACCGCCAGCCGGTCGCCGGCCAGGTAGGCCTCGGGCACATCCCCGAAGGGTTCGTGCAGCACACCCGGTCCGTCCCGGCGTGCGCCCTGCACGGTGATGTTCAGGAAGCGCGCGCTGCCCCGCTCACCGGCGATGCGGTAGGTCGAGGATCCGTCGATCCAGGCCTGCTGATAGGTGAAGTCGGCGCAGTCGCCGCCGAGCTTGCGGGTGGGTCCGCAGAAGGCGTGCAGACTCGGATACCGGGTGTCCCTGGTCTCCAGCGCGAGGTCGAAGGCCTGGCCGAGGTTCTGCGTCAGGAACCGCAGTGCATCGACCCGGTGTGCGTCCGAGGTCGGGTTGAGATCCTTGAACGCCTGCTCGCCGGCGGCTCTGAGGGTGTCGCAGAAGCCCGCCCACGCCTGGTACAGCTGCGCATCCGCGGACCCGTCACCCAGCGCCATCGTCAGTCCAAGTCCAACCGGGCCAGCATCGCCGACACCGTGTCGCAGGCCCGGACGGCGGCGGGCAACCGGCCCTCCCGCTCGATCCGTGGCCCGATCAGTTCGAGATCGATCCCGTGGCAGTACCCGCTGCCGAGCACCTGCCCGAGCAAAGCCTCGAGCGGAACCGCGCCGTCCCCGGGCACGGCGCGGGCGGGCAGCGCCCGGTCCCCCAGGACGTAGTCGCTGACTTGGAGCATCTCCATGCGCGGCATGGCGCGGTCCAGCAGCGCGGGTAGGTGCGCTTCGGTCCAGCAGTGGAACAGGTCCACGCAGATGCCCACGCCGGCCATGTCGGCCAGCTCGATGGTGTCGCGCAGAGAGTGCGCGATGTGCAGGTCGGCGTACAGACCGGAGGCGTTCTCGATCGCCAGTGCGAGGCCGGCATGTTTCGCCTCGGCGATGCAGGGGGCCACGCCGTCGCAGAACCGCGCGGCGGCCTCCTCCCAGGACGACGCGCCCCGGCCCCCGGTCAACATGTACACGACCCGGGCATCCACACCAGCCGCGGCCTCGATCACCCTCCGCAGGCCGTCGGTCGAATCGAACAGGTGGTACACGGACTCGACCGAATACCCCTCGCCGTCGATGACTTTCGTCAGGTCCGGATCGTCGAGCTGGGCGTCGATCAGACTGAGCCGCGACACCCCGAGTTCCCGCCAGGTCACGCGCATCTCGTCGAGTGTCGCGCCGAGGAACGTCACGCTGTGCACCGAGAGACGCGGGTCAGTCACGGGACTCGATCTCCACCCCGAAGCGCTGCCGGAACGGCGCGAACTCCTCGTGCAGGGCGCCGAGTTCCTCGCCGATGTCGGTGAGCAGCGTCGTCGAGTAGCGGAACTTCCCGTGTCGGTCACCCTTGTTGTTGCGCAGGTATTCCCGCATCGCGTCCGCGGCCGCGGTGCCGAGTTCCCGGCCGCAGAACCGGTGGTAGCGGCGCACGGTGGCGACCGGGTCGGCGACGAAATCGGTGTAGCGGACGTGCAGGATTCGCGGATCGTTCACCAGCGGCTCGGACATCGTGTTGGCGATGCCGGCACGGGTCAGCTCGAGATGCATCTTGGCTGCCGCCTGCAGGTCCACCGGCCCGACGATGCCCTCCAGGATGTCGGCCATCATCATCGTGCGCGACGCGGCGACCTGAACAGGGTCGCGGTGCAGCCACACCAGCCTGGCGTCAGGGTATTCGGCGAACATCTCGGCCAACCGAAAACCGTGGAACCCCTTGAGCACCCAGTACTTGCGCGGACGCCGGTACTGGAACTGCTGCAGCATCGCCTTGTGGATGCGGTACTGTGCGGCGGCGTCGGCGGGTAGGCCACCGACGACCGTCTGCATCGGCACCCGCCACCACGCCGTCGGCGTCAACACGCGGAAGTCGAAGGCCCAGGTGCGCTCGTCCTCGGGCAGTCCGTCGCCGAGCATGTCGTTGTAGGGGTGGCTGTGCAACCATTTCGGCATCCTGGCGTTGATCTCACGCCAGTCCGCGTCGGCCCACTCACGCCGCGGGTCGTCGGGACCGGAGATGCCCGGCGGCGGCGAGGGGTACATGACCTCCCAGAACCGCAGGGCGCGGGCGTCCGGGTCGACCGCCATCAGCGCATGCATCAGCGTTGTGCCCGAACGGGGTTCGCCGGTGACGAACATCGGCGCCTCGATCACCTCGTCGGCTACCGGGTAGCGGTGACGGTCGGCGAAGAACTGCAGGCGGCTGGTCAGCAACCCGTGGCAGACGGCCTCGGCCCGGCGGCAACCGTCCTCGTCCATCCCGAGGCCGTTGAGGTGGTCGACGACGAGGCCGAACCGCTGCGGCAGTGTCGGATCCCCGTAGTCCGACAGCGCGGTCTCGGTCTCGGCGCGGGCGAGCATCTGGTCGGCATGCAACCGCATGGTCATTGCACCGCACCGCACAGAGCGATCAACTCGTCCTCGGCGACGCGGACGTTCTCGGCCGAGGCGGCGGCGAAGTCGAGCCCCGCCATGGCGCCGTAGTCCAGGATCTTGGGTACCCGCAGCCCAGCCTCGACGTACTCGGCGACGATGCGAGCCACCTGTTGCGGGGTGCCGTGCGGGACCACGGCGAGGATCATCTCGGGTTCGACGCGATCGAGGAACTCGATGATCCGCTCCCGGGTCAGCACGGCCGGGTCGATGTCGTGGAAGCCACCCCAGTCCGGCCCCATCGGATGCTCGAAACCGAAGCCGCCCAACAGCTCCGCCGAGACCTGCAGCAGGAAGGACTTCACCAGCGGCGCGTCGAGGATCTTCACCAGGTCGGCCTCGTCGCGGCCCATCACGCACACCTGGATGAAGCACGGGGTGATCGCCATCGGGTCGCGGCCGGCCCGCTCGGCCGAAGACCGCACCCGGGACAGCTTGGCGGCGTAGTCCTCGGGGGTCCAGGCTCCCGCCGGCCACCACCCGTCGGCATAGCGGCCGGCGATCTCGAGCGACCGCGGGCCGCTGGCGCCGATCCAGATCGGCGGGAACCGCCCGTCGTAGGGTTCGGTGTCCAACCGGGCGTGCTGCAACCGGTAGAACCGTCCGTCGAAATCGACCGGCCCGTCGCTCTCCCACAGCAGCCGGATGACGTGCAAGGCCTCCTCGAAACGGCTGACCGGCCGGGCGAAGTCGAACCCGTAGGGTTCGATGTTCTCGCTCTCGCCGCTGCCCAGGCCGAGGATGAACCGGCCCCGGGACAGATGGTCGATCGTCAGTGCGCTCTGCGCCAACGAGGCCGGATGGCGCCGGACGGTGTCGACCACGCTGGTGACCAGCGGCACGTTCTCGGTCAGGACTGCTGCCGCGGCGGCGACGGCCATCCCGTCGAGGTGGCGGTGCGGGGACGGTGAGGCCTGCGCCAGGTCGGTGAACTCCGGCGTCCAGATCGAGTCCGGCCAGAAGCTGACCATGTGGTCGGGCAGCCAGATCGAGTGGTAGCGCCCGCTGTCGAGCCGCTCGAGCACGCTGAGGTCCAGCGGCAGCGTGGTCCGCAGGAACGCGGCCGGCTGCACCTTCACTGGCGTGTCCTCGCTACCCGCTCACCGCCGAGGTAGGCCGAGGACCTGCTGGGCGATGATGTTGCGCTGGATCTCCGAGGTACCGCCGGCGATGGTGCCCCCGAAACTGCGGGCATAGCGCTCGAACCAGCTGGCGAAGTAGTGGTCGAGGTTCATGTGTTCGTACGGCCCGGATGTCGACGGGTGTACCAGCCCCTCCGGTCCGGACGACTCCAGCGCCAGGCCCTCGACACGCTGCTCGGCCTCGGCGCCGAACAGCTTCGGGATCGACACCGACGCCACGTCGACCTCGCCCCGGGCCGCCTTGGCGATGCCGACCGAGCCGAGTAGGCGCAGCGCCTCGTAGTCCATGATGCTGGTGGCCAGGGCGTCACGCTGCAGGACGTCCTTCGGTTTGAAGTCGGCGATGCAGTTGGCGATCCGGTCCGCGAAGCCCAGCCACATCATCGTCCGCTCGTGACCGAGGGATCCGTTGGCCACGCCCCACCCGCCGTTGAGCGGGCCGACAAGGTTCTCGGCAGGCACCCGCACATCGGTGAAGAAGACCTCGTTGAAGTCGAGGTTCTCCATACCGCACATGTCGGCGAACGGCCTGCACACCACACCGTCGAGGTCGGTGGGGATCAACAGCACGCTGATGCCCTTGTGTTTGGGCGCATCGGGGTCGGTGCGCACGAACGTCAACAGGAAGTCGGCGTCGTGGGCACCGGAGGTCCACACCTTCTGGCCGTTGACCACGAAATGGTCGCCGTCCCTGACGGCTTTGGTGCGCAACGACGCCAGGTCGGATCCGGCGCTGGGTTCACTCATCCCCAGCGACGCGGTGCGTTCTCCGCGCAGCACCGGAACCGCCCACTGGTGCTTCTGCTCGTCGGTGCCGAAGGTGAGCAGCGAGGCGGCGATGATGTTGACGCCCTGCGGATTGAAGCTGTGATAGATCCGGCGCCGGCACAGTTCCTCGGCGTGCACGAAGGTCTGCAGCACGTTCGCGTTGCGGCCGCCGAACTCGGGCGGTTGGGCAGGCAGCAGCCAGCCGTTGTCGAACAGCAGCCGCTGCCAGTCCCGCGCCCACTGCGGCATGTGCGACACCGAGCGGGGCCGCTCGAGGGTCTGCGCCGCGGTGGGGGTGTGCTCGTCGAGGAAGGCGGAGAACTCGGCGCGGAACTCCTCGACGTCGGAATCAAAGGTCAGCTGCATTAAATTCCTCCGCTATCAATGCGCGGTGCTCGGCGGCACCGCCCAGCATCAACTCACCGGCCTTCGCGCGCTTGAGCGCGAACTGCAGGTCGTTCTCCCAGGTGAAGCCCATGGCGCCGAACAGCTGGACACCGTGCTTGAACACCAGCGTCTGGCACTCGCCGGCCGAGGCCTTGGCCATCGCTGCGGCCAACCGGCGGCGCGGGTCGTCGGCGGCGATGGTCAGCGCCGCGAAGTAGGACAGCGCCCGAGCCCGTTCGATCGCCACGTACATGTCGGTGGCCTTGTGCTGCACCGCCTGGAACGTGCCGATCAGCACCCCGAACTGCTGGCGGCTCTTGGCGTGTTCGAGCACCAGGTCGAGGATGCGCTGGCAGGCCCCGACCATCGTGATCGCCATGCCCATCAGCGCGACGTGATGGGCCCGCTCGGTGTCGGCGGGCAACCGGTCGGCCTCGGCCACCCGCGCACCGAGGAACGACACCTCGGCGACGTGCAGGACCGGATCGAACACCTCGACCCGCCGGGCGGTGACCTGGTCGGCCCCGACCAGGAAGACGCCGGCCGGGGTGACGACGGCGAATCGCTCGGCGCGGTCCCCGTCGAGCACGAACCGGTCGGTGCCGGTGAGCACCCAACCCTGTTCGTCGCGGATGGCACTGACTCCCGAATACACGGCGGTACCGGAGCTCATCGGGTCGAAGCGGTCCCCGACCAGCGGCGCGAACTGGGACAACGTGGCCAGAAACGGCGTCGGGTCGGTGGCCCGGCCCAACTCCTCGAGCACGATCGCCAGTTCGACGGCGTTCTCGGGGTCGGTCAGTTCGGTCCAGCCCGCCTCGAGGTAGCTGGTCCACAGCGGAGCCGGGTCGACACCGTTCTCGGCGATGTCGCGGATCAGCGAGGCCGGGCATTGCTTGGACACCGCGTCACGCACGGTCTCCTGCCACAGCCGCTGATCAGCATCGAATTCCAACAGCATTCAGCGCCTCCGAGGACTCGGTTTCGGTGAAGCGAGAATAACATTCTCTTGAGACGACCTTAGCGTTCTCACTCCGCGGTCCGGCGATTTCGGTGGCTGATACCCTTTTTCACCCGCTGACCTGCGAAGGTGTAAGCACTTCGCTTGGAGAACCTTGTTCTTGCAAACGAAGAACTAGGATCTACACTGGACACATGCTCGGTATCGACGCCTGCTGCCGCGGGCGCTCGCGTCGGTCAGCCAGCCGGGCAGATTCCGGAGGATTTTCGTGATCGAGATCAACGACGGCACCCAAACCGTCTCTGTCCCCCTCATCGACGCCAGCGTCCACGTGTTCTTCGGCTCGAACAAGGATCTTCGCACCAACTTCCTGCGCGAGCCGTTCTCCAGCCGCGGTTTCCCCGACTACGAGATGGACTGGTACGGCGCCCCCGGCGGCGAGTACGCCAAGGGCACCAAGGGGCCGAACAAGGAGTACCCGGGGTCCGACGTCGACATCGTCGCCGGACACCTGTTCACCGACCGCAACGTGGACGTGGCGGTGCTGCACCCGATGACCCGCGGCATCATGCCCGATCGCCACCTCGGCACCGCGCTGGCCGCCGCGCACAACGAGATGCTGGTGTCGCGGTGGTTGGACCACCCCGAGTTCGGCGAGCGGTTCCGCGGCACCATCCGGGTCGTTCCCGACGACATCGCCGGATCGCTGCGCGAGATCGAGAAGTACAAGGACCATCCCCGGGTCGTCCAGATCGGAATCCCGCTGCAGTCACGCGAGCTGTACGGCAAGCCGCAGTTCTGGCCGCTCTGGGAGGCCGCGGTGGACGCGGGCCTTCCGGTGGCGGTGCACATCGAGATGGGCAACGGCATCATGCAGTCCCCGACGCCGTCCGGGGCCACGCGGACCTACGAGCAGTACCTCGGCTTCATGTCGATGAACTACCTGTACCACCTGATGAACATGATCGCCGAGGGCGTGTTCGAGAAGTTCGACGCGCTGAAGATGGTGTGGGCCGACGGCGCGGCCGACATGCTGACCCCGTTCATCTGGCGGATGGACTGTTTCGGCCGCCCGCACCTGGAGCAGACGCCGTGGGCACCCAAGATGCCCAGCGACTATCTGCCGGGCCACACCTATTTCATCCAGAGCAGCCTGGACGGGCCCGGCGACGTCGATTTCGCCGGTGAATGGCTCGACTTCACCGGCAAGGACGACATGACCATGTTCGGCTCCAGCTACCCGCTCTGGGACATGGGCGAACCCACGCTGCCGGCCGCCTACAGCCCCGAACAACGCGACAAGATCTGCTGGCGCAACGCCGCCGATTTGTATGGCATCGATGTTTCCCGGGACATACCCGCCGGACTGGTCGCACAGTAGGAAGTCGAGGAGGCTCCCGATGACGGTTACCACCAACACCCCGACCACCAGGGTCACCCCCACCGAGCACATCCCGGTGCGCTGCGTCGACTCCGACGTGCACCCGATGCCGCGGCGCGGCGAGCTGGTGGACTACATCCCCGAACCCTGGCGCAGCAAGTACTTCCTCAGCCACCCACGCGGTGAGGGGATCTACTACGACGCCCCGGACTACGCGCACTCCTACGCGATGCGCGTCGACACCTTTCCCCCGGACGGAGAGTTCGCCTGCAGCGACCCGGATCTGGCGCTCAAGCAGCTGATCCTGGAGGCCGGGTCCGACATCGCCATCCTGGAACCCACCCACGGCGAGTCCCGGCTGCCCGAGGCCACGCACGCGTTCTGCGTCGCGACCAACCTCTGGCTGGCCAACCACTGGCTGGACCCGCACAACAACTGGCATCAGCGCTGGCGCGGCTCGATCTGCGTCGCCATCGAGGATCCGCAGGGCGCCGCCGAAGAGATCGAGAAGTGGGCCGAGCACCCGTACATGTCACAGGTCCTGATCAAGGCCGAGCCCCGGCCGTCGTGGGGCCACCCGCAGTACGACCCGATCTGGGCGGCGGCCAGCAAGCACGACATCACGGTCAGCTGCCACCTGTCCCGTGGCTACTACGAGACACTGCCGTTCCCGCCGGTGGGGATCCCCAGCTACAACCACGACTTCATGGTCACCTATTCGCTGCTGGCGGCCAACCAGGTGATGAGCCTGATCTTCGACGGGGTCTTCGACCGCTTCCCCAATCTGCGGATCGTCTTCGTCGAACACGCCTTTTCCTGGATCCTGCCGCTGATGTGGCGGATGGACGCCATCTACGAGGCGCGCAAGAAGTGGATGGACATCAAGCGCAAGCCCAGTGAGTACGTCAAGGACCACATCAAGTTCACGACGCAGCCGCTGGACTATCCCGAGGACAAGACCGAGTTGACCCGGGCATTCGAATGGATGGAGTGTGACAAGATCCTGCTGTATTCGTCGGACTACCCGCACTGGACCTTCGACGACCCGCGCTGGCTGGTCAAGCATCTTCCCGAGCATGCGCGCGAGAACATCATGTTCCGCAACGGGATCAAGACCTACCACCTCCCCGAGACCGTACCGGCGCTCGAGGGTCAGGTGAGGGTGTTCTGACGTTGACCGAGCAGAAGCAGCCCCGGCTGGCGCAGGGGCGTGAGCACATCGTTGCCACCGTCGACGAGATTCCGCCAGGCACACACAAACTCGTCCCCATCGGCCGACACGGCGTCGGGGTCTACAACGTCAACGGGACGTTCCACGCCATCGCGAACTACTGCCCCCACGAGGGCGGTCCGCTGTGCTCCGGACGGGCCCGCGGCCGCAACATCGTCGACGAAACCGTTCCCGGTGACTCGGTGATGGTCCGCGACCTGGAGTACATCTACTGTCCGTGGCACCAGTGGGGTTTCGAGCTGGCCACCGGCACCACCGCGGTCAAACCCGAATGGAGCATCCGCACCTACCCCGTTCGGGTCGTGGGCAACGATGTGCTGGTGCAGGCATGACGACGACGGCATCCTCAGGACCCGAGCTGAAGCCGGGTGAACGCACCATCGAGATCAACGGTGGCAACGTCGTCTACGAAATCCTGGGCGACAAGGGCGACTTCATCGTCCTGACGCCTGGCGGCCGGTTCAGCAAGGACATCCCCGGGCTGCGGCCGCTGGCCGAGGAACTGGTCAAGGGCGGCTACCGGGTGGTGCTGTGGGACCGCCCGAACTGTGGCAAGTCCGACGTGCAGTTCTACGGCCAGAGCGAATCGCACATGCGCGCCGAGACCATGCACCAACTGATCACCAAGCTCGACATCGGCCCGTGCATCATCGCCGGCGGCTCGGGCGGTGCGCGCGACTCGATGCTGACGACGATGCTCCACCCCGAGATCGTCCGCAAACTCGTGGTCTGGAACATCGTCGGCGGGGTCTACGGATCGTTCGTGCTCGGTTCCTACTACATCGTCCCGAGCATCCTCGCGGTGCGCGGCACCGGCATGAAGGGCGTCGTCCACATCGACGAGTGGAAGGAACGCATCGCCGAGAACCCCGCCAACCGGGATCGGTTCCTGGCCCAGGACCCCGACGAGTTCCTCAAGCTCATGCTGCGCTGGCTCAACGCCTTCGTCCCCAAGCCGGGTCAGACCATCCCCGGGGTCGAGGACGAGATGTTCGACAACATCACGGTTCCCACGCTGATCATCCGCGGCGGCGAGAACGACCTGGATCACCCCAAGCGCACCTCGCTGGAGGTGAGCTGCCTGATCAAGGGCTCGACGCTGATCGATCCGCCGTGGCCCGAGGATGCCTGGGAGCGTGCCGCAGAGGACCGCGCGTCAGGAAAGGTCAAGCACTTCAACATGTTCGACACGTGGGTGCAGGCGGCGCCGGCTATTCTCGACTTCCTGGGTCGCTGATGAGCGGCATGAGCCACCCGTCCTGCTCACCCGGCTCACCCCTCGAGGACGATGTGCACCTCACAGTTGGTCGAGGCCTCCAGCGCGGTGTGAATGCGGCTCTCCGGAACGCGCGCCATGTCGGCCCTGCGCAACCGGACCGTGATGATGTCCCAGCCCTCGGCCCCCGGAGTGCGTTCGATCACTCCGGTCACACCGAATCCGGCCAGCACGCCGTGCGCGTCGTCGTCGGTTCCGTGGCTGACGAAGGTCAACACTCCCACGACGGGTTCGGTCGCGAACGCCTTGGCGCACAACCGCAGCGCCGTCTCCTGCAGCGCGGCCGGGTCGGCGCCGGTCATCAGCATCTCCACTTCGCGCCGCGAGGGCGGCAGTGCCGCCAGGTTGTTGTCGATCAGCTCCGCGCCCGCCTCGGCGGCCAGTCCGGCCAGCTCGGTCATCCCGGCGGCGAGTTGCCCGGCCGTCAGCTCGCCTGCCAGATCGACACCGATCCGCACCACCGCTGTTCGCATGCCGAGAAGACTAGCCACCCGAGTAGCGGACCTGCACGGAGGAATCGATGAGCACGGCGATGAACACTGAACCGACTGTGGCCGTCTGGCCGGGACTGACACCCCGGCTGCTGCGCGCGGGTTCCGGCGTGGAGAGCGCCGGCGAGTACCGCGACCACGGCGGGTACCGCGCGCTGAGCGACCCGGCCGCACTCCTCGGCGAGATCAGCCAGGCGGGTGTGCTGGGCCGCGGCGGCGCTGCGTTCCCGCTGGCGGTGAAGCTGACCACGGTGCGCGATGCGGCCGCCCGCGGCCTGGACACCGTCCTGGTGGCCAACGGCGAAGAAGGCGAACCCGCCTCCATCAAGGACCGGTGGCTGCTGCGCAACAGACCGCATCTGGTGCTCGACGGGTTGCGCCTGGCCGCGCAGATCGTCGGAGCCCGTCATGCCCACGTCTATGTCTCGGATGGCGTTGCCGCCCAGCGCGTTCAGGCCGCGCTCGACGAGCTGTCCACCGCGGATCTCGGCGACATCACCGTCGGGGTGCGTCAGGTGGAGCCCGGGTACGTGGCCGGCGAGGAGACCGCCGCGGTGCGCGCCATCAACGGCGGGCCGGCCAAGCCCTCGGACAAGCCGCCGCGACCCTTCGAGCAGGGTGTGGGCGGGTTGCCCACACTGATCAGCAACGTCGAGACGCTGGCCAATCTGCCCTACGTGCACCAGCACGGCGCCGCCGGCTACCGCGAGGTGGGAACCGAGGCGTCACCCGGGACGTTCCTGGCCACCGTGACCGGTGGGGGCCGCGCGGCCGGACTCTACGAGGTCCCGCTGGGCGTCGCGGCGGCCGAGCTGATCTCGCTGCACGGCATCGCGGCCGACAGCGTTCGCGGGGCGTTGATGGGCGGCTACTTCGCCGGCCTGCTGGACCGCCGGGTTCTCGACATCACCCTCGACTACGAGACGCTTCGCGGCCTCGGCAGCGGTCTGGGCTGCGGAGCCGTCTCGGTGCTGACCGATGAGAGCCCGGTGGCGGTGGCCGCGTCCGTGCTGGCCTACTTCGATCGGGAGAACGCCGGGCAGTGCGGGTCGTGCTTCAACGGAACCGCGGCGATGGCGGCCGTGGCGGTCGCACTGCGCGACGGCCTGGCCACATCCGAGGATGTCGACCGGCTCGAGCGGTGGTCGGTGGTGCTCCGTGGCCGCGGTGCATGCGCCACCCTGGATGCCGCCACCAACATCGCCGCCAGCCTGTTGGCACAGTTCCCCGACGACGTCGCCCGACACCTCGCCGGCGACTCCACCGGCACACCCGAATTCACTGCTCAGCGGCCCTTCGAAGTGGAGTCACTGTGACCGAGAACATGCGCATCAAACTCGACCGCACCCTGTGTGACGGCTTCGGCATCTGCGCCAAACACGCACCGGAGTACTTCCCGCTCGACGACTGGGGCTATGCCGTGCTCGCCGGGGACGGCAACATCCCCGAGCGCGACCACGACGCGGTCCAGCGCGCGCTGATGGACTGCCCGGTCCACGCCATCATGGAGTTGACCGAACGACGCCCGGACGACGCGCCGCCGCCGTCGATGAGCGAGCCCGATCTCGATGACCTGAAAACCGAAGCGAACGAAGCGGAATGGGGCTTCACGCGTTGATCAGCAGAAGGAACCGATGAGCCGTCTCCCCCTGCCCCAGCTGACCTTCGACAACGAGTTCTTCTGGACTTCCGGCTCCGACGGCGTGCTGCGGATCCAGGAATGCGGTGACTGCACGTCGTTGATCCACCCGCCCCAGCCGGTGTGCCGCTACTGCCGCAGCCGCAACATGGGTGTGCGCGAGGTCTCCGGACGCGCTGTGCTGTCGGCATTCACGGTCAACGAGCGGTTCTCGATTCCCGGCCTGCCCGCGCCCTACGTCGTCGCGCAGGTCGCCATCGAGGAAGACCCCCGTGTTCGGTTGACCACCAACATCATCGACTGCGACCCCGACGAGCTCGAAATCGGCCGGGTGGTCGAGGTGGTCTTCGAGCAGAACGAGGACGTCTGGCTTCCGCTGTTCACGCCGACCGCCGAGCCCGAGACGGGACCGCTGCCGGCCGACGAGATCGCGCCAGAGGATTTCGGCACGTTCGTCCGGCCGATGCTGACCACCGAGAAGTTCGAGGACGCCGCGGCCATCACCGGCATCGGTGCGTCCCGGATGGGCCGGCGGCTGATGGTCTCGCCGCTGTCGCTGACCATCGACGCCTGCGAACAGGCGATCGCCGACGCCGGGCTGACGCTGGCCGACATCGACGGGTTGTCGACCTATCCGGCCATGGATGCGATGGGGATGGGCGAAGGCGGCGTCACCGCCCTGGAAGGTGCGCTCGGCATCCGTCCGACCTGGATCAACGGCGGGATGGACACCTTCGGCCCCGGCGGCTCGGTGATCGCCGCGGTGATGGCCGTCGCCACCGGCATGGCCCGCCACGTGCTGTGCTTCCGCACCTTGTGGGAGGCGACGTTCAACCAGCTGATGAAGGAGGGCAAGGCCGCCCCGCCCGGCGGTGCCCGGGTCAACAACTGGCAGGCGCCGTTCGGCGCCACCTCCGCCGCCCACACACTGGCGCTCAACGCCCAGCGGCACTTCCACCGTTACGGCACCACCAAAGAGACGCTGGGCTGGATCGCGCTCAACCAGCGCGCGAACGCCGCGCTGAACCCGACGGCCATCTACCGCGACCCGATGACGATGGACGACTACCTCAACGCCCGCCCGATCACCACCCCGTTCGGGCTCTACGACTGCGACGTGCCCTGCGACGGAGCCGTGGCGGTCGTCGTCTCGGCCGTCGACGCCGCAGCCGACTGCCCCAAGCCCCCGGTGTTCTTCGAGGCCGTGGGCACCCAGATCATCGAGCGCACCGACTGGGACCAGACCACGTTGACGCACGAGCCGCAGGTGCTGGGCCAGGCCGCGCACCTGTGGACGCGCACATCGATGCGGCCCGCCGATGTCGACGTCGCCGAACTCTACGACGGCTTCACGTTCAACTGCCTGTCCTGGCTGGAAGCGCTGGGGTTCTGCGGGATCGGCGAGGCCAAGGACTTCCTCGACGGTGGTGCGGCCATCGCCCGCGACGGCGTGATACCGCTGAACACGCACGGCGGTCAGCTCTCGCACGGACGCACCCACGGCATGGGCCTGGTCCACGAGGCCGTCACCCAGCTGCGGGGCGAAGGCGGGGAGCGGCAGGTGGACGACGCGCGCGTCGCGGTCGTCAGCAGCGGCGGCCTGACGCCCAGCGGGGTGCTGTTGCTCCGGACGGGGGCCTGAGGCACCCGTGACCGACCCCGCCCCGCGCCCGCGCGTCGTCGTCGTCGACGGCGTCCCGATGTCGGGGCGTCTCGCCGCGGTGGCAGACCCTCACGCGGTGATCGTCGCGGTGCACGGCGGGGCCACCTCGTCGGCCTACTTCGACTGCCCGGGCCATCCGGACCTTTCGCTGCTGCGGGCGGCGACGGACCGGGGTTTCACCGCGATCGCCCTGGACCGTCCCGGGTACGGCGCGTCCGCGGTGTATGCCGCCGAGTTCGCCGATCCGGCCCGCCGGGTGGATGCCGCGTTCGGCGCGGTGGACGCTATCCTCGGCGCGGGCGGGCGCGGCGCAGGCCTGTTCCTGGTCGGCCACTCGGCCGGGTGCGAGCTGGCATTGCGGATGGCGACAGCCGGCCGCGAGGTCATCGGTGTCGAGTTGGCCGGCACCGGGCTGCGCTACAGCGAGGGCGCCAAGAGCATCATCAGCGAGGCGACCATCACCTCGCGGCCGGCGGGGCTGCGGGATCTGTTGTGGCAGCCCACCGAGCTCTATCCCGACGATGTGCTCACCGGAGCGCTGTCGGCACCGGGGGTGGCCTACGAGTCCGAGGTCACCGCCAACTGGGCCCGACGCGACTTTCCGGCGATCGCCGCCGACGTCTGCGTCCCGGTTCAGTTCAGCGTCGCCGACCACGAGAGCGTGTGGGAGTCCGGTACCGAGGCGCTCGCCTCGATCACCGGATTGTTCACCCGTTCCCCGAACGTTCGGCTCAACCCCATGGCCGACAGCGGACACAATCTGAGCGTCGGCAAGACAGCCGGCGACTACCACGCGAAAGTGTTGTCGTTCATCGAAGAATGCATCGCGGCCTCCGGCCGCGATAGAGACGAGGAGGAGGCGAGCTGATGCGCGTCGGATTCATCGGACTGGGCAGTCAGGGCGGACCCATGGCTCGGCGGATCGCCGAGGGCGGATTCGAGACCACCCTGTGGGCACGCCGGCAGGCCAGCCTGGATCCCTACGCCGACACCCCGGCCAAGACGGCCGCCACTCCTGCCGAGATGGCCGCCGCCAGCGATCTGGTGTGCCTGTGTGTCGTGGGTGACGACGACGTGCGCCAGGTGCTCGAAGGGGAGAACGGGGTGCTGGCCGGACTTGCCGAGGGCGGGATCGTCGCCATCCACAGCACGGTGCACCCCGACACCTGCCGCGAGATCGCGGACAAGTGTGCTGCGCAGGGGGTTTCGGTCATCGATGCGCCGGTCAGCGGGGGTGCGCCCGCCGTCGAGGAAGGCACGCTGCTGGTGATGGCCGGCGGTGACGAGGAGGTCGTGGACCGCTGCCGGCCGGTCTTCGAGACCTACGCCGACCCGATCGTGCACCTCGGGCCGCTGGGTGCGGGGCAGAGCACCAAGATCCTCAACAACCTGCTGTTCAGCGCGAACCTGGGAAGTGCGGTGAGCACGCTGGAGCTGGGTGAGGCGCTGGGGATCGCCCGCGACAAGCTGGTCGATGTCCTCAACCGGGGCTCGGCGACGAGCAAGGCGGTCGGCAGCATCTCGATGTTCGGCGGCACCCTGGAGGGCCTCGCGCCGATCGCCGGGGCGCTGCTGCAGAAGGACGTCCGGCATGCGGCCAGCCTCGCGGCCGCCGCCTCGGCACCCGAGGGGGCGGTGTTCACCGCCGCCGATGCGGCGCTGGAGTCCATGGAGCACAAGCGGTGAGCCGGGTCGGTTTCGTCGGTGCCGGCCGGATGGGCGCGCCGATGGCGCGCCGGCTGGTCGAGGCCGGGCATGAGGTGCGGGTGCTGGGACGCACCCCCGAGAAGCGGGATGCGATCGGCGAACTGGGCGCCACCGCGGTGAGCACGCTCGCCGAGGTCGCCGAGGCGGCCGATGCGGTGGTGCTGTGCGTGTTCACCGACGATCAGGTCACCGAGATCTGTGCCGACGACGGGCTGCTGGAGATGCTCCCGGCCGACGCCGTGCTGATCATCCACACCACGGGCAGCCCCCGCACCGTGCAGGCGCTCGCCGCGCGGCGCCCGGCGCTGGGGGTGCTCGATGCGCCGGTCAGCGGCGGACCCCACGACATCGCCGCCGGTCACATCACCCTGTTCGTCGGCGGCGACGACTCCGTCCTCGAACGGGCCCGCCCGGTGCTGTCGAGTTACGGCGATCCGATCCTGCACGTGGGCGGGCTCG
>JAXHTL010000011.1:0-49535 GCA_034190095.1 Actinomycetota bacterium
GAACGATCCGCAGCGAGCCGCCGACCTGGCCGGCGAGATCGTCGACGATGCCTACACGGTCGGGCTGGTGGGGCCGGCAGGCTCCGGCGAGGCCTTCGCGGTCGGAGACCAGTTCAGCAGCGCCGGGCTGGTCACCGTGACCCCGTCGGCGACCGCGCCTCAACTCAGTGCCCGCGGCTGGCGCACGTTCTTCCGCGGAGTGGCGAGCAACGCGGTGCAGGGCCCGGCAGCGGCGAACTACATGTCCCGCACCCTGGGCTACCGCAAAGTGTGTGTGGTCGACGACAGTTCCGACTACGGACTGGGGCTGGCGTCGTTCGTGCGTGAAACGCTGGGGCCGATGGCCGATCCGGCCTGCAACATCGCCATCAGTGAAGGTGACGACGATTTCGCGGCGGTTGTTCCGCAGATCACCGGTGCCGCACCCGATGCGGTCTTCTTCGCCGGGGCAGCGCCCGAGGCCGCGCCGCTCATCCGGCAACTGCGGGATGCGGGATTCCAGGGCGCCTTCGTCACCGTGGACGGCGCGCTGGCCGACGAATTCGTCGAGGAGGCGCAGGCCGCGGCGAGCGGCGCCGTGCTGTCGTGTCCGTGTGCGCCGGCGCCGTCGCAGTTCGCCGACGACTACCGAGACACCTTCGGGCAGTCTCCCGGCCCGTATGCCGTCGAAGCCTACGACCTGGGAACGATCCTGCTCAACGGGATCGATTCGGGGGCCATCACCCGCCCGGCGCTGCTGGAGTACGTCGACAACTACGACGGACAGGGCATCGCGCGCCGATATGCCTGGAATGCCGACGGCGAGCTGGCGAAACCGTCGATCTGGATCTACGGGGTGCAGTGAAGCGCTCGGCGCCGCGCGCGGTCAGGCGATGTCGGCGTCGGCGGCTCGCTGCACCCGGAGATGCTCCTCATGGTGGGGATCGCCGATCTTCTCCAGGCTGAGTCCCTTGGTCTCGATGGCGAAGACCACCGTCACCACGGCGCCCAGCACCGACGCGGCGACCAGGCCGTAGAGGATGACCGAAGTGCCGAACTCGTCGAGCAGCACCGGGAACAGGAACGCCGTCAGGACAGCACCCACCTTCGCGAACGAGGCCGCGAAACCGGCTCCCTTACCGCGGATCTTGGTCGGGAACACCTCACCGGCCAGCAGGTAGGTCATCGAGTTCGGGCCGAGGTTCGTCGCGAAGTAGAACAGCATGAACCCGGCGAACAGCAGCACCATGTTGTGGCCGCCGTCGGGCTGGATGGACAACCCCGCCAGCGTGAGCCCGACCGCGCAGCCGATGAACCCGATGGTCTGCAGCTTGATCCGCCCGACGATGTCGACCAAGAAGATGGCTGCCAGGATGCCGAGCACGAACAGCGCGTTCATCAGCGCCGATCCCTCGGCGGCGAGCATGTCGTTGTGGATGGTGTCGCTCAGGGTGTGTGACTCGGACTGGGCCCCGATCACCGCCACGAGAATGGTCGGGGTGAAGATGCCGATGCCGTAGGTGGCCAGGTCCTGCAGGAACCACGGCACCGAGGCGAGGACGGTCGCGCGGCGGTGCCGTTTGGTGAACAGGGCGGTGAAGCTGCCCTCGGACTTCGAGTGCGCGGGTTCGGGCACCCGGGACAGGCTCACCGACTTGGGGTAGGCCGGTTTGCGGTTGAGCAGCCGGACGGTTTCGCGTTCGGCTTCCTCGGTGCGGCCCTTCGAGACCAGCCAGTGCGGGCTGTCGGTGATGAAGAAGCGGCCGATGATCACCAGGATCGCCGGAATGATCGCGGTGGCGTACATCCAGCGCCAGTCACTGACATCGGAGTTCTCGTAGAGCACCACGAAGCCCACCAGCGCACCGGACAGGGCGCCGATCGCCTGGAATGCGAAGGCGCTCAACACCAGACGCCCGCGCTTGGACGTCGGGATGCTCTCCGAGATCACCATGTGTGCGGTGGGGTAGTCGCAGCCCAGTGCCAGGCCGGTGCCGAACAGGAAGATCACCAACAGGATCAGGTTCGGGGCCAGGGCGACACCGACCAGGAAGGCGGCGAACAGCACCATCTCGACGATGAACATGCGCTTGCGGCCGAAGGTGTCGGCGAGCGAACCCAGGGCGGTCGCGCCGACCAGGATTCCCGCCAGTGACGCGGCGGTGACCACCCCTTTCTCGCCGGCGCTCAGGCCGAACTCGCGACTCAGCAGTGGCAGCGCCACGCCGGTCATGAAGATGATCATGCCTTCGAAGAATTTGCCCGCCGACGCCAACGACCAGATCCGCCACTGCATGGCGGTCATCGGGGTCGACGAGGTCCTGGTGCCGTCTGCCCACACCGGTTGCTCGTCGATGTACTCCTGAACAGTGCGGGGTACGGGCGGCTTGTTCTCGACCTCGGTCACCAGACGATGATGACTGCCGCTGGCGGCGCGCCTCTCACCGAGAAGCTGACGGTAGCGAAAATTTGCTAACCGTTCATCTTCCGGTGCCCTGGTGGTCGGGCCTCAGCGCGCCCCGGCCCGATTGCGCGCTCAGCGCGCCCCGGCCCGATTGCGCGCTCAGCGCGCGACCACGACCGAGGAGCCGTGTCCGAACAATCCCTGGTTGGCGGTGATGCCCACGGTGGCGCCGTCGACCTGGCGTCCGGTGGCCTGGCCCTTGAGCTGCCAGGTCAGTTCGCAGACCTGGGCGATGGCCTGGGCGGGGATGGCCTCGCCGAAACAGGCCAGCCCGCCGGAGGGGTTGACCGGGATGCGACCGCCGACCGCGGTGGCCCCGCTGCGCAGCAGCTGTTCGGCCTCACCCCGGCCGCACAGGCCCAGATGCTCGTACCAGTCGAGTTCCAATGCCGTGGACAGGTCGTAGACCTCGGCCAGGCTGAGATCCTCGGGCCCGATGCCGGCTTCGGCGTAGGCGGCGTCGAGGATCTGATCCTTGAAGACCCGCTCCGGGGCGGCGACCACGGCCGTGGAGTCGGTCGCGATGTCGGGCAGCTCGGGAAGGTGCTGAGGGTACTGCGGTGTCTGCAGGCTGACCGCGCGCACCGAGGGCACCCCGGCCACCGAGCCGAGGTGCTTCTCGGCGAAGGACTTGCTCGCCACGATCAGCGCCGCCGCTCCGTCGGAGGTCGCGCAGATGTCGAGCAGCCGCAGCGGGTCGGAGACCACCGGGCTGGCGAGCACATCGTCGATGGAGGTCTCTTTGCGGTACCGGGCATTCGGATTGTCCAGACCGTGCCGGGCGTTCTTCACCTTGACCTGGGCGAAGTCTTCGAGGGTGGCGCCGTAGAGGTCCATCCGGCGCCGCGCCAGCAGCGCGAAGTAGACGGTGTTCGTGGCGCCGATCAGGTGGAAGCGCTGCCAGTCCGGATCATTGCGGCGCTCACCGCCGACCGGCGCGAAGAAACCCTTGGGGGTGGTATCGGCACCGATGACCAGCGCGACGTCGCAGAAACCGGCCAGGATCTGGGCCCGCGCGCTCTGCAGGGCCTGCGAGCCGCTGGCACACGCCGCGTAGCTCGAGGTGACGGGCACCCCGTTCCAGCCCAGCTTCTGGGCGAACGTGGAGCCGGCCACGAACCCGGGGTAGCCGTTGCGGATGGTGTCCGCGCCGGCCACGAGCTGGATCTGGCGCCAGTCCATCCCGGCTTCGGCGAGCGCGGCGCGGGCGGCCACGACGCCGTATTCGGTGAAGTCGCGGCCCCATTTTCCCCACGGGTGCATGCCTGCACCGAGGATGTACACCGGTTCGGCACTCATGACGCCGTCCTCCAGGCATAGACGATGCGCTCCACGCCGTCGTCGTCGACGTAGAGCGGCATGGTGGTCAGTTCCATCTCCATCCCGACCTTCAGATCGGCGGCCAGCGTTCCCTCGACGACCTTGCCGAGCACGATCACGCCCTCGTCGGCGAGTTCGACGGCGGCCACGGCGAAGGGTTCGAACGGGTCCGGTGCCGGATAGGGCGGCGGCGGCGCATACCGGTTCTCGGTGTAGCTCCACAGCGTCCCGCGCCGTGACAGCGGCACCTGGGCCAACTCGTCGCCGTCACAGCCCGGGTTGGGGCAGTTGTTGGCCCGCGGCGGGAAAACGTAGGTGCCGCACTGGTGGCATTTGCCGCCGATCAGGTAGGCGTCGCCGGATCCGTCGGTGGCGAACCAGCCGTCGATCGCGGGCTGCGTCGAAGTCTCAGAAGCTGACACGCGGTCAGCGTACCGATTCCGGGACGAAAACTGAAACGTGTTCCAGTTTCACGGCGTGTGCCCTCGGGTGGGCACTCCGGCATGTCGGCGCCGGTGCCTAAAGTGAAGCCGTGAGCCCCGCCAAGACCGCCTCGGAGTCCAAGCCCGCCGCCGGGGAAGCCGGGGGCGCCGGCCAGCCCGAGAAGCCGACGTTGATGCTGCTCGACGGCAACTCGCTGGCGTTCCGTGCGTTCTACGCCCTACCGGCCGAGAACTTCAAGACGCAGGGCGGTTTGACCACCAACGCGGTGTACGGGTTCACCGCGATGCTGATCAACCTGCTGCGCGACGAACAGCCCAGCCACATCGCCGCGGCGTTCGATGTCTCCCGCCAGACGTTCCGTTCCGAGAAGTACCCGGAGTACAAGGCCAACCGCAGTGCCACGCCCGACGAGTTCCGCGGGCAGATCGACATCACCAAGGAGGTCCTCGGAGCGCTGGGCATCACGGTGCTCGCCGAGGCGGGCTTCGAGGCCGACGACGTGATCGCGACGCTGGCCACCCAGGCGCAGACCGAGGGCTACCGGGTGCTGGTGGTCACCGGCGACCGCGATTCGCTGCAGTTGGTCACCGACGACCTCACGGTCCTGTACCCGCGCAAGGGGGTCAGCGAGCTGACCCGGTTCACCCCCGCCGCGGTGCAGGAGAAATACGGGCTGACGCCGGCTCAGTACCCGGACTTCGCCGCGCTGCGCGGTGACCCCAGCGACAACCTGCCCGGCATCCCGGGCGTGGGGGAGAAGACCGCCACCAAGTGGATCGCCGAGTACGGCACCCTGCAGGGCCTGGTGGACAACGTCGACAAGGTCAAGGGCAAGGTCGGTGACGCGCTGCGGGCGAACCTGGCCAGCGTGGTGCTCAACCGTGAACTGACCGACCTGGTCCGCGACGTGCCGCTGGCCCAGACGCCCGACACCCTGCGCATGCAGCCGTGGAACCGGGATCAGATCCACCGGCTGTTCGACGATCTCGAGTTCCGGGTGCTCCGCGACCGGCTGTTCGACACGCTGGCCTCGACCGACCCCGAGGTCGAGGAGGGCTTCGACGTCCGGGGCGGCGCACTGGAGCCCGGCACGCTGGCGGGCTGGCTGGCCGAACACAGCCACGGCCGGCGTTTCGGACTCGCGGTCATCGGCAACCATGTGGCGTTCGACAGCGATGCGACCGCGCTGGCCCTCGTCGCACCCGACGGCGACGGTCGCTACCTGGAGACCGCCGCACTCGATCCCGGCGACGAGGCGGCGCTGGGGTCCTGGCTGGCCGATCCCGGGGTGCCCAAGGCCCTGCACGAGGCGAAGGCCGCGATGCACGACGTGCAGGGACGCGGCTGGACACTGGCCGGCGTCACCTCCGACACCGCGCTGGCCGCCTACCTGGTGCGCCCCGGGCAGCGCAGCTTCGCCCTCGACGACCTGTCGCTGCGCTACCTGAAACGCGAGTTGCGCGCCGACAACCCCGAGCAGCAGCAGCTCTCGCTGCTCGACGACAGCGACGGGGTGGACGATCAGGCGGTCCAGACGGCCCTGCTGCGGGCCAGCGCGGTGATGGACCTCGCCGACGCCCTCGACGAGGAACTCGCCAAGATCGATTCCTCGGCGCTGCTGAACAACCTGGAGTTGCCGGTGCAGCGGGTGCTCGCCGAGCTCGAGACCGCCGGCATCGCGGTGGATCTGCAGCGGTTGTCCGAACTGCAGAGCGAGTTCGGTGACCAGATCCGCGACGCCGCCGAAGCCGCGTACGCGGTGATCGGCAAGCAGATCAACCTCGGCTCACCCAAGCAGCTGCAGGTGGTGCTCTTCGACGAGCTGGAGATGCCCAAGACCAAGCGCACCAAGACCGGCTACACCACCGATGCCGACGCGCTGCAGTCGCTGTTCGACAAGACCGGCCACCCCTTTTTGCAACATCTGCTGGCTCACCGCGATGCCACCCGTTTGAAGGTCACCGTCGACGGGCTGCTCAACGCCGTGGCCTCCGACGGCCGGATTCATACGACGTTCAACCAGACGATTGCTGCCACCGGCCGGTTGTCCTCCACCGAACCCAACCTGCAGAACATCCCGATCCGCACCGAAGCCGGCCGGCGGATCCGGGACGCCTTCGTCGTCGGCGAGGGCTACGGCGAGCTGATGACCGCCGACTACAGCCAGATCGAGATGCGGATCATGGCCCACCTGTCCGGCGACGAGGGCCTGATCGAAGCGTTCAACACCGGTGAGGATCTGCACTCCTTCGTCGCGTCGCGGGCCTTCGGGGTGCCGATCGACGAGGTCACCGCCGAACTGCGGCGCCGGGTCAAGGCCATGTCCTACGGCCTGGCCTACGGTCTGAGCGCCTACGGTCTGTCCCAGCAGCTGAAGATCTCCACCGAGGACGCCAAGGACCAGATGGAGCAGTACTTCGCCCGGTTCGGTGGGGTTCGCGACTATCTGCGCGACGTCGTCGATCAGGCCCGTAAGGACGGGTACACCTCCACGGTGTTCGGCCGGCGGCGGTATCTGCCCGAGCTGGACAGCAGCAATCGCAATGTGCGCGAGGCTGCCGAGCGGGCCGCCCTCAACGCACCGATCCAGGGCAGCGCCGCCGACATCATCAAGGTCGCGATGATCAACGTCGACCAGGCGGTCAAGGCTGCCGGTCTTTCCTCCAGGATGCTGCTGCAGGTGCACGACGAGCTGGTGTTCGAGGTGGCCGACGGCGAGCACGAGACCCTGGAGGCGCTGGTGCGCGAACACATGGGCAACGCCTATCCGCTCAACGTTCCGCTGGAGGTGTCGGTCGGGTTCGGGCGCAGCTGGGATTCCGCGGCGCACTGACCGTGGGGGACGCAGCTCAGCAGATCCGGTTCCTGGCCCGCCTGGGGGCCGCCATGGCCGGCGCCAACTACCCGGTCACGTTCATCCGGCAGATGCTGGCCCGGGCATCGGCGGCCTACGGTGTGCGCAGCGAGATCGTCGCGTTGCCCAACAACGTCCAGATCGTGGGCGCCCCCGGCGCCCCCGGCACCCTCGAGACCGCTGTGACCTCAGCGAACGTCGAGTCCAGCCTGCGGTTCGACCAGACTTTCCCGCTGGCCACGCTGGTCTCCGACGCGATGGACGGCCGGGTGTCCCCGGCCGAGGGCGAGCAGCGGCTGGACCGGATCGCGGCGACACCGCGCCCGTACCCGGGCTGGGTCACCGTGGCGGGTTACGGCGTGTTCAGTGCCGGTCTCGCGCTGCTGATGGAGCCGACCCTGATCAACCTCGCCGCGGCGGCTGTTCTGGGGCTGCTGGTCGGTCTGTTGCTGTCGGTCAGTGAACGGCTGTCGGTGCTGGCTCTGCTGGCGCCGGTGCTCAGTGCCGTGCTGGTCGCCGGTCTGTGCATCGCCGGAGCGCAGTACCTGGGTCTCGACCACGTCGGGCTGCGGGCGCTGATCCCACCCTTGGCGGTGTTCCTGCCAGGGGTGGCGATCACGGTCTCGGTGATCGAGTTGGCGGCCAACGACGTCATCTCCGGTGCCAGCCGGCTCATCGCCGGTTTCATGCAACTGGCGATGCTCGCCTTCGGGATCATCATCGCCAGCCAGATGTTCGGCCTGGAGGACGGCCAACTGACCGCCCAGGCGCTCAACAAGCTCGGTCCGTGGGCCCCGTGGGTGGGTGTCGCGGTCTTCGTGGCCGGCATCATGTTGTTCCTGGCCCCGCCACTGTCGTTTCTGCCGTGGTTGGCGCTGCTGGCGTACACGGCCTACACCGCCCAGTATCTGGGCGATCTGGTCCTGGGCAGCTACGCCAGCGGATTCTTCGGTGCGCTGGCGCTGACGCTGGCCGCATTGCTGATCGCACGTCGCCGCGACTCCCCACCGGCGATCGCGATGGTGCTTCCCGGCTTCTGGCTGCTAGTGCCGGGATCACTGGGGTTGATCGGTGTCGCCGAACTGTTCGGGGCCGACGGCGACTCGGCCCTGCCGGCCACCCTGATCTCGATGATCGCGATCGCGCTCGGTGTGCAGGCCGGGGTGGTGACCTGGCAGCTGCTGCGCCGCCGGCGCACGTAGTCGCAGGTCGGCTACCGAGGTGGCGGGCCCGGGACCGGTTGGTGGTGCAGGCACAGGATCAGGTCACGGGGTCCGGTGGGCAGCTGCCAGTGGAACGTGAGGGCGGCCAGCCGCAGCGCGGTGGCGACCGCCGAGCCCACCAGCACGGCCAGCCACTGGCTGCCGAGCTGGTCGAGGCCGACGTAGAGCACCGCCCCCAGCATCGCCGGCGCGGCGTACATGTCGTCGGGTCCCAGCACCATCGGCACGTCACGGGCGACCACATCGCGGATGACGCTGCCGGCCACCGCCGAGATCATCCCCAGCACCGCGGCGGCGAACCAGGAAGCGCCGTGGTCGGCGGAGATCGCGGCACCCGAGGTCGCGAAGAAGCCCATCCCCACCGCATCCAGTACCAGGACGAGGTGCCCCATCCGGATCACCGACCTCGCGAAAGCCGTGGTCAGCAGTGACGCGACGAGGCATACGGTGATGTCCTGCCAGTGCTGCAGCGGTGCCGGCGGATCCAGGTCGAGTACGACATCGCGCAGCACGTCGCCGCCGATGCCGGTCAGGACGGCCAGCGTCGCGATCCCGAACAGATCGAACCCCTTGCGGACCCCGACGACCGCCCCCGAGGTGGCCAGGACCGCGATACCGGCGTAGTTGACGACATGTTGGAGCACGACCGCACGGTAGGGCGCGAAACTGGCGGCTATCTTCCAGGTGGCTGAGTGCCGGCCGCGCGGTATCCCGCCATGTGCTGCAGCGCGGGCGAGCCGGCTCGAGCCGCGTAGACGGCGTAGGTCTCGTCGGCGAACAGTGCGGCGACGCGCTGGTCGCCGAAACCGCGGTCGATCCGATCCCGCACGAAGGCCAGCTCGACGACCTGCTGGGCGAAGTGCTCGACCGACCGGCCGGCAGGTTTTCCGCCGAGCCGGGTCGCTTCGGCGATCGCCCGCTTGCGGCTGGGAATCGAGCCCAACCAGCTGGCCTCGTTGTCGGTGATGACGCCGGCGTCGACCATCCCGGGCAGTTTGGCGGCCACCACGCGCTGTTCACGGCGCCGCTGGTAGAGCGCGAGGGCGACCGCGGCGGCAAAGACGGGCATCATCCAGAACAGGTAGACGACGAAGTAGCCGCCCGCGCCGAGCAGCGCGGATCCGTTCCACATCGCGTGGAGTACGACCGCGCCGGCATATCCGGCCAGCAGGCAGAGCATCGCGGCCACGGTGCTGCGCCGGTGCAGGGCGAACCAGACCCCGAGAGCGAACATCGTGGTGAACAGCGAGTGCGCGAACGGCGACATGATCAGTCGCAGTGCCGCCGTGGTCAGGGAGTCGGCCAGCGACTCTCCGTTGGCGATGTAGAGGATGTCCTCCAGCCACGCGAAGCCCGCGCCCACCAGGCCGGCGTAGACCAGGCAGTCGGTCAGCGAGTTCATCTCATGGCGGCGGACGCCGGTCATCATGACCACCAGGAACAGGCCCTTGGCCAGCTCCTCGGTCACCGGAGCCCCGAGCACCAGCGTGACCGGGTTGAGTGCCTCGTCATCGGCGGCGGACGCGCCCGGAAACAGCGCCATCTCGAGCACCAGCTGCAGCGCCGCGGACATGATCACCGCCACCGAGGTGCCCCACAGGAAGGCGAACAGCAGCAACCGGGGAGGTTCGGGCTCCCACCGGTCCAGCCACAGGTAGGCCAGCACCACGACCGTCATCGCGACACTGGACAGCACGAACCCGACCGCGGTGCCGGCGGGGTTGACCGCCGTCAGCAGGATGACCAGCAGACCTGCCAGCGTCCCCAGCAGGATCAACACGCCGATCGGGACGCCCACACTGCGCACCCGGCGCGTGAACGGTGCGCCGGGGTGTACTACTGGAGAGTGCGGTCCGCCGCGGCCACCGTGGAATGACACGTCAGCAGGGTAGCGGCCCGCACCGCTGCCGGTGGAGCGGGTTTGTCCTGCGTGGACCCCGTCGAGTAACCTCGTGCGGGTACCCGTGTGTACACCAATGCCGGGTGCGTCGCACGACCACGCATTTCAATCAAGAAAATCCAGTCCCTACGATCAAAGCTGTCCGGAGCAACCCACCACATGCCAAGTCCCTCCGTCACCTCGCCGCAAGTAGCCGTCAACGACATCGGCTCGAGCGAGGACTTTCTCGCCGCCATCGACAAAACCATCAAGTACTTCAACGATGGCGACATCGTCGAGGGGACGATCGTCAAGGTTGACCGCGACGAAGTCCTGCTCGACATCGGTTACAAGACCGAAGGCGTCATCCCTTCCCGTGAGCTGTCCATCAAGCACGACGTCGACCCCAATGAGGTTGTGTCCGTCGGCGACGAGGTCGAAGCTCTGGTCCTCACCAAGGAGGACAAGGAAGGCCGACTGATCCTGTCCAAGAAGCGCGCCCAGTACGAGCGCGCCTGGGGCACCATCGAAGAGCTCAAGGAAAAGGACGAGGCCGTCAAGGGCACCGTCATCGAGGTCGTCAAGGGCGGCCTGATCCTCGACATCGGCCTGCGTGGCTTCCTGCCCGCATCGCTGGTCGAGATGCGTCGTGTCCGCGATCTGCAGCCGTACATCGGCAAGGAGATCGAGGCCAAGATCATCGAGCTCGACAAGAACCGCAACAACGTCGTGCTGTCGCGGCGCGCGTGGCTCGAGCAGACCCAGTCCGAGGTGCGCAGCGAGTTCCTCAACCAGCTCACCAAGGGCGCCATCCGCAAGGGTGTGGTGTCCTCGATCGTCAACTTCGGCGCCTTCGTCGATCTCGGCGGCGTCGACGGCCTGGTGCACGTCTCCGAGCTGTCCTGGAAGCACATCGACCATCCGTCCGAGGTCGTGCAGGTCGGCGACGAGGTCACCGTCGAGGTGCTCGACGTCGACATGGACCGCGAGCGGGTTTCCTTGTCGCTCAAGGCGACCCAGGAAGACCCGTGGCGTCACTTCGCCCGCACCCATGCCATCGGCCAGATCGTGCCGGGCAAGGTCACCAAGCTGGTGCCGTTCGGCGCGTTCGTCCGCGTCGAGGAGGGCATCGAGGGCCTGGTGCACATCTCCGAGCTGTCCGAGCGCCACGTCGAGGTGCCCGACCAGGTTGTGCAGGTGGGCGACGACGCCATGGTCAAGGTCATCGACATCGACCTGGAGCGTCGCCGGATCTCGTTGAGCCTCAAGCAGGCCAACGAGGACTACAACAGCGAAGAGTTCGAGGCCTGGAAGTACGGCATGGCCGACAGCTACGACGACCAGGGCAACTACATCTTCCCCGAGGGCTTCGACGTCGACACCAACGAGTGGCTCGAGGGCTTCGAGAAGCAGCGTGACGAGTGGGAGGCCCGCTACGGCGAGGCCGAGCGCCGCTACAAGATGCACACTGCGCAGATGGAGAAGTTCGCCGCGGCCGAGGCCGAAGAGGCCGCACGCCCGGCCGCCAACGGCACGTCCCGCTCCGAGGAGCCGGCCGCCGGGGGATCGCTGGCCAGCGATGCCCAGCTGGCCGCGCTGCGCGAGAAGCTGGCGGGCAACGCCTAGTTCCCGACGACCGAACGCCCCGGCTCGAGCATGAGCCGGGGCGTTCGTCGTCTGGCGACGCCTGACACACTGGTGCGGTGCTGCGTATTGGTTTGACCGGAGGAATCGGAGCGGGCAAGTCGACGGTGTCGGCCACCTTCAGCGACCTCGGCGGCATCGTCGTCGACGGTGACGTGATCGCCCGCGAGGTCGTCGAACCCGGAACCGAGGGCCTGGCCCGTCTGGTCGAGGCGTTCGGGGACGGCATCCTGGCCCACGACGGGGCCCTCGACCGGCCCGCGCTGGCGGCGATCGCGTTCAGCGACGACGACAAGCGGGCGACCCTGAACGGCATCGTGCATCCGCTTGTGGCGCATCGCCGTTCGGAGCTCATCGAGGCCGCGCACCACGACGCCGTCATCGTCGAGGACATCCCGCTGCTGGTGGAGTCCCAGATGGCGCCGATGTTCCCGCTGGTGGTCATCGTGCACGCCGACGCGGAGGTACGGGTCCAGCGGCTCATCGAGTATCGCGGTTTCACCGAGCAGGACGCACGGGCGCGCATCGCGGCGCAGGCCACCGAGGAGCAGCGCCGGGCCGTGGCCGACGTGTGGCTGGACAACTCGGGCAGCGCGGGCCAACTCGTGGAGCAGGCCAGAGGGCTGTGGCACAGCCGGATCCAGCCCTTCGCGCAGAACCTGCAGGCCGGCCGTCCGGCGCAGGCCCGTTCTGCCGTGGTGCCGCCGGACCCGCACTGGCCCGAGCAGGCGGGCCGGATCCTCACCCGGCTCCGGTTGGCCTGCGGGCAGCATGCCCAGCGCATCGACCACATCGGCTCCACCGCGATCCGCGGGATGGACGCCAAGGACATCATCGACATCCAGGTCACCGTGGAGTCGCTGGCGGCCGCCGACGATCTGGCCGAGGCCCTGCTGGCGGCGGGCTATGTGGCCACCGCGGTCACCGAAGATGTCGGCAAGCCCGATGCCCGCAGCACGGTCGGGGAGTTCGACCACACCGAGGACGGCAGGCTGTGGGGTAAACGGCTGTATTGTTCGGCCGACCCGGGCCGGCCCACGCACGTACACGTCCGGGTGGCCGGCTGGCCGGGCCAGCAGTTCGCCCTGCTGTTTGTCGACTGGCTGCGGGCCAACCCCGGGGTGCAGGACGACTATCGTGCGCTCAAGCACCGCGCAGCCGCGGCGCACGCCGACACCGGCGCGTACTCCTCGGCGAAGGAGCCGTGGTTTCTCGACGCCTACCGCAGGGCGTGGGAGTGGGCCGACAGCACCGGCTGGCAGCCGACCGGCTAGCCGGGGCCTGGTGCCACAGGAGTCCCATCGGCCACATCGTCGGCAGGCGGCAGACCCTCGCCGTGCGGTGCCGGTTGCAGCGGGACGACGTTGTCGATGCCGCCGACCGGAGCCTGGCAGGTCAGCGCGCCGAAGTCGGGATCTTCACGCTGCGGGGTCAGCCGTGGACCGACGAAGTCGTCGGCCTGTGCGACGACGGAATTGTCGACGAGAATCTCGCAGTGCAGATTGGCCGAGTAAGGCCAGTCGATGGAGACCCGGATGTTGGCGATCTGGGATGCGGGTAGCACCGCGTTGGCCTCGAACACCCGTCCGGGGACCATGGTCGGGTTCGCGGTGTGGAACTGGTCGCCGTCGGCGCGATAGGTGATGGTGGCGCCGCGGGAGACCCCGTCCACCCGGGCCCGGTAGACGATGTTGTGCAGGACCTCTTGGGTCGGCGCGGCCGTCTGCTCGGTGGTGGCGGGGTCCGGCTGGGCCAGCGCGACGGCGGGAACGAGTTGCGTCGCGACGATGGCCCCGGCGGCAGCGGCGGGCAGCCGCCAGGCGCGCATGGTGGACCTCATAGTTGCCGACACTACAACTGCCGCGCGGTGCTGAGCACACCCGCAGCGGGCTCCGGTCATCCTCATCATCACGATCATCGCCGCCGGCCGGTCCGGTCGTTACCCCGGCTGCCGCGGGCGACGGAGCTCAGCGAGGCTGGCAGTACGGGCACCACACGGCGCTGCGCCCGCCGATCCGGCCGCCGCGCAGCCGGCTGCCGCACCGGGGGCAGCTCGGATCCGGCCGGTCCCTGACCCTGGTGAGCCAACGCCGCAGTCCGGGCACGCAACCGTGCCGCACCGCGGTGCGCAGCACCTGCAGCATGGCGGTGTGCAGCCGGCGGATCTCCGGTTCGTCCAGATCGGCGACCGGCCGCGACGGGCTGATCCGGGCCCGCCAGCAGATCTCGTCGGTGAGGAGGTTGCCCAGCCCCGCGACGGCTGATTGGTCCATCAAGGTGGGCTTGAGCTTGCCGCGACGGTTCGCCAGCGCCGCGGTGAACTCCGGTAGCCCCAGGCCGAGCGCATCGGGGCCCTGCTCACCCATGATGCGGGCCGCCTCGTCGTCGTCACCGGCGATCCAGACTCCGCGCAGTTTGCGTTGATCGGCGTAGTGCAGCTCGCCGCGGTCCAGGTCGATCACCAGCCGGTCGTGGCGGTCGGTTTCGCCGTGGCGGGCGTGATACGGGCGGCCGGTCATTCCGCTGTGCACCAGCAACGTGGGGCCCTCGACCGGCAACAGCAACCATTTCCCGTGGCGGTCGGGCCGCCCGAACCGGCGGCCCGACAGCGTGCGGCCCAGTCGCTGGGCGGTGCAGTTGCGCAGGATTGCGCTGTCCGGCACCTCGACGCCGCAGATCCGGCGCCCCGGCAGTGTCTCGGCCAGTTCGCGCCGGAAGCCTTCGACGTCGGGCAGCTCAGGCATGCAGCTTGGCCAGCCGTTGCAGCGGACGGCTCAGCGTGCGGGCGTGCCGGTTCATCTGCGACCACGGATCTCCCCGCTCTGCGACCCGCTTGGGCAGGTCCCGGATGGTGAACCGGTCGGCGCGCAGACCGCGACGGCCCAGTTCGTCCCACTCCAGCGGGGTGGCAGCCGGTGCCCCGGGGGTGGCCCGCACCGCGTAGGGTGCGACGGCCGTCTGGGCGTAGGCATTGCGCATCACATCGAGGTACACGCGGCCGCCGCGCTTGTTCTTGCGCACCTCGACGGTCCGGTGGTCGGGGGCATCGGCCACCACCAGGTCGGCCACCTCGCGGGCGAACTGACGGACCTCGTCGAAGTCGTGCTCAGCCCTGATCGGCGTGACCACGTGCAGGCCGCGCGAACCGGTGGTCTGCACATAGGCCTTGAGCCCCAGGTCGTCGAGCACATCGGCCACCGCCCGCGCCGAGGCTTTGACCTCGGCGAAATCGTCGCCCGACGGGTCGAGGTCGAAGACGATCCGGTCGGGGCGGTGCAGGTCGTCGCGGTGTGACAACCACGAGTGCACGGTCACGCAGTTCTGGTTGGCGATCCAGCGGAGAGCGTCGCGCCGGTCGGCCACCGGGTGCACCACGGTGCCGCCGCTTTCCTTGTCCACTTCCACGCCGGTCAGCCAGTCCGGCAACGAGTCGCCGAAATCCTGCTGGACGAACCCTTTCTGATCGATGCCCGCGGGGTAGCGCCACAGGGTGAGGGGGCGGTCTCGCAGATGCGGGAGCATCGCGTCGGCGATGCCGGTGTAGTAGTCGACGAGCTCGCCCTTGGTGATTCCGTCCTCCGGGAACAACACCCGGTCGGCATGGGTGATCTCGACTCTGGCCATCAGGATGTCTCTCTCACGACGTCGTCGGGTTCCTTGTCGGTGCGCAGACCGATGTAGCGGGGATGACGCAGCTTGCCGTCGCGGGTCCACTCGCTGAACGCGACCTGCACGACCGCGGCCGGACGCACCCACCGGGCGCCGGGTTCGGCGGCGTCACCGGGCTCGACCGGTGGATCATCCTGTTCGGTGGGGGCCAGCCGGTCGTGCAGATCGCGCAACGTCGCGCTGTCGAAACCGGTCCCGACCTTGCCCGCGTAGACCAGTTCGCCGCCGTTGCGCCCGGGGCGGTGGTAGCCGAGCAGCAGCGCCCCGAGACCGACCCGGCTGCCCCGGGGTGCGGTGTAACCGACGACGACGAACTCCTGGTCCAGGCTGCACTTGAACTTCAGCCAGTCCGGGGATCGCCGCCCCGCATAGGTCGAGTCGGCCCGCTTGGCGACGACGCCTTCGTCCCCGCGGCGGCAGGCCGCCGCGTAGGCGGCCTCGCCGTCGCGGACCCGGTGGGTGGTGAACCTGAGCGGATCCTCGAATTCGAACGATCTGCGCAGCAGCTTCTTGCGCTCCCGCAGCGGCAGGCCGGTGGTGTCGTCACCGCCGAGGTTCAGGATGTCGAAGATGTAGTAGAAGACGGCGATACCGGAGGAGCGCGCCTCCTGCGGATCGGTGATCCCGAGCCGTCCTTGCAGCCGCGCGAAGCTGGTGCGCCGGCCCCGGAAAGCAACCACCTCGCCGTCCACGACGAACGCGCAGCGGTCCTGGCCGGCCAGCGCGTCGACGATCTCGGGGTAGGTGTCGTCGAGGGGTTGTCGGTTGCGGGTCAGCAGCCGGATGCCGTCGCCGTCCCGGAACGCCAGGCACCGTACTCCGTCGAGTTTGCGCTCGTAGATCCACTCGGGGTCGGAGAAGCGGTTGTCGGTGAGGGTGGCCAGGGTGGGTGGACACCAGGCCGGCACGGCTGCTGTCATGACAGGTCGTCGAGGGTGCGTCCGGACAGCACCGACTCGGGTTGGCTGCGGACCGGTTTGCGGCGCCCGTCGGCGTCGGCGTCGGATTTCTTGACCAGCAGCCAGGTCTCGTCCTTGCCGTCCCTGATACGGGTCAGGGCGAACCCACCGCGCAGTTTCTCGCCGTCCAGCGACACCGACAGGTGCCCGTCGGCGAGCGCGTCGGACAGCTGCCGGTCGCCCGCGTTGGTGTAGGTGCCGCGGTCCCAGACGAGGACCCGGCCCGCGCCGTATTCGCCGTCCGGGATGACGCCCTCGAAGTCCTCGTACTCCATCGGGTGGTCCTCGGTGCGGCGGGCCATGCGTTTGTCCTTCGGCCTGATCGAGGGACCTTTCGGTACCGCCCACGACGCGAGCACTCCGTCGATCTCGAGCCGGAAGTCGTAGTGGTCGCTGCTGGCGGCGTGGTGTTGAACCACGAAATGCGGATCGGTGTTGCGCGCCCGGTGCTTGCGGCCGCGCGGTTCGGGGCTGGCGCCTGCCGGCCTCTTGTCCCGGTAGCTACGAAGCGTCATGGGGTTGGCATACCCGTCGTGGCCTGATCTACGCGTCGCGCCAGGTCAGTGTCATCCCGAGGGTGGCCAGCCACCGGTGCAGGTCGTGGTCGTGGGAGGCCAGGGCGTCGACCGTGTCCAGCGCGGTGCGGATCGCGGTCTCGGCGGTGTCGCGGCCGATCAGTCCCTCGGCCGCGGCGGCCAGGAGCTCGTCGACATCGGTGACCTCCACCGCGTCGCCGGTGCGGACCACCAGGTCGAGGTAGTGGTCCTCACTGGCCCAGCAGTGCGGTCCGGGGACGTAGTCGCCGATGTCGAGATAGAAGTCCTGGTCACGTTCGTAGCCGGGGTTGAAGTGGAAGACGGTGGCGCGCAGGCCGAGGCTGGGCAGCAGCCAGGACTCCAGGTAGTGGAATTGCGCCCGGCCGGGGGTGGGGCGAGCCATGTAGAGCCCCCACGGGGCGACGGTGTAGACGTCCACCGCCCGCACGATGCCCTTGGGATCGGTGTTGGTGCGGGCGGTGAGATCGAAGGTTTCACGCTTGGGAGGGTGGATGCTGCTCAGAATAGGGGCAGCCCGGCGCAGCGCGGCCGCCTGCAGGAACAGAACTTGTCGGCGCCGGGTTCTACCCTGGTGGACATGGCTTTCGCGACTGAACACCCGGTGCTCGCGCATTCGGAGTACCGGCCCGTCGACGAGGTGGTCCGGGTGGGCGGCCGCTTCGAGGTGGTCAGCGAGTACGAGCCCGCCGGGGACCAGCCGGCCGCGATCGACGAGCTCGAGAAGAGGGTGCGTGCCGGGGAGCACGACGTGGTGTTGCTGGGTGCCACGGGCACCGGCAAGTCGGCCACGACGGCCTGGCTGATCGAACGATTGCAACGGCCCACGCTGGTGATGGCGCCGAACAAGACACTGGCCGCCCAGCTTGCCAATGAGTTGCGGGAGATGATGCCGCACAACGCGGTCGAGTACTTCGTCTCCTACTACGACTACTACCAGCCCGAGGCCTACATCGCCCAGACCGACACCTACATCGAGAAGGACAGCTCGATCAACGACGATGTGGAGCGGCTGCGGCACTCCGCGACCTCCAGCCTGCTCTCGCGGCGCGACGTCGTCGTGGTCGCGTCGGTGTCCTGCATCTACGGCCTGGGCACTCCGCAGTCCTACCTGGACCGGTCGGTGGAGCTCAAGGTCGGTGACGAGGTACCTCGCGATGCGCTGCTCAGGTTGTTGGTCGACGTCCAGTACACCCGCAACGACGTGGCCTTCACCCGGGGAACCTTCCGGGTCCGCGGCGACACCGTCGAGATCATCCCGTCCTACGAGGAACTCGCGGTGCGCATCGAGTTCTTCGGCGACGAGGTGGAAGAGCTCTACTATCTGCACCCGCTGACCGGCGACATCATCCGCAAGGTCGATTCGCTGCGGATCTTCCCCGCCACCCACTACGTGGCCGGCCCGGAGCGCATGGCGCAGGCCATCTCGACCATCGAGGCCGAGTTGGAGGAGCGGCTGGCCGAGCTGGAGGGGCAGGGCAAGCTGCTGGAGGCGCAGCGGCTGCGGATGCGGACGAACTACGACGTCGAGATGATGCGCCAGGTCGGCTTCTGCTCGGGTATCGAGAACTACTCGCGCCACATCGACGGCCGGCCCGCCGGCTCGGCTCCGGCGACCCTGCTGGACTACTTCCCGGAGGACTTCCTGCTCGTCATCGACGAGTCGCACGTGACGGTGCCGCAGATCGGCGGCATGTACGAGGGCGACATGTCGCGCAAACGCAATCTGGTCGACTTCGGGTTCCGGTTGCCGTCGGCGGTCGACAACCGCCCGCTGACGTGGGAGGAGTTCGCCGAGCGCATCGGTCAGACGGTGTACCTGTCGGCCACGCCGGGGTCCTACGAACTCAGCCAGACCAGCGGTGAGTTCGTCGAGCAGGTCATTCGCCCGACCGGTCTGGTCGATCCGCAGGTGATCGTCAAGCCGACCAAGGGTCAGATCGACGACCTGATCGGAGAGATCCGCAAGCGCACCGAACGCGACGAGCGCGTACTGGTGACGACGCTGACCAAGAAGATGGCCGAGGACCTCACCGATTACCTGTTGGAGATGGGGATCCGGGTTCGCTATCTGCACTCGGAGGTCGACACCTTGCGCCGGGTGGAGTTGCTGCGCCAGCTGAGACTGGGCGAATACGACGTGCTGGTGGGTATCAACCTGCTGCGCGAGGGGCTCGACCTGCCGGAGGTGTCGCTGGTGGCCATCCTCGACGCGGACAAGGAAGGGTTCCTGCGCTCGCCGCGCAGCCTGATCCAGACCATCGGCCGTGCCGCCCGCAACGTGTCCGGCGAGGTGCACATGTACGCCGACACGATCACCGATTCGATGAAGGAAGCCATCGACGAGACCGAGCGCCGGCGCGCCAAGCAGATCGCCTACAACGAGGAACACGGCATCGATCCCCAGCCGCTGCGCAAGAAGATCGCCGACATCCTCGACCAGGTGTACCGCGAAGCCGACGACTCCGAGTCGGTGGAGATCGGGGGCTCGGGCCGCAACGCCTCACGCGGCCGCCGCGCGCAAGGGGCCCCCGGCCGCGCTGTCAGCGCCGGGGTGGTCGAGGGCCGCGACACCGCCAACATGCCTCGGGCCGAGTTGGCCGATCTGATCAAGGATCTGACCGACCAGATGATGGCCGCCGCACGTGATCTCCAGTTCGAGCTGGCCGCCCGGATCCGCGACGAGATCGCCGATCTGAAGAAGGAACTGCGTGGGATGGATGCAGCCGGCCTGAAGTGACTTGACCTCAACGGCGCTCGAGGTTCTACGGTCTGCTGCGTGGACGACTCGGTGGCGGTTGCGCAGCCCGGGGGCTGGCGCGACCTGCTCGGGCGCCGGTACCTCGGAGCGGCAACCGTGCTGGCCGGCGGTGTGGCGCTGTACGCGACCAACGAATTCCTCACCATCAGCCTGATGCCCAGCGCTGTCGCCGAGATCGGTGGGCAACGGTTCTACGCGTGGGTGACGACGGTCTACCTCGTCGGTTCGGTGATGTCCGCGACCACCGTCTCGGCAGTGTTGCTGCGCCTCGGTCCCCGGCGGTCCTATCTCGCGGGACTGAGCGTCTTCGGTCTCGGGAGCCTCTGCTGCGCTGTCGCGCCGAGCATGCAGGTGCTGCTCACCGGTCGCGCGGTGCAGGGGATTGCCGGAGGCGTGCTCGCGGGTCTCGGCTACGCGGTGATCAACACCGCGCTGCCGGCCACGCTGTGGACGAAGGCGTCGGCGCTGGTGTCGGCGATGTGGGGGGTGGGCACCCTGCTGGGTCCTGCCGCCGGCGGCTTGTTCGCCCAATTCGCCTCGTGGCGATGGGCTTTCGGCGCCCTGCTGGTCATGGTGGTCGCGATGTCGGTGCTGGTGCCGATCGCGCTGCCGGCCGGTGTTGGGCACCGCGGTGTGGCGGCGGCGCCCGCCATCCCGGTCCGGTCGCTGCTGCTGCTCGGTGCAGCCGCGCTGCTGGTGAGCGTGGCGGGGGTCGCGCACGCAGTGGGTGTGACGGTCGCGCTGGCTGCCGCCGGGTTCGCTCTCGTGGCACTGTTCCTGGTCGTCGATCGGCGGATGGCCGCATCGGTGCTACCGCCCAGCGCGTTCGGCCCGGGACCGGTCAAGTGGGTGTACCTGACGTTGGGCGTGTTGATGTCGGCGACACTGGTGGACATGTACGTGCCGCTGTTCGCCCAACGGCTGGCGCACCTGACCCCGGTGGCGGCGGGATTCCTCGGCGCCGGTCTGGCGGCCGGTTGGACGCTCAGCGAGATCGTCAGCGCGTCGTTGCGCCGCTCTCGGGTGATCGTGCGGGTGGTCGCGGTGTCGCCGCTCGTGATGGCCGCAGGTCTGGCGTTCAATGCGCTGACCCAGCGTCAGGACGCCTCCGCGGGCCAGGTGGCCGGGTGGGCTGTCGGGCTGCTGATCAGCGGTGCCGGGGTGGGCCTGGCCTGGCCGCACCTGTCGGCGTGGGCGATGAGCAAGGTCAGCGATCCCGCCGAAGGGCCGGTGGCCGCGGCGGCCATCAACACGGTGCAGGTCATGTCGGCGGCGTTGGGTGCGGCGGTGGCCGGGGTGGTGGTCAACTCCACCGACGGCGGTGGGGCCACCGCATCACGGCTGTTGTTCGCGACGTTCGCGGTGCTCGTGGCGCTGGGCGCGGTGGCGGCCGTGCGCAGCGGACGCCCGGCTGCCGGGCGGGGGTCATAGTCATTCAGACCGGATGCCGCGCCGGCCCGGATGGCCGATGATGTCCGGGCGACAACGAGGAGGAGGACGATCCGATGATCTGGCTCTATCTGGTGCTGGCCATCGTCACCGAGGTGGCGGCCACGCTGTCCCTGAAGGGGTCGGCGACGCTACCGCTGCTCTACGTGGTCGTGGTGGCCGGCTACCTGGCTTCCTTCGTCTTCCTCACCCTGGTGCTCAAGCGTGGCATGGCACTCGGTGTGGCCTACGGCATCTGGGGTGCGGCCGGGGTCGCCCTCACCGCGACCCTGTCGGCCATGCTGTTCGGTGAGGCGTTCACCGTCGGGATGGGGATCGGTCTGGTCTGTGTGATCGTGGGCGTCCTGCTCGTCGAAACAGGTTCTCCTGCGCATCAATTGCCGTCCGACACGGCGACCGGAGGTCGGTGAGCGCGATGCAGTACCTACTCTTGGTGGGCGCCATCGTGACCGAGGTCGCCGCGACGCTGTCACTGCGGGTGGCCGCCCGCGGTCGCACCCCGTTCTACGCGGTTGTGGTGGTCGGCTATGCGCTGGCGTTCACGATGCTGACGGGGTCGTTGCGCATGGGCATGCCGCTCGGCGCCGCCTACGGTATCTGGGCGGCGGCCGGTGTCGCGCTCACCGCAGCGGCATCGTGGGTTCTGTTCAACGAGGCGCTGACGCGCCGGATGCTGGCGGGCATCGGGCTGATCGTGGTAGGTGTGCTGCTGATCGAACTCGGCGCCGGGCACTGACCGGCCGGTGGGAAAGGTCGTGTCGCCCACCGCCGATCGGCCCCCGGGGCGCGACGATCGCGGGGGACGCGACGCTGCACCCCGATCCGGGAGGTGACCTCGGACACATCGGCCTGGGCGCGGGCGCGGCCCGGGCGTTCGAGATTTTCCTTGCCGCAGTGCATGATTGCGCTGCTGGCGGGGTACGGGAGGCCCCGGTGTATCCGGCGTCACGGTGCATCGGGCATCGTGACATTGCCATCGTCGCAGGGCGTGGATCCAGGGCGAATGCGACGCGGGTGTGGTGATTCGCACCCATGTTCGCCTGATGCCGGGTTACTGTCTGTGGCGTTGCAACTGACACTGGGAGGATATGGATGAGCGCCTATCAAACCGTGGTGGTTGGTACGGACGGATCGGATTCGTCGTTGCGTGCCGTGGACCGCGCGGGTCAGATCGCCGCCGGGTCGAACGCGAAGCTCGTCATCGCGACGGCCTACTTCCCGCAGAGCGAGGATCAGCGAGCTGCCGACGTCCTCAAGGACGAGGGCTACAAGATGTCGGGCAACGCACCGATCTACGCGATCCTGCGTGAGGCGCGGGATCGTGCCAAGGCAGCGGGTGCCCCCGACATCGAGGAGAAGGCTGTGGTGGGAGCGCCCGTCGACGCGCTGGTCGACCTGGCCGAGGAAGTCAGCGCCGATCTGTTGGTGGTCGGCAATGTCGGCCTGAGCACGATCGCCGGCCGGCTGCTCGGTTCGGTACCCGCCAACGTCGCACGGCGGTCCAAGACCGACGTGCTGATCGTCCACACGTCCTGAACCGGAGGCCCTGAGCCGGCGTGCCCGCCGGCCCAGGGCGCCTGGGTTCAGGTGTTGGACGCCTTGGCAATACTCATGATCGCCGCGTCGAGCGTGGCGTTGAATTCCTCGTCGGACTGCTGGGCGGTGAGCCCTTCGGTCAGCGCGCGCGAGAAGCTCGCGATGACGCCGTGGTTGGCTGCCAGCTTGTCGCAGGCCTCGTCGCGGTTGTAGCCACCCGACAACGCGACCACCCGCAACACCTTCGGATGCTCGATGAGCTCGCGGTACAGGTCGTCGGTGTCGGGCAGCGTGAGCTTGAGCATCACCGTCTGGCCCTCGCCGAGGCCGTCGAGCCCGCGCAGCAACGCGGTCTTGAGCTGTTCCTCGGCCTCGGCCTTGCGCGGGCTGTGGATGTCCACCTCGGGTTCGATGATCGGCACCAGGCCGGCGGCGAGGATCTGGCGGGCGACCTCGAACTGCTGGTCGACGACGGCATCCAGCCCGGCGCCAGGCGTCTTGATGACCGAGCGCATCTTGGTCCCGAAGACCCCGTGCTCCCCGGCCCGGGCCAGCAGCCCGTCGAGGTTGGGGATCGGCTTCATCACCTGGGCGCCGTCCTTCTCCTCGGCCAGGCCCTTGTCGACCTTGAGGAACGGCACGACCTGCTTGACGTTCCACAGGTAGTCCGCACTCGAGCGGCCCTCGATCTGGCGGTCCATGGTGTCTTCGAACAGGATCGCGCCCAGGATGCGGTCCCCGTCGAAGGCCGGGCTGGTGATGATGCGGGTCCGCATCTGGTGCACGAGATCGAACATCTCGGCGTCGCTGGAATAGGCGTCTTCGGAGATGCCGTAGAGCTTCAGCGCCTTGGGCGTGCTGCCGCCGCTCTGGTCCAGCGCCGCGATGAACCCGGCGCCGCGCTGCGCCTTGTTGAACTGATCGCTGTTCATGTTCCCTTCCTGATCCTTTTGATCTTCCATCTAGAAGCTCTCACCAGCCGCGTTCGCGCCACTCGTCCAGATGAGGCCGTTCGGCCCCGAGTGTGGTGTCGTCGCCGTGGCCCGGGTAGACGACCGTCTGATCGGGGTAGACGTCGAACACCTTCGTGGTCACATCGGCCAGAAGCTGTTCGAAGTCGCCTTCTTGCCAGGTCTTGCCCACACCGCCGGGGAACAGGCAGTCGCCGGTGAACAGGTGCACCCTGCCGTCGGTCGCGGCTCCGCCGAGCGCCAGCGCCACCGAGCCCGGGGTGTGGCCGCGCAGGTGGATGACGTCGAAGCTCAAGTCGCCGACCTCGACGGTGTCGCCGTCGGCGAGCAGCCGGTCCGGGGTCACCGGCAGCGGCCCGGCGTCCAGCGCGTGCGCCGCCGTGGGCGTGCCGGTCGAGTCGACCACGTCCTTGAGCGCCAGCCAGTGGTCCTGATGCTGGTGGCTGGTGACGATCAAGGCCAGCGTGGGCGCGTATCGTTCGATCAGTTCGACCAGGATCGCGGCGTCGTTGGCCGCGTCGATGAGTAGGGTCTCGCCGGTGCGGGAACAGGTGACCAGGTAGGCGTTGTTGTCCATCGGGCCCACCGACACCTTGACGATCGAGGCACCCGGAAGGGTGCGTCGCGCGGCCGTCTGGGTCTCCACATGTCCGGTGTAGTTGTCGTCGACGACTGTCATGGTGGTCACGTTACTTCCCGGGTCCTGCCCGGCCCACCGCGTCGCCGCCGTCGGGGTGTCGATGGGTCCGGGTGGATCGCCGGACAGGACTTGTCGGTGGGCACACTTAGCATGGGTCTGTACTGCGTCTGCGGGCCGTAACGCGTGGAAGGGACATCGTTGGCTGACCGCCTCATTGTCAAGGGTGCCCGGGAGCACAATCTGCGAAGCGTCGATCTGGATCTACCGCGCGACGCGATGATCGTGTTCACCGGGTTGTCGGGATCCGGGAAGTCGTCGCTGGCATTCGACACGATCTTCGCCGAAGGGCAGCGTCGCTACGTCGAATCGCTGAGCGCCTACGCCCGCCAGTTCCTCGGCCAGATGGACAAGCCCGACGTCGACTTCATCGAGGGGCTGTCCCCGGCGGTGTCGATCGACCAGAAGTCCACCAACCGCAACCCGCGGTCGACAGTGGGCACCATCACCGAGGTCTACGACTACCTGCGTCTGCTCTACGCCCGCGCCGGCACCCCGCACTGCCCGGTGTGCGGGGAGCGCATCGCGCGGCAGACCCCGCAGCAGATCGTCGATCAGGTGCTGGCCATGGACGAGGGCCTGCGCTTCCAGGTCCTGGCCCCGGTGGTGCGCACCCGCAAGGGCGAGTTCGTCGACCTGTTCGACAAGCTGAACTCCCAGGGTTACAGCCGGGTCCGCGTCGACGGCGTGGTGCACCCGCTCACCGATCCGCCCAAGCTCAAGAAGCAGGAAAAGCACGACATCGAGGTCGTCGTCGACCGGCTGACGGTCAAGGCCAGTGCCAAGCAGCGACTCACCGACTCGGTGGAGACCGCGCTGAACCTCGCCGACGGCATCGTGGTGCTGGAGTTCGTCGACCGCGACGACGACCATCCGCACCGGGAACAGCGCTTTTCCGAGAAGCTCGCCTGCCCGAACGGGCATCCGCTGGCCGTCGACGACCTCGAGCCCCGGTCGTTCTCCTTCAACTCGCCCTACGGCGCCTGCCCCGAGTGCGTCGGCCTGGGCATCAAGAAGGAGGTCGATCCCGATCTCGTGGTGCCCGACCCCGACCTGACACTGGCCGAGGGGGCCATCGCCCCGTGGTCGATGGGGCACACCGCCGAGTACTTCACCCGGATGCTGTCCGGGCTGGGGGACCAGCTGGGCTTCGACGTCGACACCCCGTGGAAGAAGCTGCCCGCCAAAGCCCGCCGGGCCATCCTCGAAGGCTGCGACGAGCAGGTCCACGTCCGCTACAAGAACCGCTACGGCCGCACCCGGTCGTACTACGCCGACTTCGAAGGCGTGATGGCGTTCCTGCACCGGCGGATGGAGCAGACCGACTCCGAACAGACCAAGGAACGGCTCGAGGGCTTCATGCGCGACGTGCCGTGCCCGGAATGCCAGGGGACCCGGCTCAAGCCCGAGATCCTGGCCGTGACGATGGCCGCCGGCGATTTCGGCGACAAGTCGATCGCCGAGGTCGCCGAACTCTCGATCGCCGACTGTGCCCGCTTCCTCAACGCGCTCACGCTGGGAAGCCGCGAGCAGGCGATCGCCGGCCAGGTGCTCAAGGAGATCCAGTCCCGGCTGGGGTTCCTGCTCGACGTCGGGCTGGACTACCTGTCGCTGTCGCGGGCGGCGGGCACGCTGTCCGGCGGCGAAGCCCAGCGCATCCGGTTGGCCACCCAGATCGGCTCGGGCCTCGTCGGCGTCCTCTACGTGCTCGACGAGCCCTCGATCGGGCTGCACCAGCGCGACAACCGCCGGCTGATCGACACCCTGGTCCGGCTGCGCGACCTGGGCAACACGCTGATCGTCGTCGAGCACGATCTGGATACCATCGCCCACGCCGACTGGGTGGTCGACATCGGCCCGGCCGCCGGTGAGCACGGCGGGCGGATCGTGCACAGCGGCCCGTACCAGGATCTGCTGACCAACACCGACTCGCTCACCGGGGCCTACCTGTCCGGCAAAGAGGAAATCGAGGTTCCGGGCCTGCGGCGGCCGGTGGACAAGAAGCGTCAGCTCACCGTGGTCGGCGCCCGGGAGCACAACCTGCGCGAGATCGACGTCACGTTCCCACTCGGGGTGCTGACCTCGGTGACCGGTGTGTCGGGGTCGGGCAAATCCACCCTGGTCAACGACATCCTGGCCAGTGTGCTGGCCAACAAGCTCAACGGAGCACGGCTGGTGCCCGGCCGCCACACCCGGGTGACCGGGCTGGACAAGGTCGACAAGCTCGTCCGGGTGGACCAGTCACCGATCGGGCGCACGCCGCGCTCCAATCCGGCGACCTACACCGGGGTGTTCGACAAGATCCGCACGCTGTTCGCCGCGACCACCGAAGCCAAGGTGCGCGGGTACCAGCCGGGACGGTTCTCGTTCAACGTCAAGGGCGGGCGCTGCGAAGCCTGTTCGGGCGACGGCACCATCAAGATCGAGATGAACTTCCTGCCCGACGTGTACGTGCCGTGCGAAGTGTGCCAGGGCGCCCGGTACAACCGGGAGACACTCGAGGTGCACTACAAGGGCAAGACCATCGCCGAGGTCCTCGACATGTCGATCGAGGAGGCGGCGGAGTTCTTCGCCCCGATCACCTCGATCCACCGCTATCTCAAGACGCTGGTGGATGTGGGGCTGGGTTACGTGCGTCTCGGCCAGCCCGCCCCGACCCTGTCCGGCGGTGAGGCCCAGCGCGTCAAACTGGCTTCCGAGCTGCAGAAACGCTCCACCGGGCGCACCGTCTACATTCTCGACGAGCCGACCACCGGCCTGCATTTCGAAGACATCCGCAAGCTGCTCGCAGTGATCAACGGGCTTGTCGACAAAGGCAATTCGGTGGTCGTCATCGAACACAACCTGGACGTCATCAAGACCTCGGACTGGATCATCGACATGGGCCCCGAAGGAGGGTCGGGCGGCGGCACCGTCGTCGCCACCGGCACCCCGGAAGACGTCGCAACCAACCCGGACAGCTATACCGGGCACTTCCTGGCCGAGACGCTGGGAGTGGCCCGGCCGGCCCGCAAGACACGCAACAGCAGGCGCAAGGTCAGCGCCTAGCTGTACTCGGCCGATCGGCCGGCGACGGGAGCCTCGGGTTCACCCGGATCCCGTCCAGCCAGACGGTCAGCTGCTCCGCGCGGTCGGTGAGCACGCGTTCGTCGACGTCCTCGAGCGGCACCAGCTCGACGCGCCCTTCGTCGTTCCGACGCCAAGCACCGACGGCTCTGTAGTCGTGGGGCCCCTCGCCCAGACCGGCCCGATAGTTGGGATCGGTAGCGCCCCGAGGCCGCTTGACTTCATCACGACGACGCCACGAGGCGACGCACGGACGAAGGGAAACATCGATGAAGCGAGTTGTCACAGGTGTGTTCGGAATCGCTGCCGCCGCGACCATGCTGGTGGGTTGCTCCGAGGACAACACCGCCGACTCGGCCACCGGCACGGAAAGCTCCCCGGCAGCCACCCCGCAGGCCGCTGCCGGCGGCGGCACCGAGGTCAAGGTCGACGGCGCCGATCTCGCCGGGCTCGACCTGGACTCGGTGACCTGCGTCAAGCAGGGCGGCAAGATCAACGTCGGCAGCGGTTCGATCGGCGGCCAGCAAGGGCTGGGCATCGTCATGACCGACGCCACACCCCCGGTCGTGGAGTCGCTCGGCATGGTGGTCGACGGCAACGCGCTGGCCGTCACCAACACCATGGGCGCCAAGGTCGGTTCGGCTGAGGTGAGCGCCGACGGCGAGACCTACACGATCACCGGAGAGGCCACCGGCGCCGATATCAGCAACCCGATGGCCGGCATGATCACCAAACCGTTCACCGTGACGGTGACCTGCAGCTGACTGTCGTCCCCGATGACGCGGCGGGCGTGCCCAGCGCGCCCGCCGCTTCATATGATGACCCGGTGACGCCGCTGAGCGACCTGCATGGTGACCTCACCCGGGCACGTCACCTCGCGCTGGCCTCCGACGAAGAAGCGGCCAAGAACCTGCTGCTGTCTTTGATGCCGCACATCGAGGCGGCCGGGCGCGACGATCTGATGCTGGAGGCATATGCCCAGCTCGGTGAGCTGTATCTGGTCCGCACGGCCTACGACGGGGTTACCGAGGGCCTCAACCGAATCCGCGACTGCCTGCACAGCTACACCGAGTTACGGGCAGGGCGGCTGCCGGAGGCCGCAGCTCAGGTCACGCTGACCGACACCGAGATCGACCGGATGATCTGCCGGTACCGGCGCCGGGCCCAGTTCCTGCAGACGGGCCTGGCCGCCGCGCACGGGGATCACGAAGCCGCCGGCGCCGCATTGCGCATTCTGACCGAGGACCCGGCGATGTTCGATGAGCTCGCAGACGAGCACACCTACCTGGTGACACTGGCGCAGATCCTGTGTGCGGTGGCGTTGTGCGACGACGACCTGCACGTGCAGTCGGTCCCGCTGTGGCAGAGCGTGTTGCATACCCTCGACCGCCCTGCGGACGGCACGGAGCCCGACGACAGCCTCCGGGTGCTCGCGGGCACCGGCTACGGCCGGTTCTGCGTGGAAACCGGGCGCCTGACCGAAGCCGAACCGTGGCTGCGCCGTGCGGGGGCACGGGCGCAGGCACGCGGGTGGACCCTGGCCGCTGCCAGAACGCAGTTGGAGCGCGCCAGCGCGGCGTGGGCGGCGGGTGACCGCGGCCGGGCCCAGGACCTGGTTCACGAGGCCTATCCGGCGATCGCCGAACATGCCCGCGCCCACGACGTTTCCCGATGCTGGCTGTACTTCGGGTTCATCAGCATCTCGGTCGGTGCCCTCGACGATGCGGACGGACGGTTCGAGCACGCCGAACGGCATTGGCGTGAACTCGGCCGCCCACTGCACATCCATCGGATCCTGGTGCAGCGCAGCTGGGTCGACATCCTGCGCGGAGATTTCGACGCAGCCCGCCGACGGGTGGCGGCGGCACGCGAGCTGCTCGATGACTGGCCGCGGCACAGTTGGCTCCAGTACGCCAGGCTCGACGACCACATGGGTTCGATTCTGCGAGCCGAAGCGCTCGCCCAACCCGAAGACGCCGACCGGCTGTTCGCGCACGCCGCCGATCTGAAGGTTCCCGCGGCGTTGGCGGTCGACTCGGTGCGCTACACGATCGGTGATCCGGACGCGCGGGCACGCTGGGCGACGTGCGTTTCCGCACGGATGCTGGCCGGGGCGTTCGCTGTTGCTGCGGACTGGGACGACACGGCCTTGCTGGCCGAACTCATCGAATACCATTGCGCGCGAGGGACTGTCAGCATCCCGTCAGTGCCTCACACTTCAGAGTGGGCGGATGCGGCCACCGCCGCCGTGCCGGTCGACGACGCTGAGGACACCTACGCATTGGTGGCCTCCGGGCCGGCGCACATCACGGATTCCTCGCTGACCACGCTGGGTGTGCTCCCGCCGTTACGGATGGACCCGGGCGGCGATCCGGTTCTGGTTCGATACCGCAAGTTGGCACACAGTCGATACGGCCGAACGGTCACCGCGGACGCCGCCTCGTGGTCGACATGGCCGTGACCGAGCCCGTGCTGCTGCTGCGTTACGCCGACGTGGGCGCGGCGATCTACGCCAGTCTGCGGGTGGTGGGCCAGCCGCAGTCCACCCTGACCTGGGTCGTCGACCATCACGCACTCGCCGGCGGAGACGAACTGCTCACCGCCGCATTACCCGACCCGGCCCCTGGCGAACAGCTCTCTGAGGCCATCGAGCGAGCGCTGAGCACCGGCGCCTTCGCGTCACCCGCCGCCGAGCAGCGGCTCGCGGAATTGCTCGGGCAGCAGCTGCTGTGCCCAGCGGCCTGGCAGCTCGTCGACGAGTACTCGGCTTCGTGCGGGGCGACATTGTTCATCACTCCGACCGCGCGGCTGGCCCGTGTGCCGTGGACGCTGCTGGCGACGCCGAGCGGTGAGCGACTGATCGAGCGGATCGACGTCCTGATGGCTGCTCCGCCCAGCATCGCCAATTCCCCCAGGAGGCCCGCGTGCTGGGAAGCGCTCGGCGGGCGAGCACCCCTGGTGGTGCTCGATCCGCGGGTACCGGGACAGCGCCCGGACTCCGCACTCGGGTCGGTGTTGGGGCGTCCCGATGCAGGCGGGTCACTCGCCAGGCACTTCACCGAGCTGATGGGCCGGCGGGAGGTGCTGCCCGAAGCCGATGCCGCGGTGGAGCTGTTCCGCCGGACCGATGCCGACCGCGGCTGGCTGGCAGCCCATCTGGCGCGTCGGCCCAGCCGCTTGTTGTTCGTCGGGCACGCCAGCGCGGCCGAAGGCGATGCTGGTCAGGCCGCGCTGCACCTGGCCGAGGCGCATCCGCTGTCCGCGGCTGACCTGATGGCAGCTCGGCTGTCCATGCCGCCCCGGGTCGCGCTGCTGGCGTGTTCCTCGGGCGGCGACTACCGGTTCGACGAGGCCACCGGCCTGGTGGCGGCCTTCCTGCTCGGTGGTGCCGTGCTGGTGACCGCAACGTTGTGGTCGTTGCCGACCACCAATGGCTACCGCCGGTTCTGCGGCCGCCTCGACGACTCGGCCGACCCGATGGCCGAGGCGGTGATCGCGGTGGACACCGCCCATCAGGCCGACGATGCCGGGCGTGCCCTCAGCGTCTGGCAACGCGAGCAGCTATCCCGTTGGTGCGCAGGTGATCTGAACGCCAGCCCGCTGTACTGGGCGGCGCTGGCGACTTTCACCGTGGACGGTGCGCGATGAACACCGACGACTCGTCGCCGGGCCGGTAGCAGATGTCCACGACTGCGCCGGGCGTGAACTCAGCGGCCAGAACCGCCGGGATGCGCGCCATCTCGCGAATGGCGAACTGTCCGCCGTCCGGTCGGCTGACGATGATGTCGAGCTCCATCTCGCGGCGCCCGCGGCGACCCCGCCCGGTCGGCCGCGCCGCGACTATCACGCCGTGGGATCGGATCAGGACCGGAGACGGAACAAGCAGGGCCACTGCGGATCCGGCGAGAAGGAAGCCGGCGAAGGCGAGTGGCAGCAGGCTGGACATGATGTCAGGCTCGCCGAGCGGGGCGGCTACCGAGCCCAACTTCTATTCTGATGCCGTGAGCGCATCCACCGGGGCCGCCGTGGTCGTGCGGCAACCGCGCCGTGCGGTCATCGAGCGGGCATGGCGCGCCATCGGCCCCGGTGTCGAGGTGCTCAGCGCGGCCGACGGTGCCCCGCTGAGTCGCACCGTCAAACGCATCATCGACCCACTGGTGCTACGGCTGCGGGTCAATGCCGCCTTCTCCGAGCCGCTGGTGACCGCCGAAGTCGCAGCTCAGATGCATGACGCCGTCGTCGGGCAGGCCGACGTACTGCGATCCACCGCCCGGTGGTTCGACGTGCTCAAGCGCGAGCGCCGGAGGTTGCGCATCACCACCGGAAATGCCCAGGAGTTGTACTTCCCGGTGTGCTACGAACGGGCGGTCCGCACCGGGCCGCCGGCCGGGGGCGATCGGCATTCTGCCGAGCAGCTCCTGCACGACCTTCATTCCGGTCGGGACCGCACTGCGATCGAAGCCCTCGATCGCTACCTCGCCGACCACGCCACCGTCGAGATGCTGGCCGCTCAGTTGCGCCGGAGCTGGGCAGACGTGCGCCCGGGTGGTGAGATCGCCGAACCCTTCCTGGCTGGGCTGGCGACGGTGCTGGCGATGGTGCCCGGTCACAACGCCGCCGCGGCACGCCAGCGGGTCTGGTCGGCGCTGGTCGCGGACCCGACCCCGTTCAACCTCGGTGCGCTGGCCCACCTGGACTGTTCGGCGTTGCCGTGGTCGATCGCCGATCTCGGCCTGTGTGCCGTCGAGCCGCAACAGCCTCCGTCGATCGCCGCGGATCGCACCGAGGGTGGCCGCCCACTGGACCGCGGCGTCGTCGAACGCATCCGCTCGACGCTGCGCAGAGCACTGGATCACGACGAACTACCCGATATCCCGACCCTGTGCGCCGAGGAGGTCGACCGCGCGTGCGCACCGTGGGGCCTGCTGGCCGAGGACGTCCAGGCGACGTTGCTCGCCGGAGTGGAGATCGCTGTCGATCTGGTTCCTCTCGACGCGTCGGCACGCGCGCGCTACGACGTGTCGAGGGTGATCCAGGCGCGGCTGCGCAAGGAGGCCTATGTGCTGCACGCCCGGCGCCAGCTGGCCGGTGGCGAACCGATCCATCCGCGCCAGCAGCGGGTGGTCGATGAACTGGCGGTGTTTCGTCGCCCGTATCTGGGCCGGTTGTGGGCCCGGCTGCACGGCCGAGACGTCTGGCAGGAGGCGTGCGCTGACCTCGAGAACGTCATCACCGTGCTCGAGGGCGTGGCCCGGTCGGTCAGTCTCGACCACCGGCAGCGGATCAAGGCCATGCTGGCCGAGGTGGGGGCGCGATGAGGTTCGTCGCCGAGGAAGGGTTGTGGACGGCCGGTCCGGTCCGGGCGCCCGCGCCGTTGACCGCGGTGCTGGAGGTCACCGGTGCGGTGTTGTCCTGGACGGTCGACGAGCCGGAGGCCGGCGCCCATATCGCGTTCACCGATGTGCGCCGGGCGGACTGGCTCTGGCGGATCGTCGGCGAACAAGGCCATGACGCGGTGGTCACCGCTCTGGGATCTCGGCCCGCGACCGGGTCGATCGACGTACCCGTGTCGGTGACGGACGGGGTCGCGCTGACGGCGCTGCGTCGGCTGGCGGTCGGGCACTGGTTGCGCCGCTGGTGGCCGGCGAGTCGGCGTGATGGCATCGCCGTACTCGACGCCGCGCTGCTCGACGGTGAGCTTGCGCTCCTCACCGCGCGTGCCGATGCTTTCTTCACCGACGACACACTCGATTCGGACCTCGCCGAGCTGTTGTCGCCGCGTCTGGTGGGCCTCGATGCAGCTGGCAGACTGGGGGATCCGCGGGTCGTCGAGCTGGTCGATGCCTGCCGTGACCTGGCCGAGGACATCGGGGTCGCCGGGGTGCAGTCCGACGGCGATCCGGCCCGGGGGCGACGCGACGACTACGCACTGGCGGCTGGATCCGGCCCGGCTGCGCCCGACGTCACCACCATCGCCACGGGAGTGGCGTCGGTGCCCTGGGCGGCGGTGCCGCCCGGTGTCTTCGACGCCGCCGAAGACACGGTCGACTGGCGGGTGTGGGCCGACGGCGCCACCGTGTCCGCGCTGGTCCGCGCAGAGGTGGCAGGTTCCGGTGCACACGGCATCTCGGTGTTCGTCGAGTCCGGCGCCCTGAGTGGGTCGGGGACGCTGTCCGAGGCGGGGGAGAGCACCATCGGCCTCGTCGATGCATCGGGCGATCCGGTGACCGAGCACGCCGGCTGGAACCACGACTGGCGAGACACCGTCGTGCGGGTGGGGCCGCGGGTGCCCGAATCGCGACAGCTGCGTGACCGGGCGCGCACATTCGCCCGGTCGCGCTCACGTCGGCTGCCGGCCGATGTGTACCTGGCCGAGGTGCTCGCCGCCGAGTCCGACTACTGACCCCGCGGCCGGCTACCCGTCGCGGTCGGTGGAGCGCATCGACTCGCGGATCTGGGCGAGGCGCTCGGCGGCGGCCTTCTGCCGCGCGTCGTACTGCTCTTCGACCGCGCGGCCCTCCGGGGTCTCGGCGGCGAGTTCGGTGGCCCCGATCGCGGTGCCGTAGCGGGTCTCGATCTTCTCTCGTACCGACTCGAAGGTGGGCACCCCGTCGTCGGTGTAGCCGGTTTCGGCCGGGTCGGGGGTGGCGCCAGCGGGGCCCGGGGGAGTCGACGGTTCGTCGGACATGGCGCCACGGTACCGCGACACCGAGCACCTGGTCTTAGAATTCTCTTATATTTCTGGTAGCGTCCGATCCACCTGCGAGACAAGGGGGTCGTCGATGCTCGATGCGGCCTATCGCAACGCCCACAGTCGAATCGCCGAGCTGGTCGCCGGTCTGGGCGACGCGCAGCTGGAGGCGCCGGTTCCGGCCACGCCGGGCTGGACGGTCCACGAACTGGTGGCCCATCTGGTCGGCGGTGCCGCCGATGCGGTCAGCGGGCGACTGGACGGAGCACCCGGCGAGCAGTGGACAGCACGCCACGTCGCCGAACGCCGGGACCGTCCGATCGGCGAGCTCCTCGCCGAGTGGGATCGTGTCGCCCCGCAGGCCGAGGCCGATCTGGCCGGGCAGCAGTTCACCGGCCCCAACCTGGCCATCGACGCGATCTGTCACGAGGCCGATCTGCGCGAGGCGCTGGGGATGCCGCCGGTCGAGCGCGAACACTGGCAGCAGCCCTTCCTGGAGGTGCTGATGCGGACGCTGGACCGCCGGCTGCGCGGTCTGGCCAGCGTGCTGATCCACGACGAGACCGGCCGGCAGTGGCAGTGCGGGTCCGCCGAGAGCGCCGGCTGGGTGCTGCGGGCCGAGGCCTATGAGGTGCTGCGCGCCCTGCTCAGTCGTCGATCGCAACGCCAGATCGCAGACTGGGCGTGGTCGTCGGCGCCGCCGGCGCGAGTGGTCGAACAGTTCGGCGTGTTCGGGCCGCGCGACGACGACCAACCCGTCCCGACGAGGTGACACCACGCCGGCTCAGCGCGGTTTGGCCAGCGGGAACGGGAGTGTCTCGCGGATGCTGCGCCCGGTGATCAGCATGACGACCCGGTCCACACCCATGCCCAGGCCGCCGGTCGGCGGCATCGCGTACTCCATCGCCTGCAGAAAGTCCTCGTCGAGCTCCATCGCCTCGGGGTCCCCGCCGGCGGCCAGCAACGACTGCTCCTGCAGGCGGCGACGCTGCTCGACCGGATCGGTCAGTTCGCTGTAGGCGGTGCCCAGCTCGACACCCCAGGCGACCAGGTCCCACCGCTCGGCGACGCCGGGGACGCTGCGGTGCGGGCGGGTCAGCGGTGACACCGAGGTCGGGAAGTCGGTGTAGAACGTCGGCTCCTCGGTGCGTTCCTCGACAAGGCGCTCGTAGAGTTCGAGCACCACCGCGCCGGCATCCCAGTGGGTCAGATAGGGGATCCGGGCCACATCGCAGAGCCGGCGCAACGCCGGCAGCTCGGTCTCGGGGCCGATCTGCTCTCCGAGGGCCTCCGACACCGCGCCGTGCACGGTCTTGACCGCCCACGGTCCGGAGATGTCGACGGGTTCGAGGGCGCCCTGCGTGCCGGGGCGAAGGAACACCTGCGCACCGTTGGCGGCCAGGGCGGCGTTCTGGATCAACTCCCGGCAGCCGTCGATCCACACCCGGTAGTCGGCGTGCGCCTGATAGGCCTCCAGCAGCGTGAACTCCGGGTTGTGGCTGAAGTCGACACCCTCGTTGCGGAACGCGCGACCCAGCTCGAAGACCCGCTCGACACCGCCGACGCACAACCGTTTCAGGTACAGCTCGGGTGCGATCCGCAGGTACAGGTCCAGGTCGTAGGCGTTGATGTGGGTCAGGAACGGCCGGGCGTTGGCCCCGCCGTGGATCTGCTGCAGGATCGGCGTCTCGACCTCCAGGAAGCCCTTGCCGACGAGGGTCTCGCGGATTGCGTGCAGCACCGCACTGCGGGATCTGATCAGGTCGCGTGCCTCGGTGTTGATCGCCAGGTCGACGTAGCGGGCCCGTACCCGTGCCTCCTGATCGGTCAGGCCCTTCCACTTGTCCGGGAGCGGCCGCAGGCACTTGCCGATCAGCCGCCACTGCCGGACCAGCACCGACCAGGCGCCGGTGCGGCTGTGTCCCATCAGGCCCGAGACCTCCACCAGGTCGCCGAGGTCGACGGCTCGGTTGAATTCCGCCGCCGTGCCCTGATCCAGCTGCGAATTGTCCAGCAGCAGTTGGACATCACCGGACCAGTCGCGAAGCTGCGCGAACAGGACCCCGCCGTAGTCCCGCAGCCGCAGTACCCGGCCCGCGACGCTGACCTCGGTCTTGGGGTCGGCGCTCAGCGCCTCGGCGACGGTGTGACTGGGGGCCCGGCCGACCGGGTAGGCATCGACGCCCTGCCCCTGCAGGGTCGCGAGCTTGGCCATCCGGACCCGGACCTGTTCGGGCAGCCGGGGCCCGGACTCGTGGGGATCGTCGAGCTCCAGGCTGACGTCCGGTGCAGTTCCGTCGCTGTGCAACCGACCCGATGCGACGAGGTCGCCCGGGGCGGCGATGTGGTGGCCGGTGTGCGGCTGCTCATGGCGGCGTGAGAAGGGAAGCACCAGAAAGCCTTCGGCGATCACCGAGGCGACGCCGACCCGCGGCACCAGCCGTGCGTCGTCGTAGCAGGCGAATCGGGGCACCCACTCGGGCTGGTACTTCATGTTCGACCGGTAGAGCGTCTCGAGCTGCCACCAGCGCGAGAAGAACACCAGAATCCAGCGCCACAGCCGCGCGATCGGGCCCGCTCCGAGCTGGGAGCCCTGCTCGAACGCCGAGCGGAACATCGCGAAATTCAGCGATATGCGGGTGATGCCGATGTCCTCGGCCTGCAGGCACAGTTCGCTGACCATCAATTCGATGGTGCCGTTCGGCGATTGGGGCGAGCGGCGCATCAGGTCCAGCGAGACACCGTTGGTACCCCACGGCACCAGAGACAGCATCGCGACCACCAACCGGTCGTCCTGCACCGCCTCGACGAGCAGGCAGTCACCGTCGGCGGCGTCGCCGAGGCGGCCGAGCGCCATCGAGAAGCCGCGCTCGTCGTCGGTGTCCCGCCACGCGTCGGCATGCTCGATCACCTCGGCCATCTCCGTGGCGGTCAGGTCGCGGTGGCGGCGGATGCGCACCCCCACACCGGCCCGCCGGGCCCGGGTCACCGCCTGGCGCACGGCACGCATCTCCGAGCCGGACAGCCGGAACTCGTCGGGGTGCAGAATGGCCTCGTCGCCGAGCTGCAGGGCATTGAGCCCGGACTCGCGGAAGGCCTGCGCCCCAGCTGCGCTGGCTCCCATCACGCCGGGGGCCCAGCCGTAGCTCAGGCACAGCTCGAGCCAGGCGTCGATGGCCTGCCGCCAGGACCTCGGGTCGCCGACGGGGTCGCCGCTGGCCAGGCAGACACCCACCTCGACCCGATAGGTGACCGCCGCGCGCCCGTTCGGCGCGAACACCACCGCCTTGTCCCGCCGGGTGGCGAAGTATCCCAGCGAGTCGTTCTTGCCGTAGGCCTCGAGCAGCCCGCGGATGGCCGACTCGTCCTCGCCGGTCAGGGCGTTGTCGGCGCGTTGGGACTGGAACAGCACCACCGCAGCGGCCATCAGCGCCAGCGCACCGAACAGACCGAGCAGCGCGTTGACGATGACGTGCGGATCACCGCTGAAGGAACTGGGATCGGCGCCGGCGAACGCGCTGACCCGGTTCAGGGCATACCAGAACCGGTCCGGTGCGGCCAGGGTTCCGGGGAACAGCTCGAGCAGGCCCCACCCCACCAGCGTGCCGACCCCCATGCCGACCACCAGCACCGCGGCCGCCTTGGCCAGCGCACCGCGGCGCGCCTTGGCCCAGAACAGCCTGCGGGCCAACAGCAGAAAGGCGATGGCCGCGAGATGGAAGGCCAGGCCGATGATCTCGCCGATCTCCTCGACCCATGTCTCGTCACCGGCCAGCAGGTCGCCGATGTTCCAGCCGGCGGCGGCGACCATGTAGCCCACCAGTGCCCACCAGGCGATGCGTTTGCGGGCCGCCAGCGCACCGGCCAGCAGCGCCAGCACGAACGCCCACGCGAAGCTGGTGTCGGGGAAGTTGAAGATGTAGTCGTCGACGAACTCGCGCGGAACCCGGATCACCGACCGGACCAGCGGTGAGATGCTGGCCAGCAGCGACAGCGTCGCGATGACGCCCACGGTCCAGCCGGCCGCCGTCGGCACCCACCGGTAGCGCGACGTCAGACGTGCCTGGGTGGGGCTCGTTACGGTCATAGGCCGGGAGGATATTCGCTCGGCCACCGACCCGCGCAGATGTCCGGACGCCCCGTGTGGCACTACCAGACCGGTCCGGTGTACTTCTCGCCCGGGCCTTTCCCCGGTTCCTCGGGCGCGGCGCTGGCCTCCCGAAACGCCAGCTGCAGCGATTTGAGGCCGTCACGGACCGGTCCGGCGTGCGGCCCCAGATACTCGGCCGAGGCCGTCACGAGGCCGGCCAGCCCGGTGATCAGGCGGCGCGCCTCGTCGAGGTCGCGGTGCGGGCTGTCGTCCGGGTCCTCGGCCGACAGTCCGAGCTTCTCGGCCGCTGCGCTCATCAACATCAGGGCGGCCCGGGTGATGACCTCCACCGCGGGCACCTCGGCGAGCTCGCGGGTGGCGGGCTGCGGTTGCGGTCGAGGCGGTTCGGGAGAATCGGTCATGCCTGCTAGACTGGCATGCGCGACCGTCCCGGCAACGCCCGGGACAGCAAGTGGAGTCCCGCTCCCACCGCTGGCCGACGACAGTGTCGAAGGTACCGCGGTCCGGTCACAGACGTCGGCGACGTCTGTCCTGGTCGGTGTCGGGCCCTGCGCTGAGCAGGGCTTTTCTGCTCTGCGGGGCAGACGCCGAACGTAGGTGTGGGCTCCTGAGGACATGCAGTACTTATCCAGGGAGGCCCCATCAGCACTGAGACCCGCGTCAACGAGCGCATCCGCGTACCTGAAGTTCGCCTGATCGGACCGGGCGGTGAACAGGTAGGCATTGTGCGCATCGAAGATGCTCTCCGCGTCGCCGCGGATGCCGATCTCGACCTCGTCGAAGTAGCTCCCAATGCCAGACCGCCGGTCTGCAAGATCATGGACTACGGCAAGTACAAGTACGAGACGGCCCAGAAGGCGCGCGAGTCTCGCAAGAATCAGCAGCAGACCGTCGTCAAGGAACAGAAGCTGCGTCCCAAGATCGACGACCACGACTACGAGACCAAGAAGGGTCACGTCGTCCGGTTCCTGGAAGCCGGGTCGAAGGTCAAAGTGACCATCATGTTCCGCGGCCGCGAGCAGTCCCGGCCCGAGCTGGGTTTCCGGCTCCTGCAGCGCCTGGGCGCCGACGTCGCCGACTACGGCTTCGTCGAGACGTCCGCCAAGCAGGACGGACGCAACATGACGATGGTGCTGGCTCCGCACCGCGGCGCGAAGACTCGCGCCAAGGCGGCACATGATGCAGACGCCCCGGCAGCCCAGCGCGGCAATGCGCAGGCCGCCCAGGACGCACCCACCGACACACCACAGAACTGAGGAAACATGCCCAAGGCGAAGACCCACAGCGGCGCTTCGAAGCGGTTCCGGCGCACCGGGACCGGGAAGATCGTGCGTCAGAAGGCCAACCATCGCCACCTGCTCGAGCACAAGCCGTCCACCCGGACCCGCCGGCTCGAGGGCCGCACCGAGGTGGCAGGCAACGACACCAAGCGTGTCAAGAAGATGCTGAACGGCTGAGCGCCCGACGTCTTCGACGCTTTACCGACTCCCTCGGCGGCCCGGTCGTCCCGGCCGGCCCCTACCCATGAACTGAACGACGATAGGAAACACCCATGGCACGCGTGAAGCGCGCGGTCAACGCGCAGAAGAAGCGGCGTACCGTCCTGAAGGCATCGAAGGGCTACCGGGGCCAGCGGTCCCGGCTGTACCGCAAGGCCAAGGAACAGCAGCTGCATTCGCTGACCTACGCCTACCGTGACCGGCGCGCCCGCAAGGGCGAGTTCCGCAAGTTGTGGATCTCGCGCATCAACGCCGCCGCCCGCACCAACGACATCACCTACAACCGGTTGATGCAGGGCCTCAAGGCCGCCGGCGTCGAGGTCGACCGCAAGAACCTCGCCGAGCTGGCGGTCAGCGATCCGGCCGCGTTCACCGCGCTGGTCGAGGTCGCCCGGGCCGCGCTGCCCGCCGATGTGAACGCGCCGTCGGGCGAGGCTGCCTGACCCTCACCGAGCGTTCTGCCCGGGTGGTGGCAGCGGTCAAACTGCACCGCCACGTCGGGCGCCGCCGCGCCGCACGCTTCCTCGCCGAGGGTCCCAACCTCGTCGAGGCGGCGCTGCGGCGCGGTCTCGTTTCCGAGGTCTTCGCCACCGAGGCCGCCGCCGAGCGATTCGCCGGCATCCTCTCCGGCGCACCGGTGCAGCTGGTCACCGAACGGGCGGCAAAGGCGCTGTCCGACACCGTGACCCCGGTCGGGCTGGTCGCGGTGTGTGCGATCCCCGACACCGGGCTCGATGACGTGCTGGACGGTTCGGCGAAGCTGCTGGCGGTGCCGGTGGGCATCTCCGAACCCGGCAACGCCGGCACCATCATCCGGGTCGCCGACGCGATGGGCGCCGACGCGGTCGTGCTGGCCGGCGACAGTGTCGACCCCTACAACGGCAAGTGCCTGCGCGCCTCGGCCGGCAGCATCTTCTCGATCCCGGTGCTCGCGGGCGGCGACGTCGCCGACGCGCCCGGCGTCGCGCATCGCCTGCGCGACGCGGGACTGGCGGTGCTCGCCACCGTGCTCGACGGCTCGGTCAGCCTCGACGACGTCGAGCTCGACCGTCCGACGGCCTGGCTGTTCGGCCCGGAGGCACACGGGCTGGCGCCCGAGGTCGCCGACCTGGCGACTGCCCGGGTGCGGATCCCGATGCCCGGGGCCGCCGAGAGCCTCAACATCGCCGCCGCCGCGGCGATCTGCCTGTATCAGAGCGCGCGGGCGGCTCGGCGCGGCTGACGGCCGGCCGGGGTGTATTGTTCGGCGATACAGATCGGGCAGAGTTTGTAATGCTCGCGGTTCGACCGAGATCGGGGACGAGATGGCTCGCTACGACTACATCGTCGCCGGTGCCGGTTCGGCCGGATGTGTGCTGGCCAACCGGCTCTCCGCCGATCCGGGTGTCTCCGTCCTGCTGCTCGAGGCCGGCGGCCCCGACCGTCATCCGATGTTCCACGTGCCCAAGGGCTCGGGCACCTTGATGGAGAACGAGAAGTACGCCTGGCGCTACGCCACCACGCCGTTCGGGCCGAAACAGCGCTCCGAATACTGGGCGCGCGGCAAGGTGATCGGCGGCTCGAGCTCCATCAACGGAATGGTCTACAACCGCGGTAACCAGGCCGACTACGACGAACTCGAGCGGCTGGGCAACAAGGGCTGGGGCTGGTCTGACATCCTGCCCATCTACAAGGCGTTCGAGGACAACGAGTTCGGGCCGTCACCGACCCGCGGTGTCGGCGGGCCGCTGCACATCTCGGTCGCTGCCGACCAGGATGTGCTCTGCCGGGAGATCGTGGCCGCCGGAGCCGCGTCCGGTCTGCGCGAGATGCCCGACATCAACGAGTCCGACGAGCCCCGGATCGGCTACACCCCGGCGACCATCCGCAACGGTCGCCGGGTCAGCGCCGCCGACGCCTTCCTCAAGCCGGTGCGCAGCCGCCCCAACCTGGAGATCCGCACCGACACCACGGTGACCCGGGTGATGATCGAGCACGACCGCGCGGTCGGGGTCGAGGTGGTCACCCCGGGCGGCGCCACGGCAGCGCTGCGCGCCGACCGCGAAGTGATCCTCGCACTGGGCAGCATGGGCAGCCCGAAGGCGCTGCAACTATCGGGTATCGGCCCCCGCGAGCTGCTCGAGGGCGCCGGCGTCCCGGTCCTGCTCGACCGCCCCTACGTCGGCCGCCGGATGCGGGAACACCGGTGCTTCGCGATGAAGTTCCGGCTCAACGAGGACCTCGGCTACAACCGGCAGCTGTCCACCCGGCTGGGACAGGGGTTGACCGCGTTGCGCTACCTGACCAGCCGGAAGGGCTCGCTGGCCACACCGACGTTCGACGTCCTGGCCTTCCTGAAGACCAGCGCGGACGCCGAGCGGGTGGACGGCCAACTGCTGTTGGGGCCGTTCACCATTCCGGCATACCAGGAAGGCGAGCCGGTCTCGATCGAGCGTGCACCGGGAATGTCGTGTCTCGGTTTCACCTTGCGTCCCACTTCGGAAGGCGAGGTGGCCATCACCGGCCGGGATCCCGATGCCCCGCTGCGTCTGGAACCCAACTATCTGTCCACCGCCTACGACAGGACCACCACCGCCGATCTGATGCGGCGCACCCGGGAACTGTTCGCGCAGTCGCCGATCGGGGAGCGGATCGATCACGAGACCTACCCCGGCCCCGGTGCTGTCACCGACGACGAGTTGATCGACTCCGCGCTCGACGGCGGCTACACCGGCTACCACGCGATCGGCAGCTGCGCGATGGGCCCGAGCGACGACGACGTCGTCGACAGCAGGCTGCGGGTCCGAGGTGTCGACGCGCTGCGCGTGGTCGACTGCTCGGCGATGCCGATCATGCTGGCGGGCAACCTGAACGGCCCCGTGATGGCCATGGCCGCGCGGGCCGCGGAGTTCATCGTCGAGGAGCGCTGACCGTCAGCACCGGCGTCGCTCAGCCGGACAGCAGCCCCTTGGCGACATGGGTGATCTGCACCTCGTTGCTGCCCGCGTAGATCATCAGCGACTTGGCGTCGCGGGCCAGCTGCTCGACCCGGTACTCGGTCATGTAGCCGTTGCCGCCGAACAGTTGCACCGCCTCCATCGCCACGTCGGTGGCGGCCTGCGAGCAGTACCACTTGATCGCCGAGGCCTCGGCCAGCGATATCGGCGTTCCGCTCTGGGTCGCCTCGATGACGCGGAACAGCATGTTGCGCACGTTCATCCGGGCCACTTCCATCGTGGCCAGCTTGAGCTGGATGAGCTGGAACTGGCCGATCTCCTGCCCCCACAGCGTGCGGGACCGGGCGTAGTCGACGCTCAGCCGCAGGCACTCCTCGATCACGCCCAGCGCCATGGCGGCCACGCCGATGCGTTCGGCGGAGAAATTGGATCGTGCGCTGTCGCGCCCGTCGCCGGCGTCGTTGTCTTCGGTCTCGCCGAGCAACCGGTCACGCCCGAGGCGGACGTCGTGGAAGAACAGCTCACCGGTGCGCGAGGAGTGGATGCCCATCTTGCGCAGCGGCTTCGACTGGACGAAACCGTCCATGCCGCGGTCCAGCACGAAGGTCAGGACCTTGCGGTTGCGCTTGTCGATCGCCGGGTCGTGCTCTTCGAGCTTGGCGTAGACCACGACCACGTCGGCATCCGGGCCGTTGGTGATGAAGGTCTTCTGGCCGTTGAGGATGTAGTCGTCACCGTCGCGCACCACATAGGACTTCATCCCACCGAAGGCGTCGGAGCCCGAGTCCGGTTCGGTGATGGCCCACGCGCCGACCTTGTCGTAGGTCACCAGGCCGGGCAACCAGCGCTCCTGCTGGGCCAGGGTGCCGCGGCTCATGATCGTCGGCACCGTCAGCCCCAGGCTGACGCCCATTCCGGTCACCACTCCCATGGCGACCCGGCACAGTTCGCTGACCACCACGAAGCCCATGCCGGCCGAGTCCGCGCCACCGCCGAACATGCCCCCGGATGCGGGTTTGGCGCTCGTTGGACCATCCTCACGCAGCGCGGCCAGGCGCTTGTCCAGCCCGTCGCGCGCCATGTCGGCGATCCCGAACGTGGTGAACAACTTGCGGATGATGGGGTAGGGCTCCATCTCGCCACTCTCGAGCGCATCGAGATGGGGCCGGATCTCCTTGTCGACGAACTCGCGCACCGCGTCGCGTACCGCGAGGTCGACGTCTGACCATTCGAGCATGGGTTCAGGCTGCCTCAGCCCGGCCGCGTCCGCGCGCCGGACGCACACCGGCCAGCGAGAACGTCGAATGCACCAGCGACCCCACCCGATCGAGCAGCGATCTGTGGGTGGGCACGTAGTGCATCGGCAGGCCGCGGCGATCCCGCGGCGGGGCCATGAACGCGGGTGCCTCGACCAACGGTGCGTCGGGCGGTGTCTTTCCCTCGGCGCGGCGGTAGGCGGCCACCGCGCGCGGATGCAGCCGGACCTCGTCGGGCACCGCGACGAACGCCAACTCGACCAGCTTGCCGAAAAGGCGCAGCAGAACCTCGTCCCCGGCGGTCCAGCGCATGCCCGCCCGCTCACGGACCACGGGGTCGAAAACCCCTGCGGCGATCCAGCGTTGGGCGCCCACCATCGGCCTGAACAGCTGATCCCAGAGCCCGGTGGGCATCATCACGAACCACGGCTTGGGGATGCGCAGCGAGAATATGTCCAACGTCGCCTGGTTGATCTCGAGTTCCTCGTCGCACTTGCGCTCCCAGTACTGCCCGAACGCCTCCCAGGATTCGGGCACTGGACGCATGCTCATGCCGTACATGCGATACCACTGGACGTGCTCGTCGAACAGCTGACGTTTCTCGGCCTCGGTCAGCCCGCCGCAGAAGTATTCGGCGGTCTTGATGATGAGCATGAAGAAGGTGGCGTGCGCCCAGTAGAACGTCTCCGGGTCCAGCGCGTGGTAGCGCCGCCCGGTGGTGTCGACACCCTTGATCGTGGTGTGGAAGCCGCGGATCTGCGCGCCGGTCTGCGCGGCACGGTCCCCGTCGTAGACGACTCCCATGATCGGGTAGACCGAGCGGGCGACCCGCTGCAGCGGTTCGCGCAGCAGAATCGAGTGGTCCTCGACGCCGGCGCCGAGTTGGGGGTACATGTTCTGGATCGCGCCGATCCAGACGCCGAGCATTCCGGTGCGGACATCGCCGAAGTACTTCCAGGTCAGTGAGTCCGGGCCGAGCGGGCATTCCATCGGGGTCGCGCTGGGGTCTGAGATCGCCGTTGATCGCACCGTTTCACGATAGGCGCTGACAACAACCGTTGTCTATCAATTCGGGGTGTGCCGACGCTGCTGTTACGCACCCTCCACAGCCCAGCCATACGGCCGTGACCTGCGAATTCAGCGCGCCGATCAGCCTGGATTAGGCTGGCAGACGTGGACGAGGCGGTGTCGAGTGAACCGGGAGACGATCACTCGTCGGGGCCGATCGGCTGGCTGCGGGGCGTCAATCAGCACGATCAGGTCATCTCGATCATCCGCCGGGCCCGCCGCGCACTGCCCGGGGATCCCGAATTCGGCGATCCGCTGTCGGTGTCCGGGGTCGGCTATCCGCGGGTGGCGGCCAAGGCCGCCGACCGGCTGCTGGAGCGCCAGGCGGCGTCGCGTGAAATCAGCCTGGGAGCCCTGCAGGTCTGGCAGGCGCTGACCGAACGGGTATCCGGCCGGCCGGCCAACACCGAGGTGACCCTGGTCTTCACCGACCTGGTCGGTTTCTCGGCCTGGTCGCTGGACGCCGGTGACGAGGCCACGGTGCGGCTGCTGCGCCGGGTCGCCCAGGTCGTCGAGCCGCCGCTGCTCGAGGCCGGCGGCCACATCGTCAAGCGGATGGGCGACGGGATCATGGCGGTCTTCGCCGATCCGACCACGGCGGTGCGCTCGGCGATCGCGGCCCGCGAGGCGATCAAGACCGTCGACGTCGACGGCTACACGCCGCGCATGCGGGTGGGTGTCCACACCGGACGCCCGCAGCGGATCGGCTCGGACTGGCTCGGCGTCGACGTCAACCTCGCCGCCCGGGTGATGGAACGCGCCACCCGCGGCGAGTTGATCGTCTCGGCGGCGACCCTGGAACGGATCCCGCCCGACGAATTCGAGACCCTGGGGGTGACGGCGCGCAAGCTGCGCCGCCAGGTGTTCGCACCGCGCCAGGAAGGGGTCCCGGCCGATTTCGTGATGTACCGGCTGCGGACCCGACGCCCGCAGTCGGGTGAGCACGACGACGACGCGGCCGAGGCCTGAGGGCATCGGATACGCCAAGGGGACGCCTCGGTGGGCGTCCCCTTGGCGTCGTGCCGCCGTCGAGACTGCATTGCGGGCGGTGCTTTCGCGGCATCGGCCGCCCTGGCTGCAGTCTCGGCGTGGTGGCTACTTCACGTCGAGGTAGTAGACCTGACCGGTGATGACGTTCTGGCGGATGTCGTCGTCGTAGCCGGGGTTCGACGTGGTGCCGCGCAACGCCGGTCCGGACTGGATGCCGACCACGGTGGCCTGGGACAGCGGGGCATCGGAGAGCCGGTTGACGATGACGCGGTGGCCGTCGGCTTCGAGTTGGCTGATGGTGGTGTCGGCGTCGCCTCCGGAGGTGGGGGCGGCAGCGGCGGGGGCGGCCAGTCCCAGCACGGCGGCCGAGAGTCCGGCAGCGGCGGCGGTGGCGGCGGTGGCGAGGGTGAACGTGGTCATCTCGGATCCTCTTCTCGTGATCGTGGTGTTCTGCTGCGTGTAACCCGCAGCTCAGCGCGATGATTTCGGCTGGCAGAAATTGACCGCCCGCTGGCAGGAACCCACCCCCCGCGCCCGCCGAAATGGCATTCCGGCAGCGAAAGTGCGAGAAGAAGCCTGCCGGAATGCCAGTTCGGCGCCGGGGGTCAGGCGAACTCGTCGGCCGAGGCCTCGATCCAGTCCGAGCGCCACGACTGCGGCGGGTCCTCGAGCAGCTCACCGGGCATCAGCCATTCGTGGATCTCGGCGTAGGTCCGGCTGCGCTGGCCGTCGACGCGGCGGTTGAGCATGGCGGGGGAGAGCTCGGCGAATCCGGACAGCCCCATCGACGCCACGATCTGGGCGGCGCTGGCCACGGTGGCCCGTTGAAAGTTGGCCACCCGCATGGTCTTGTCGGCGACGTCGAGGGCCCTGGCCCGCCCGGGGTCCTGGGTGGCCACCCCGGTGGGGCACCGGTTGGTGTGGCATCTGAGGGCCTGGATGCAGCCGACGGCGAACATCATCGCCCGGGCCGACAGGGTGAAGTCGGCGCCCTGACAGATCCGGGTGACGATGTCGACGCCGCTGGCCACCTTCCCCGACGCGCCGACCTTGACCCGGTCCCGCAGCCCGGTGCCGACCAGGCAGTTGTGCACCATCATCAGGCCCTCGGTCAGTGGCATCCCGATGTGATCCTCGAACTCCACCGGCGCGGCGCCGGTCCCGCCCTCGGCGCCGTCGACGATCACGAAGTCCGGCGCGATCCCGGTTGCGATGATTCCCTTGCAGATCGACAGGAACTCGGTGCGCGCCCCCACGCACAGTTTGAAGCCCACCGGTTTACCGCCGGAAAGCCGGCGCAGCGTCTCCAGGAACTGGGCGAACTCGACCGGCGTGCCGAATGCGCTGTGCGCCGGCGGCGACACCACGGTCTGGCCCACCGCGACGCCGCGGGTGGCGGCGATCTCGTCGCTGACCTTGGCGCCGGGCAGCACGCCGCCGAGCCCGGGCTTGGCGCCCTGGGACAACTTCACCGAGACCGCCTTGACCGCGGACCACCGGGACTTCTCGGCGAAGGCCGCCGGATCGAAATTGCCGTCGGCGTCGCGGCAGCCGAAGTAGCCCGAGCCGATCTCCCAGATCAGGTCGCCGCCACGCAGGTGGTAGGGGCTGATGCCGCCCTCCCCGGTGTCGTGGGCGAAGCCGCCGCGCGCGGCGCCGGCGTTGAGGGCTGCGATGGCGTTGGCCGACAACGCGCCGAAGCTCATCGCCGAGACGTTCAGCAGCGCGATGTCATAGGGCTGCCGGCAGTCGGGGCCGCCCAGGCGCACCCGCGGGGCGAGGTCGTCGGCGAAGCGGGCGCGCAGCGAATGCCGCAGGAACTCGTACCCCACCGCGGTCACGTCGCGCTGGGTGCCGAACGGTTCGTCGCCCTTGGTGCCCTGCGCCCGGTCGTAGACCAGATCCCGGGTCTCCCGGTCGAACGGCGCCGCTTCGGTGTTCGACTCGATGAAGTACTGCCGGATCTGCGGGCGGATCGACTCCATCAGGGGCCGCAGGTGCCCGAGGACCGGATACGTGCGCAGGATGGTTCGCCGTGTCTGGGTCAGATCCCAGCTGCCCAGCGGGGCCAGCGCGGCCAACAACGCCGCCGGTAGCGCCCATCCGGCATGGACGAGCACGGCCAGCGCACCGGCCGCGGCAGCAAGGATCCACACTGTGGCGACGATCACCGGCCGGATCCACACGGCGTGAGGGTATCGCGCCGGAGGTAAACGCCCGGGAAGCGCCGCGAGTCGATCGCCTATGATCGCCGGGTGGCTGAGCAGCCAGTGGACCTATCAGATGCCGCACTCACCGACGCGGTGCGCGCCGCCGTGCTCGCATTCGGCGAGGCGACGAGCCTCGACGAACTGGCTCGCGCGAAGACCGAACACCTCGGGGACCGCTCGACGATCGCGCTCGCGCGGCAGGCCCTCGGGTCGATACCGAAGTCCGAGCGCGCCGACGCGGGCAAGCGGGTCAACGTTGCGCGCACCGAGGCCCAGCGTGCCTACGACGACCGGCTGGCGGTGCTGCGCGCCGAGCGGGACGCCGAGGTGCTGGTCGCCGAGCGCATCGACGTCACCCTTCCCTCCACCCGCCAACCCATCGGTGCCCGGCACCCCATCACGATCTTGGCCGAACACATCGCCGACACCTTCGTCGCGATGGGCTGGGAGCTGGCCGAGGGGCCCGAGGTCGAGACCGAGCAGTTCAACTTCGACGCGCTGAACTTCCCTCCGGACCATCCGGCGCGCAGCGAGCAGGACACCTTCCACGTCGCTCCCGAGGGCTCGCGGCAGCTGCTGCGCACCCACACCTCACCGGTGCAGATCCGGGCGCTGCTGGAGCGCGACCTGCCCGTCTACATCATCTCGATCGGCCGCACCTTCCGCACCGACGAACTCGACGCCACCCACACGCCGGTCTTCCACCAGGTGGAGGGTCTGGCCGTGGACAAGAACCTCACCATGGCCAATCTGCGCGGGACCCTGGACGCGTTCGCCCGCTCCGAGTTCGGTCCGGAGGGACGCACCCGGTTCCGACCGCACTTCTTCCCGTTCACCGAACCCTCCGCCGAGGTCGACATCTGGTTCCCGAACAAGAAGGGGGGCCCCGGGTGGGTCGAGTGGGGTGGCTGCGGGATGGTCAACCCGAATGTGCTGCGGGCCTGCGGTATCGACCCCGACGTCTACTCGGGCTTCGCATTCGGCATGGGATTGGAGCGCACCCTGCAGTTCCGCAACGGCATCCCCGACATGCGTGACATGGTCGAGGGCGACGTCCGGTTCTCGCTACCGTTCGGGGTGGGAGCCTGATGCGACTTCCCTACAGCTGGCTGCGCGACGTCGTGGCGGCCGGCGCACCGGGCTGGGACGTGCCGGCCGAAGATCTCGAAGAGGCGCTGATCCGGATCGGCCACGAGGTCGAGGAGATCATCCCGGTCGGACCGGTCAGCGGACCGTTGACCATCGGCCGGGTCGCCGAGATCGAGGAGCTCACCGAGTTCAAGAAGCCGATCCGCGCGGTCAAGG
>JAXHTL010000110.1:0-15689 GCA_034190095.1 Actinomycetota bacterium
ATGACCGACATCAACCACGGCCGAACCCGCCGCGTCGCCGACGCGGCGGTGGTGCGCGCACCCGACGCGGTCGAGATGAGGATCTCCGACGCCGACCGCAACGGCACGCTGCGGCGGCTGCACAACGCCGTCGCCCTCGGGTTGATCGACATCGAGGAGTTCGAGGAACGCTCGGCGATGGTGTCGCGGGCCCGGATGCGCTCCGATCTCGACACGCTCGTCGGGGATCTGCCGGGCCCGGGTGCGATCGTCACCTCGGCGGCCGACCGTGTCGAACTGCGCGGCGTGCTGGGCTCACTGAAGCGGCACGGCGAATGGATCGTGCCCACGCGGTTGGCGTTGCACCGCCGGATGGGCTCGGTCGACCTGGACCTGACCCGGGCCCGGTTCGCCGGTCCCATCGTGGTGATCGAACTCGACCTGGTGTTCGGCGGTTTGGAGCTGCGCCTGCCCGACGGGGCCAGCGCCTCGATCGACGACGTCGAGGTCAATGTCGGGCGCGCCCACGACCACCGCAAGGGGGCTCCCGCCGAGGGCAACCCGCACGTCATCCTCACCGGCAAGGTGGTGTGCGGTTCGGTCGACGTGCGCGGGCCACGCAAGGCGTGGGGTCGCGGCCGCCTGTCCCGCGCTACCTGACCGGCTCGTCGGCAACCCCGTAGCGGGTCTGATAGCCGCGCACCCGCTCGCGGACCTCGCCGGCGTCGAGTCCGGTGTCGGCCCACCGGTAGCGGCTGCCGCCGTGATCCCCGGGGTTGGCCTCGAGGTGTGCACGCATGCGTTTTTCGGTGTCGGGATGCAGCTCCCGGTCCAGTGCGGCATACAGGGTTCGCACCGTGGCCAGCGGGTCGCGCATGAAGTCGGCGAAATGCACGTCGATGACCTGCCCGGGGTCGAGCAGGCCGGAGTCACGCACCGCGGTGGCACGGTCGAGCCCGACGACGATCTCCTCGCAGGACTGCGCGGCGCACTCGGTGATCGAGGATTCGTCGGAGGCCAGCCGGCGCAGATGGTGGGTCAGCGCGCTGATCGACGAGATGACGTTGAGCGGATCACGGTGGGTCTGCACGATCAGAGCGTCCGGATACTCGGCTGCCAGGGCGTCGAGTTGCCACAGGTGCGCCGGCGACTTCAGCAGCCACTGGCCGCCCACCCCGGACTGCAGGTGCTGCAGGAACATCCGGTGGTACCGGTAGGCCGGGCCGTGGTCGGCGTCGTAGAGCAGCCACCGGTAGTAGTCGGGCAGGCGGTACTGCACCGAGAAGATCATGCTGGTGAACTGGCCGGCGGTGATCCGCACGCACTCTTGTCCGACCAGCGCACCCATCGGGTGGTGCACCAGCAACCCGGGAACGATCTGCTCGGACATCTCGATGGTGGCCTGCGTCACCGCGATTCGGGGATCGGTGTCGTAGGTCCCCGGCTCGGGCAGCGGGTACGGGTTGTCGACCTCCCAGGTCAGCGGCGGCCGTAGCGCAGGGTCGGTGGCCAACAGATCGAACAGGATCGTCGTTCCGGTGCGGGGTTGTCCCACGATGACGATGGGCCGGGTCACCGGTGCGGCGGCGACGGCGGGATGGCGCGTACGCCAGTCGATGATCTGCAGCCGGTGGGTCAGTGCCCGCACGATGTCCATCGAGGCGATCTCGACGCCGATCTCGTTGAGCCGCGAGTGGGCGAGCAGGCCCTCGCACAACAGATCCAGTCCGGTGCGCCAGTTCCCGTCGTCGAAGTCCCCGAAATCGGCGTGGCCGGCCGCCTCGCAGGCCTGCTCGATGAGCAGTTCGGGCCTGAACCGCGCGGCGTTCACGCTGAAGCTCCCGTCTCGACGGAGGTTCTCACCACGGGCGGTTCGGGATTGTCCAGCCAGCGCAGCACGACGAAACCCCGGTGCCGGCCGCCGGTGTCGAGCCAGTGGCCATGGCCGAAGTCGTTGGCTCCGATCGCGATCCGTACCGTTCCGGAGGCGTCGGGCGCTACACCCTTGTTGGTGACCGAACTGTGCCGGTGGCGGGGTTCGAGGCATTCGTGCCAGACGCTTTCCAGTGTCACGTTCCAGTACCGGGTGTCCGGCGGGGTGAACTCGAGCACCAGTGACTCCTGCGGTTGCAGGGCGAACGATCCGATCATGTAGAGGTTGTCCGGTGTGGTGTTGTCGTCGCCGAGGTCGGCCGCCTCGGCGGTCAACAGCACGTTGGGTGTGGTCAGCAGCTGCGGCTTGACGGTTCGGTGCAGCGTGGTCAGCTTGGCGATCGTCCAGGCCATCGAGGTGAATGCCTCGGCCGCAGCCTCATCGGATATCGGCTGCAGGGGATCGGGATCGAGGCAGCTGATCGACATCGTGGCGAGCTGTTCGGAGTCGGGGTCGGCGATGTACTCGCGGACCACGATGGCCGACGCGTCGTCGGGAATCCGGACCCACTGGGCGTCGTTGAGGACCTCGGCAGCCGGCTGGGTGGCCGACAGCACGATCGCGAAACGGCCCGAGGACAACTGCAATTCGGAGTCGCCGAGGTAGGCGGCCATCCGCCGCGGCGTCAGGCCGGTGCCGGCGAGCACCTGGCATCCCAGGTAGGCGGTGCTGCCGCGGTGCCCGCTGATCCGGTAGCTGCGGTCGCCCTGGATCATCGACAGCAGGTAGCGGCCGTCGGGATTGGGCCCGGCAAGCTGGCGGGTGTCGGAGCACATGTCGAAGAAGTGCGGTCGGTGCGGATCGGCCTCGATCGAGATCTCGGTGCACAGTGCCGTCGTCTTGGCGAGCACCCGCAGCCCTTCGAGAACCTCGCGTTCGTCGACGGCGTCCTCGAGCACCATCGCCGTCATGTCCCTCAGCATCTGCTGGGTGAACTCCCACGATTGTCGTGCCTCGGTGGCCCAGCCGTTGCGTTGCACATCCATGGTGAGACATAGTCTCATCATGGACGTCGTCTCAGCGTCGGATTCGCGAGAAAGCCTGACGGTACGCAAGCAGCGGGCGACCAGGGCCCGCATCGCGGCGGCGGCGGCGCGGGCCGTCGCCGACCACGGGCTGGCCGGGGTCACCGTCGAGCAGATCGCCGCGGCCGCCGAGATCGGCCGCGCCACCTTCTTCCGCTACTTTTCGGCCAAGGAGGACGCCGTCGCGGAGGGCATGACCACCCACTGGCTCGACGCGATCACCGCGGCCATCGCCCGCCAGCCCGCGGACCTGCCGGCCGGGGCGGCGGTCACGGCCGCATTCGGGGATCTCGGCGACGGTTTCGACGCGATCAGTCACCAGGTGCGCGAGGTGGCCACGCTGACCAGGTCATCACCGGTGTTCAGCGCGTGGACACTGCAGATCTACCTGCGCTACGAGGCCGCCATCGCCGAGCTGGTGGCGCCGAGGCTGCCCGATCTGCGCCCCGACGACCCGCGACCACGGCTGATCGGGGCGCTGGCGATGGCCTCGGTGCGCATCGCGCTCGACGACTGGTTGACCCACGGCGGGTCGCTGCCCGCGCGGGTCAGTGCCGCGCTGACCTCGCTGCGGATCGCCTGAGCTGCTCAGCGGGGATCGAGCACCGCGAAGCTCAGGGTGGCCCGTGCGGCCAGCCGGTCGCGGGCGACATCGGTGACGTCGACGGCGATGATCGACAAGCGCCGCCCGGCCCGCACCACCGTCGCCTCGGCACGTGCCGGCCCCTGCAGTACCGGCGCCAGGAAATGGACCGTCATGTCGGCGGTGGTGACATCCTGCCCTTCACCGATGTGTCGGTCGGCGAGCCGGCCGGCGGCGATGTCGATCAGCGTGGCCACCAGGCCGCCCTGCAGCGCACCGCGCCGGTTGGCCAGATCAGGCCGATTCGCCAACTCGACGACCAGCCGCTCGTCGGATTCCTCGACATCGCGGAAGTCCAGCTGAGCGAACAAGTGTCCGGGGGTGACCTGCATCCGGAGAACGCTAGCATTGCTACATGTCTGTACGGAGTGCCCTACGTCCGGGTGTGGTCTCGCCCACACTGCCGGTGCCCGCATCGATCGAGCGGCCGGAATACGTGGGCCGCACAGACGCGCGCGAGGGCAGCGAACCGTGGGTGCAGACCCCGGAGGTCATCGAGAAGATGCGGGTGGCCGGGCGGATCGCCGCCGGCGCACTCGCCGAGGCCGGCAAGTCGGTGGCGCCCGGGGTGACCACCGATCAGCTCGACCGCACCGCTCACGAGTACATGCTCGACCACGGCGCATATCCCTCCACGCTGGGCTACAAGGGCTTCCCGAAGTCCTGCTGCACGTCGCTGAACGAGGTCATCTGTCACGGCATCCCCGATTCGACCGTGATCGAGGACGGCGACATCGTCAACATCGACGTCACCGCCTACATCGACGGTGTGCACGGCGACACCAACGCGACGTTCCTGGCCGGAGACGTCAGCGAGGAGCACCGGCTGCTCGTCGAGCGCACCCACGAGGCCACCATGCGCGCCATCAAGGCGGTCAAACCGGGGCGGGCACTGTCGGTGGTCGGCAGGGTCATCGAGGCCTACGCGAACCGGTTCGGGTACAACGTGGTTCGCGATTTCACCGGTCACGGGATCGGCACCACCTTCCACAACGGTCTGGTGGTGCTGCACTACGACCAGCCGTCGGTGCAGACCGTGCTCGAGCCGGGCATGACGTTCACCATCGAACCGATGATCAACCTGGGCGAACTCGACTACGAGATCTGGGACGACGACTGGACGGTGGCCACCAAGGACAAGAAGTGGACCGCCCAGTTCGAACACACCCTGGTCGTCACCGACACCGGCGCCGAGATCCTCACCCAGCTGTGAGCCGCCGGTAGCCTGGGAACCATGATGCGGCACGCCGCCGGCGCGGCACTGCTCGTGCTCGGTGTCGCGGGCTGTGGTCCGGTGGTGACCGGGACGGCGACCTGGCCCGGTGCCAGACTCGACCGGGCGCTGTTGACCGAAGCGGACTTCCCGGCGGGGGTGCGCTACGAACAGATCGAGCGGGATCCCGGCACCGGTGACGGCGTGGGGGCCCCGCCACCGATGCTCTCCTCTCCGCAGGGGTGCACCGACGGATTGACGCGCGATATCGCCGACACCGCCGAGCGGGGGCCGGGCAGCGCCGCGGAGTACGTCGTCGACTACGACGGTGCCCGGTTGGTGATCACCGTCTTGACCTGGAATCTGGACCTGGATCGGCTGGCGGCCACCGCCGATCGGTGCGCGGCCTACAAGACGTTCTTCGACCCGTCCGACCCGGGTATCGCGATGACCACCACCCGGCTGGAGACCCCGCGCCCGGACGCGCTGGCCTACGAACAGACGATGCACCTGACCGGAGCCGAGCGCAGTGTGTTCTTCTCCTTCGAGAACGTGGGCACCATGGCGGTGTTCGGGATCGCCTTTCCCAGCCCCGATCCGTCCCTCACCGTCAAAGCCACGCTGCCGCAGACGTTTTTGGAGGTGATGGCCAACCAGGCCGACCGTGCTGCGCAGGCCGCATGAGGGGACTCATCAGCGGTGAAAGTGCCCGCGCAGGCCGCCGCTGGCTGTAGCGTGGCGCAATGGCCTCTCCCATGGTGACCGTCGACGGCTTCGGCGTGCCCGTCGAGGTCACCGGGCCGGACAAGGGTTCGGTGGTGGTGATGCTCGGTGCGGCCCAGCAGGCCCCGGCCGCCTACGCCGCGGTGTGCCAGCGACTGCACACCGCATCGCTGCGCACCGTGGTGATCGGCCCCGAGCCCCGGCTCACCGGCAAGGCGGTGGTCAGCATCCTGGACTCGCTGGGCATCGGATGGGCACTGGTGGTGGGGGACAGGCTCGGTGGCGAACTGGCCTGGGAGCTCGCGGCGACCCGGCTGGACCGGTTCATCGGGCTGGTGGCCGTCGACCGGGGCCACCCGTGCATCGCCGATCCGGCCGGGGTGATCCGCGACGAGCACTGCCCGCCGGTGGAGCTGAACACCACCGTGCTGGTCAGCAGCAAGGCCGCCAGAGCGATGGCGGTGGCCAGCCAGCGTTACGTCTACGGCGACTACCGGGTGGTCGATCTGCTGAACAAGCGCAACGCCTCGGATTCCACCGCGCAGCTGGCCACCGAGATCGTCATGCGCACCAGCACCTGGTAGCCGATCAGGACGTCTTTTCGCCGTCTTCCCCGCCCTGGACCGCCTCCTCGGGCGTCCACGCCTGGGGCAGCGCCGGCTGATCGGGAAACAGGAAGTCCACGAACGCCTTCGCGGTGGGTTGGGGTTCGTGGTTGGCCAGTCCCGGCCGTTCGTTGGCCTCGACGAACACGTACTCGTCGCGGGTGACGTCGGGCACCAGCAGGTCGATCCCGGTGACCGGGATGCCGAGCGCCTCGGCAGCCGTGACAGCCACCCGGCACAGCTCGGGGTTCACGCTGGCGGTGACATCGTGGATGGTTCCGCCCTGATGCAGGTTGGCGGTGCGGCGCACCCGTAGTTTGCGGCCTTCGGGCAGCACATCGTCCATCGTCCAGCCGGCCTCGCGCACCGTGGCCTCGGTGACCGCATCCATCGGAATCTGCGACTCGCCGCCGGTGGCGGCCGCACGCCGGCGGCTCTGCGTTTCGATCAGCTCTCTGATGGTGTGCTCGCCGGTGCCGATCACCTCGGCGGGCATCCGCATCGCGGCCGCGACGACCTTGCCGTTGATCACCACCAGGCGCAGATCATCGCCCTCGGCGCGCTGTTCGATCAGCACCTCCGGGTGGTTCTCCCGCGCGCGGGCCAGTGCCTCGTCGAGTTCTTCGTCGCTGGCCACCCCGACGGTGATGCCCTTGCCCTGTTCACCCCGAGTGGGTTTGACCACGACGTCGCCGACCTCGGCGAGGAAATCGTGGTCGCTCTGGTCGAAGGTGGCCAGCCGGCCGCGCGGAACGACCACCCCGGCTTCGTTGACGATCCGTCGGGTCAGCCGCTTGTCGTCGCAGCGGGCCATCGCCACCGCGGAGGTGAACTCCGACAACGATTCGCGGGTGACCACCGACCGGCCGCCGTGCGACAGGCGCATCTCGCCGGTCTCGGCGTCGAGCACCTCCACCCGAATACCGCGCCGCGACGCCTCGTCGGCGATGATTCGCGCATACGGATTGAGGTCGTCGACCGTTTCCGGCTTGGGCGTGAACAGCGGTTCGTTGATGGCGTTCTTGCGTTTGACGGCCAGCACCGGGACCCGCTGGAACCCGAGTTTCTCGTAGAGGGAAATGGCCGCGGCGTTGTCATGGGCCACCGACAGATCCATGTAGGCGCGGCCGCGCTCCCGGAAGATCTCGGCCAGCGCGTTGGTCAGCGCGGCGCCGACGCCGGGCATCCCGGCGCCCGGATCGACGGCCAGGGTCCACAGACTCGAGCCCTTCTCCGGATCGTCGAACAGTCGCGCATGGTCGACCCCGGTGACCGTCCCGATCACGGTGTCGTCGTCGTCACGGGTGGCGACGAGGTACTCGACGGCGTCGACGCCGAGGTGGTTCTCCCAGATGACATCGGTGGGTGCGGGGACCATCCCGCAGCGCACGAAGACACGGTTGATGTCGTCGGCGTCGGCCCGGCTGCGCAACAGGCGCACCGCCATGCCCGGGGCAGGGGGCGGAGGCCGATAGGACTCGATGAAGCGCAACCGGTAGGTGTGGCTGGGGTCGATGAACAGCTCGTGCGGGGCCATCGCGACCAGCACGTGGGACTCCCGGGCGTAGATGCAGATGTCGCGGCGCCCCGGAGCCTCCCGCCGCAAAACTTCGGCCAGTTCGGCGGGATCGGCGAAGGTCTGGCCGAAGATCAGCCTGCCCCAACCGAGTTCGAGTTCGACGTTCTTGGCCATCGCGTCGACCATCTCGGGCGGTGACGCGGCGTGCAGGCCCATCGTGATGGCCTCGCACGGCAGGTCGGGCTGACCCTCGGCCTCGTCGATCATGCCGCCGGGCCCTTGATCCCGTGGCGCTGCAGCCACAACTCCAGTAGTGCGATCTGCCAGAGCTCGTTACCGCGCAGCGGGGTGAGCCTGCCATTGGGATCGGCCAGCAACTGCTCGACGGCGTCGGGACGGAACAGCCCGCGCTCCTTGGCCTCGGGGGCGTACAGGGCGTCGCGCACCATGTCGAGATAGGGCCCTTCGAGGTGGGTCAGCGCCGGCACCGGGAAGTAGCCCTTGGGGCGGTCGATCACGTCGGCCGGTATCACCCGGCGGGCGGCCTGCTTGAGCACGCCCTTGCCCTCGTAGGCGGTCTTGTACTGCGGCGGGCACGTGGCGGCAAGCTCGACCAGATCGTGGTCGAGGAAGGGCACCCGGCCCTCGAGTCCCCACGCCATCGTCATGTTGTCCACCCGCTTGACCGGGTCGTCGACCAGCATCACGGTGGTGTCCAGCCGCAGGGCCCGGTCCACCCCGGTCTCGGCCCCCATCCGGGCGAAGTGCTCGGCGACGAAACGCTCGCTGGGATCGTCCTCGGTGGCCACCGCCCGCGAGACCAGCTTCGAGTACGCCGACTGGTCGCGGTCGAAGAAGGCCGCGCGATAACTGGCCACCGAACCCTCGAGGGAGGCCGCGGCCGGCTCGCCCATCGGCGGATACCAGTGGTAGCCGGCGAACACCTCGTCGGCGCCCTGCCCCGACTGCACCACCTTGACGTGCTTGGCGACCTCCTGGCTGAGCAGATAGAAGGCCACACAGTCGTGGCTGACCATCGGCTCGCTCATCGCGCTGATCGCACCGTCGAGGGCCGGCAGCATCCGATCGGTGCCGATCCGGATCTGATGGTGGTCGGTGTCGAACCGTCGGGCGACGATGTCGGAGTAGCGGAACTCGTCGCCCTCGACGCCGCCGACCGACTCGAATCCGATCGAGAAGGTCTTGAGCCCGTGCTGGCCGGCCTCGGCCAGCAAGCCGACGATCAGGCTGGAGTCGACACCGCCCGACAGCAGGCAGCCCACCGGCACGTCGGCGACCAGGCGGCGCTCGACGGCGACCCGCAGGGACTGCAGAACCGCGTCCTCCCAGTCGCGTTCGGACCAGTCGGAGCGCTCGTCGCAGCGGGTGAAGTCCGGTTCCCAGTACACCTTCGTGGTTCGGGTGCCGTCCGGCTCGATCGCCATCAGCGACGCCGGCGGCAGCTTGCCCACCCCGCGCAGGATCGTGCGTGGCGGCGGCACCACCGAATGGAAGGTCATGTAGTGGTGCAGCGCCACCTGGTCGATGCGGGTGTCGATGTCGCCGCCGGCCAACAGGGCCGGCAGTGACGACGCGAACCTGACCCGGCTGCTGTTCTCGGTGACGTAGAGCGGTTTGATGCCGAGCCGGTCGCGGCCGAGCAGCACCCGGCCGCTGTCGCGCTCGACGATCGCGAAGGCGAACATGCCCTTGAGGTGCTCGACGAACCGGTCACCCCAGTGGTGATAGCCCTTCAGCAGCACCTCGGTGTCGCTGTGCGAGAAGAACCGGTAACCGTGGGTCATCAGCTCGTCGCGCAGCTGCTGGTAGTTGTAGATGCAGCCGTTCCACGCGATCGACAACCCGAGTTCGGAGTCGACCATCGGCTGGGCGCCGGCTTCGCTGAGGTCGATGATCTTCAGGCGCCGGTGGCCCAGTGCCACCCTGCCTTGCGACCACACACCTGCGGCGTCGGGTCCGCGGGGGACCATGACCTGGGCCATCGCTTGGACGGCGCCGATATCCGGGGTTCTTCCGTCGAGGCGTACCTCGCCGGTGGCTCCACACACCTGTTCGACCCTACTCTGTGTCGGCGGACCTCGATCGGTAATCGTGCGGCCGTGACGATCCCCGGCCACCGCAAACGAGGGTATTTACCCGGGGGCTACTCCATCAAACCGGGGCGTTCACTCGGCGGTCGAGATCCTCGTCACAGGGGCCGCCCGAATCCGCTGATCGGCAGGGTGTACTGCGGGGGCGCCGAGGGAACAATAGACTCAGAAAGGTCTGCTGCCCTACCTTTTGTCATGGAGATGCGGTAAATGCGGGCCATCGCAGACCCGTGGGTGGGCGGCCAATGGTTGACTTGCTCACACGGCGGTGTCGACTCAAGGGTTGTGGCGAGGAGAAGTGATGGGTGCAGGATCAGGCATGCTCGACCAGGGTGAACTCGAGCGGTTGGTCGCCGCCGGCGAGATCGACACGGTGATCGTGGCTTTCGCCGACATGCAGGGGCGGCTCACCGGCAAGCGGGTCTCGGCGCGGCTGTTCGTCGACGACGTCGCCGAGCACGGCGCCGAGTGCTGCAACTACCTGCTGGCCGTCGACGTCGACATGAACACCGTCGAGGGCTACGCGATCTCCAGCTGGGAGACCGGTTACGGCGACATGGTGATGACCCCCGACTTCGACACCCTGCGTCTGCTGCCGTGGCTGCCCGGGTGCGCGCTGGTGATGGCCGACCTGTCCTGGACCGACGGAAAGCCGGTGAAGCAGGCCCCGCGCGGCATCCTCAACCGGCAGATCGACCGGCTCGCCGAGCGCGGGCTGGTGCCCTACATCGGCACCGAGCTGGAATTCATGGTGTTCGACGACACCTTCCGCGACGCCTGGAAGTCGGGGTACCGCGAGCTGACCCCGGCCACCGACTACAACGTGGACTACCAGATGCTGGCGTCCACCCGGATGGAGCCGCTGCTGCGGGACATCCGGCTGGGCATGGACGGTGCGGGGATGTACTGCGAGGGCGTCAAGGGGGAGTGCAACCTCGGCCAGCAGGAGATCGCGTTCCGTTACGACCACGCCCGGGTGACCTGCGACAACCACACCATCTACAAGAACGGCGCCAAGGAGATCGCCGATCAGCACGGCAAGAGCCTGACCTTCATGGCGAAGTTCGACGAGCGCGAGGGCAACAGCTGCCACATCCACATCTCGTTGCGCGGCACCGACGGTTCGGCCGTGTTCGCCGACGACAGCGATCCGCTGGGGATGTCGTCGATGTTCCGCAGCTTCGTAGCCGGCCAGCTGGCCACGATGCGCGAGTTCACGTTGTTCTACGCCCCGAACATCAACTCCTACAAGCGCTTCGTCGACGGCAGCTTCGCCCCGACGGCGATCGCCTGGGGGCTGGACAACCGCACCTGCGCGCTGCGGGTCGTCGGTCACGGCCAGGGCATGCGGATGGAATGCCGCGCCCCCGGCGGCGACGTCAACCAGTACCTGGCGACCGCCGCGCTCATCGTCGGCGGGTTGTACGGCATCGAACAGGGCCTCGAACTGCCCGACGCCGCCGAGGGCAACGCCTACACCAGCGGCGCCGACCGGCTGCCCACCACGATGGCCGAAGCCGCCGAGTTGCTCGACAAATCGACGATCGCCCGGGAAGCCTTCGGCGACGACGTCGTCGACCACTACCTCAACAACGCACGGGTCGAACTCGCCGCATTCAACGGTGCGGTGACCGATTGGGAGAGGAGGCGCTGTTTTGAACGGCTCTAGTCCAGGCCGGGAACGCCGGCCCGCGATCGGGCTGACCACCTACCTGCAGCAGGCCCAGACCGGCGTGTGGGACGTGCGGGCCAGTTTCCTGCCCGCCATCTACTTCGAAGGCGTCGGGCTGGCCGGCGGCATGTCGGTGCTGCTGCCGCCGCAACGGGTCGACGCCCAGGCCGCCGATGCGCTGCTCGACGGACTCGACGGGCTGATCATCACCGGCGGACGCGACGTCGACCCCGGTGTCTACGGCAGTTCCCGGCATCCGTCGACCGACGAACCCGTCGACGACAGCCGCACCCGCGACGGATTCGAATTGGCCCTGCTGCACGCCGCGCTGCGCCGCGGGGTCCCGGTGCTCGGCATCTGCCGGGGCGCCCAGGTTCTCAACGTCGCGCTCGGCGGCACCCTGCACCAGCACCTGCCCGACGTCCTCGGTCACTCCCGCCACCAGCAGGGCAACGCAGTGTTCTCGACGTCGTCGATCACGACGGTGCCCGGCACTCGGGTGCAGACGCTGGTCGGGCCCACCACCGAGGCGCAGTGCTACCACCATCAGGCCATCGACCAACTCGGGGACGGTCTGATCGTGAGCGCATCGGACAGCGACGGGGTGATCGAGGCCATCGAGGTCGACCCCCGGCAGTATCCCGAGCACTGGGCGGTGGCCGTGCAGTGGCATCCCGAGGAGCGGCTCGACGACCTGCGGCTGTTCGCCGGGCTGGTCGAGGCCGCCGCCGGACATGCCCGACGCAGGACGCAGAAGGTGAGCGCATGACGACGTGCGAGGTGATCAACCCGGCCACCGAGGAGTTGCTGCGCAGTGTCGAGTTGACCGACCGGGCCGGCGTCGACGACGCCGTCGCGCGGGCCGTGTCGGCGCAGCGGCGCTGGGCCGCCCTCGCGCCGGCCGACCGGGCCGGGGCGCTCCGCGATTTCGCGGCGGCGGTGGATGCCCACATCGACGAGCTGGCGAATCTGGAGGTGGCCAACTCGGGCCACCCGATCGGCAGCGCCCGGTGGGAGGCCGGCCACGTCCGCGATGTGCTCCAGTTCTATGCCGCCTCACCGGAACGGCTGTCCGGCAAGCAGATACCGGTCGCCGGGGGCTGGGATGTGACGTTCAACGAGCCGCTGGGTGTGGTGGGGATCATCACGCCGTGGAACTTCCCGATGACCATCGCGGCGTGGGGGTTCGCACCCGCGCTGGCCGCCGGCAACGCCGTGCTGATCAAACCCGCCGAGTGGACACCGCTGACCACGCTGCGCCTCGGCGAGCTCGCGGTCGAGGCCGGTTTGCCCGCCGACCTGTTCTGCGTGCTGCCCGGCGAGGGGCCGGTCGTGGGGGAGCGTTTCGTCAGCCACCCCGACGTGCGCAAGGTCGTGTTCACCGGGTCGACCGAAGTGGGCAGGCAGGTGATGGCCGGGGCGGCCGCACACGTCAAGCGGGTGACCCTCGAGCTGGGCGGCAAGAGCGCCAACATCGTCTTCGGCGACTGCGACCTGGAACGCGCCGCGGCCACCGCCCCGTACGGGGTCTTCGACAACGCCGGCCAGGATTGCTGCGCCCGCAGCCGTATTCTGGTGCAGCGCAACGTCTACGACAGATTCATGGAATTGCTCGAACCCGCGGTCAAGGGTGTGGTGGTCGGTGACCCCGGCGCGGCAGGCACGGAGATGGGGCCGTTGGTGTCCAAGGCGCACTGGAACTCGGTGGCCTCGTTCGTCCCCGACGACGCGCCCGTCGCCTTCCGGGGGTCCGCCCCCTCGGGCCCGGGCTTCTGGTTCCCGCCCACGGTGTTGACGCCCCAGCGCGGCGACCGCACCGTCACCGAGGAGATCTTCGGCCCGGTGGTCGCGGTGCTGCCGTTCGAGGACGAGGCTGATGCGATCGCGCTCGCCAACGCCACCGACTACGGGTTGTCCGGGTCGATCTGGACCGACGACCTGTCCCGGGCGCTGCGGGTGACCCGGGCGATCGAGGCCGGCAACCTGTCGGTCAACTCGCACTCGTCGGTGCGCTACACCACCCCGTTCGGCGGCTTCAAGCAATCGGGGCTGGGCCGCGAGCTCGGTCCGGATGCCCCGCTGTCGTTCACCGAGACCAAGAACGTGTTCATCGCCGTCCACGAGTCCCCGGAGGAGAACTGATGGATCTGACCCAGCGCCTGGCCGGAAAGGTGGCCGTGGTCACCGGTGGGGCCAGTGGTATCGGGCTGGCCAGTGTGCGGCGGCTGCGCGCCGAGGGCGCCACGATCGTGATCGGCGACATCGATCCCACCACCGGCAAGGAGGTCGCCGACGAGGTCGGCGGGACCTTCGTGCCCGTGGACGTCGCCGACGAGGTGGCCGTGGACACGCTGTTCGACACCGCGGCCAAGACTTACGGCTCGGTGGACATCGCGTTCAACAACGCCGGTATCTCCCCGCCCGACGACGACCTGATCGAGAACACCGGGCTCGACGCCTGGCAGCGGGTGCAGGACGTCAACCTCAAATCGGTGTTCCTGTGCTGCAAGGCCGCGCTGCGCCACATGGTGCCGCAGCAGAAGGGGTCGATCATCAACACCGCGTCCTTCGTCGCGGTCATGGGCTCGGCGACATCGCAGATCTCCTACACCGCCTCCAAGGGCGGGGTGCTGGCGATGTCGCGGGAACTCGGTGTGCAGTTCGCCCGGCAGGGAATCCGGGTCAACGCGCTGTGCCCGGGACCGGTCAACACACCGCTGCTCAAGGAGCTGTTCGCCAAGGATCCCGAGCGGGCCGCGCGCCGCTTGGTGCACGTCCCGGTGGGACGCTTCGCCGAACCGGAGGAGCTGGCCGCCGCGGTGGCGTTCCTGGCCAGCGACGACGCGTCGTTCATCACCGCCTCGTCGTTCCTGGTCGACGGCGGCATCAGCTCGGCCTACGTCACTCCGCTGTAGCAGGTCGGGTGATGACCGCGCAGCCGAGTCCCGCCGAGCGCGCCGATGCCAGCGATGCGCTGCTGAGTCCGGTGCGCCCGCTCAACGCGTTCGAGGACACGGTCTCGCGGCTGCTGCAGACCATCCGGCTCGGCGTGCTGCAGCCCGGCGAGTCACTGCCGCCCGAGCGGGAACTGGCCGCCCGGCTGGGGGTCAGCCGCGACACGGTGCGCGATGCCATCAAGTCGCTGGCCGAGGCCGGCTACCTGGTGTCGCGGCGGGGCCGCTACGGCGGCACGTTCCTGGCCGAGGCACTGCCCGCCCCCAGCGCCGACGCCTTCCGGCTGACCCGCGCCGACATCGACGACGCGGTCCGGCTGCGCGAGATCCTGGAAGTCGGGGCGGCCCGCACGGCGGCAGCCAGGACGCTGACCGCCGGCGAGCGCCAGGCGCTGTCGAGCCGGCTGGCCGACGTCCGCGGGGCGGACACCGCCGACTACCGGCGGCTGGATTCACGCCTGCATCTGGCGATCGCCGAGGCGGCCGGGGTGCCCTCCCTGGTGCCGCTGGTCGCGCAGAACCGCATGCGGCTCAACGAGCTGCTCGACCACATCCCGCTGCTGGCCCGCAACATCGCGCACTCCGACGAACAGCACGACGCCATCGTCGCGGCGATCCTGGCCGGCGACGCCGAGGCCGCGGGGCAGACGATGTCCGCGCACGTGTGGGGGTCGGCCGCGTTGCTGCACGGATTCCTGGACTGATCGCCCGGGCGGTCGACACACCCGGACGCTGCGACGACGCACACGCCGCGCGAGGACTAGATTTGCAGGAGTGGAGGACGAGCACCTGGTGGAGCGGGCGTCCTCGGCTCTGGCCGAGGTCGACACCCCCAGCTGGGCGCAGCGCTTCGATCTGGTCTCCGATCCGCACCGGCTGGAGATTCTGCTCTGCCTGCACCGGTCCCCGGGGATCTGCGTCAGCGACCTGGCCGCCGCGCTGGGCAGGTCCGAGAACGCGGTCTCCCAGGCGCTGCGGGTGCTGCGTCAGCAGGGCTGGGTGACCAACACCCGGGCCGGGCGTTCGGTCACCTACCGGCTGGAAGACGAGACGGTGCACGACCTGCTGCACTGGATCGGCGCCCGGCACGGCTGAAACGTCGGCCGGGCCCGACTCCCGGGAGCCGGCGTCCACGCGTCGGCGTCGCGCTCAGCTAAGTGTGTAACGTTGCCCTAACGTCGCAACGATTCTCTTGGTGGGCGTTGTACCGTCCCAATATCGCAGTTCAGAACAACACCTTCGACAACTCGGCCCCATGTGACCGCGGCTTCGGGCGAAGCTCGGTAAATTCGCTGACCAGGCCGGGGTTGGC
>JAXHTL010000111.1:0-11595 GCA_034190095.1 Actinomycetota bacterium
CCGCGCTTGCCGCGCCGCCCGCGTCCGCCGCCACGCCGGCCCCCGCGGGGGCCGGGACCGAAGCCGAATCCGAAGCCGCGCGGGTCGAAACCTCCCGGGAAGAAGTCGCCGCCTCGACCGGGCCGGAAACCCGGGCCGAAGGCGTCGTGCCCGGAGTGCTCTCGCACCTGGTCGCGGAAGTCGCGTCGGGCCTGCCGATGGTGGTGGTGAAGCGTGCGCCGGTCGACCGGGCCGAAACCGAATCCGCTGGGCGGTGAGCCGAATGGGTGTGTCATGACTGTTCCTCGTGTGTCGTCGGGGGGAGCGGATGGGCCGCTTCCGATGCCTCGACGATATATCGGAATCTATCGCGATGCAACGTTGAGGTCCAGACATCACCCGGAAACGCTCGGCTAACACCGTCGCAACAGGACGTGCCTACCGTTTCTGCGGTACGCGAGCCGAGGACGCGTCAGACGGAGCACGGACCGTCGTACGGTCCGAGGAAGGACCGCCGCGATGACTCAGCCCCACGCAGAAACCCCTGAGCCGGGAGTCGTCGCATCGTCGCCGTCAGCCGCCGCGCTCGTCCCGGATGGCGACGCCGAGTTCGTGATCGCCTCGGGCCACAGCAGCCTGCACAACGACGAACTGGCCCCGACGCCGCCCTCGCAGCGCAAGTGGGGTTGGTTCGAGATCTTCAACGTCTGGACCAATGACGTCCAGAGCCTGGCCGGCTACACCCTGGCGGCCAGCCTGTTCATCACCGCCGGCATCAACGGATGGTTCGTCATCGCCGCGATCATCCTTGCCGGCGCCCTGGTGATGGTCTTCGTCAACTGGTCGGGGCAGCCCAGCGTGAAGTACGGGGTGCCCTACCCGGTGGTGGCGCGCGCATCGATGGGTGTGCGTGGCGCGATGTTCCCGGCGACGGTGCGCGGCATCGTGGCGATCTTCTGGTACGGCGCGCAGACCTATTTCGCCTCGACCGCGGTCGCGCTGGCCATCAACGCGGTCCTCGGCGCCACCCCCACCGCCACATTCCTGGGTATGACGTGGGTGGACTGGGTGTCCTACACCGTCGTCGCAGGCTTCCAGATCTTTCTGTTCGTCCGTGGCATCGACGGCATCGTGCGATTCCTCAACTTCGCCGGTCCGGCCGTGTACGCGGTGATGATCCTGCTGCTGGTCGCGATCTGGTGGCAGGCCGGATCCGGGCTGCTGACCTCGGTCGGCGACCTGTTCGCCGGTGAGAAGTCCGGGCTCGCCGCGGTGAGCGCGTTCGTCGGCGTGGTGGGCACGATGATCGCCTACTTCGCCGCGGTCATCATCAACTTCGGTGACTTCGCCCGGTTCACCCGCTCGGACAAGCAGATGCGCCGCGGCAACCTGATGGGTCTGCCGGTCAGCCTGACGTTCTTCACGTTCCTGTCGCTGTTCATCACCGCCGGCGCCTACATCGTGTTCCAGGACGGCCAGGGTGAGCCGGCGACCAATCCCGCCGACATCGTCGGCCAGGTCGGCAACGTCTGGTTGAGCATCCTGGCCGCCGTGACGTTCTTCGTCGCCACGGTGGGGATCAACCTGGTCGCCAACTTCATTCCGCCGGTCTATGACATCGTCAACCTCAAACCGGAGAAACTCAACTTCCGGGTCGCCGGGTTCATCACCGCGGCGCTGGGTTTCATCATCGGCGCGCTGTGGGTGTCGGTCATCGGAAACGCCGGGCTGCCCAAGTTCGTCGACACCCTCGGGGCGGTGCTGGCGCCGCTGTACGGGATCATGGTCGCCGACTACTTCCTGATCCGGAAGCGCACCCTGCAGATCCAGCAGCTCTACTCCGTGGACCCCGCCGGGATGTACTACTTCACCAGGGGCTGGAATGTCCGCGCACTGTGGGCATTCGGCATCGCCGCGATCTTCGCCATCTCAGCGGTCTGGGTGCCCGCGCTGCACGCACTGTCCGGTTTCGCATGGGTCTTCGGCGCCGCCCTGGGCGCGGCGCTGCACTGGCTGGTCTCGCGCGGCCGGACGGTCGGGACACCGGACGCAGAACGCGCGGCGGTGAGTTGAGCTCGGTGCGTTCACGCACGTTCGTCGATGGCGTCGGCCAGCCAACGCGCCCACTGCGCCTCCATTTCGGCGGTGCGTAGGCCGTACTCCAGGGCGGCGCGGGCGTAGAAGTCGGCCGCGGAGTCGCTCCACGGCACCGAATCGCGGATGTGCCGGTACCGGTCCAGTGCCTGGTCGGCGAACTCGGCGATCCTGGTGACGTAGTCGCGGGCCTGCTCGGGCGGGATCTCGCCGAGCAGGAACACCTTGAGCACGTCGGGTCTGCGCACGGCGGTGCTCTCACCCGGTTGGGCGATCCACTGCAGCAGTTCGGCGCGCCCGGCGCCGGTGATGGCGTACTCCTTGCGTCCGCGCGCACCGATGGCGGTGACCTCGATCAGACCGTCGGCGGCCAGCTTGTTGAGTTCGCCGTAGAGCTGGCTCTGGGTGGCCGGCCACACGTTGGCCATCGAGGCCTCGAACCGCTTGAGCAGGTCGTAGCCACTGCCGGGATGCTGGGCCAACAGGCCGAGGGTGGCATAGCGCAGGCTCACGGCAGCATGGTACGGGCCGACCTGGGATCCATCCCGACATTCCACCATTGACATGTCACTAGTGGAATGCCAAGCTTGGGTATCCCGACAGGAGGCAAGCCCATGACCCGCTCCACGTCCAGCCCCGACACCGGCACGCTGTTCGGCACCGGCGACTTCTTCCAGCGCGACAACTACGCGCCGGTCGCCGACGAGCTGACCGAATTCGACCTCCCGGTCTCCGGCGCCATCCCGCCCGAGCTGGCCGGTTGGTACCTGCGCAACGGGCCCAACCCGCGCTCGGCGACCGGGCACTGGTTCACCGGCGACGGCATGATCCACGGCGTCCGACTGGAAGGCGGCCGAGCCCGGTGGTATCGCAACCGCTGGGTGCGCACCGACAGCTTCACCGACCCGTTCCCGCTCTACAACGCCGACGGCACCCGCAACCTGCGTGCCAGTGTCGCCAACACCCACGTCGTCAACCACGCCGGGAAGACGCTCGCGCTGGTCGAATCCTCATTGCCCTACGAGATCACCAACGACCTCGAGACCGTCGGGGCCTACGATTTCGACGGCAAGCTCGTCGACTCGATGACCGCGCACCCGAAGATCTGCCCCCGCACCGGCGAGCTGCACTTCTTCGGCTACGGCAGCATCACCGCACCGCACGTCACCTACCACCGTGCCGACGCGAACGGACAGCTGGTGATCGACCGCCCGCTCGAGGTCCCGGCGCTGACGATGATGCACGACTTCGCACTCACGGAGAACTTCGTCGTGTTCATGGATCTGCCGATCGTGTTCGACCTCGGCATCGCGCTGGGGCGCGAACGCGACATGCCCTACCGCTGGGACGACTCCTACGGGGCGCGCCTCGGGGTGCTGCGCCGCGACGACCCGTTCGGCGCGGTGCGCTGGTTCGACATCGACCCGTGCTACGTCTTCCACGTGGCCAACGCCCACGACGACGGCAAAACCCTTGTGCTCCAGGCGGTCCGCTACCCGGAGTTGTGGCGCGGAGATGCCGGGTTCGACGCGGCCGGGACGATGTGGACCTGGACCATCGACCTACAGGGCGGCACCGTCTCGGAGAGCCAGCTCGACGACCGTGTGGTGGAGTTCCCCCGCATCGACGACCGGTTGGCCACCCTGCCCGCCCGCTATGCGGTGTCCGTCGGCGACGGGCGGCTGGTTCGCCACGATCTGTCCACCGGCGGCGCTGCCGAGCACCGATTCGGCACAGCCGAGGTCCCCGGTGGCCCCGGCGAGGCGGTGTTCGTGCCGTCGACCTCCGGGCCGGCCGACGAAACCAACGGCTGGTACATCGCCTACGTCTACGACCCGGTCCGCGACGGCAGTGACCTGGTCATCGTCGACGCCTCCGACTTCACCGGGCCGCCGGTGGCCAGAATCACGCTGCCGCAACGGGTTCCCTACGGATTCCACGGCAACTGGATCGCCGACTGACCCACCTGGCGGGACGGGCGCCGCGGCGGTGGGGTTGGCTGGGGGGCATGACCGACACCGTCCTGACCGCGTTGGCCTGTGCCGCGGCGGCCGCCAGCGCTGCCGCCGGCGGCATGATGTTCCCGTTCTCGGCCTTCGTGCTGCGCGGGCTCGACCGCACGGGCTCCGCCCAGGCCATCGGCACGATGCGCGCCATCAACGCCGAGGCGACGGTCAGCGCGGTGTTCCTGGTGACCTACTTCGGAGCGGGGCTGCTCGCACTGGCCGTCGGTGTGCTGGCCGCCGTGCAGTGGCCCGGCGCGGGTGGCGGATGGCTGGTGGGCGGCGCCGTCGCCGGAATCGCCCCGGCGGTGGTGACCGTTGCGCGCAACGTGCCGCTCAACGTGCGGCTGGACACCGCAGAAGTGAGCGAGGAGGTGTGGCAGCGCTACCGGCGCCGCTGGGTGGTCTGGAACCACGTCCGCACCGCGACCGCCCTGACGGCGTCGGCGCTGTTCCTGGTCGGCCTGACGCGGCTCTGACCGCCACCGGTCAGGACGGCGGGGCGAACCCGTCGGTGCGCGGCGGTGCCGGTGGCGCCGGCGACGGATACGACGGCGGCCCGGGATACGGCGGCGGATACGAGGCGGGCGGCGGCCACCCGGTGGCGGGCCCCTGCGGCTGAAGCCGTGTCAACTCGCGCCGGTGACGCTCGGCGAGAACCGCTGCCAGCGCCATCGCCGGCGGGGTGCCCGGCGGCGGCGGTGGCGCAATCCGGGACAACACCTCCGAGCCGATCCGGAAGGCCATCTGGTCGCGCACCTGCGGGGCCAGCTGGGGAGCGCGGACGAGGAACTGCCGGGCCAGTTCGGCCTGCTCGGCGTCGAGCCCCGACAGCTCCAGCGTCGACGCCCACCGCGCCAGCTGCGGCGGCATCACCGGCGGTGCCGGCAGCCGCGGAGCGCGTTCGGTGATCACCACGGTGCCGGCGAAAATATCGCCGATCCGCTTGCCCTTGGGCGAGATCAGGCTGCTGATCACCGCCGGACCGCCGGTCAGCATCCAGATCTCGATGACCCCTGCCAGTGCGCGGAACAGCGCCTGACGGAACCGCTCCGGGCTGCCGTCGTCGGAGACCACCCGCAGTCCGAGCGCCATCTTGCCCAACGTCTTACCCCGGGTGGCGGTTTCGAAGATCACCGGATAGCCGACCAGGGCCAGCACGGTGAAGATGATCAGCACCGCCGCCGAGAACGCCGAATCGAACTGGGCCAGCGTGGTGGCCCACAGCATCACCCCGGCGAGGTAGGCGATGAAGATCACGACGATGTCGATGAGCACCGACAGGGCGCGCACCGGCAGCTGGGCGATCTGGATGTCGAGCACCACCGCGTCGCCGGTCACCACGGGCTGCTGCGAACCGACCATAGCCGCCAACGCTACTAGCATGGCCGCCGTGGATGTCGATGCGTTCGTCATGGCCAACCGGGCCTCCTGGGATCGCCTCGACCAGCTGGTCAAGCGGCGCCGCAAACTCGATGGGGCCGAAGTCGACGAGCTCGTCGAGCTCTACCAGCGGGTGTCCACACATCTGTCGATCGTCCGCTCGGCGTCCTCGGACGCAGTCCTGGTGGGGCGCCTCTCCGGCCTGGTCGCTCGGGCCAGGTCGGTGGTGACCGGGGCGCACGCACCGCTGTGGCAGGAGTTCATCCGCTTCTGGACGGTGTCCTTCCCGGTGGTCGCCTACCGAACCTGGCGGTGGTGGCTGGGTTCGGCCGTCGGCTTCTTCGTGGTGGCAGCCGTGATCACCGCCTGGATCGCCAACAACCCCGAGGTGCAGGCGGCGATCGCCACGCCCGAGGAGATCGCGCAGCTGGTCAACAACGACTTCGCCGCCTACTACAGCGAAAACCCCGCCGGATCGTTCGCGTTGAGCGTGTGGGCGAACAACGCCTGGATCGCGGTGCAGTGCATCGCCTCGGCGGTCCTGCTGGGCATCCCCATCCCGTGGGTGCTGTTCAACAACGCGCTGAACCTGGGGCTGTCGGCCGGGTTGATGTTCGGGGCCGGCAAGGGCGACATCTTCCTGGGGCTGATCACCCCGCACGGGCTGATCGAGCTCACCGCGGTGTTCCTGGCCGCCGGGGCGGGGATGCGGCTGGGCTGGTCGGCGATCTCCCCCGGGGACCGCCCGCGCGGCCAGGTGCTCGCCGAGCAGGGCCGCGCGGTCATCGCCGTGGCCGTCGGGCTGGTGGTGGTGCTGATCGTGGCCGGCGTCGTGGAGGCCTTCGTCACCCCGTCGCCGCTGCCGACGTTCGCCCGGGTGGCCATCGGGATCGCCGTGGAACTCGCCTTCCTGGGCTATGTGTTCTATTTCGGCGCCAAGGCGGCCCGCGCCGGTGAGACCGGCGACATCGACAACGCGCCCGACGTGGTTCCCACGTCCTGACCGGACACAGCGCTCAGAGGCGACCGGCGGCCTTCATCGCCAGGTAGTGGTCGGCCAGCGCCGGGGCCAGATCCTCCGGTGGCGCGTCGACCACATCGACACCGCGTCCGCGCAACCGGGAGGCCACCGAGCCGCGGTCGTTGCGGGCCCGTTCGGCGGCTGCGGCGTCATAGACCGCGACGGCATCGGCGCGTCCGGCCGCCAGGGCATCCACCCGCGGGTCCGAGACCGCGGCCAGCAGCACCCGGTGCTTGGCTGTCAGCTGCGGGATGACGCTGAGCAACCCCTCGTCGATCGCCGAGGCGTTCAGGTCGGTCAGCAGCACCACCAGGGCGCTGCGGCGGACCCGCCGCTGCACCGCGGCGACCATCGACCGGGCGTCCGACTCGACCAGGGCCGGCTCCAGCGGCGCCATCGCGTCGACCAGGTGGGCCAGCAGCTCGGTGCGTGAGGCATTGAACACCCCGGCCCGGGTCACCCGGTCGTGGGCGAGGAAGTCGACATGGTCACCGGCGCGGGCGGCCAGCGCGGCCAGCAGCAGCGCGGCATCCATCGACCAGTCCAGCCGGGGCCAGCCGCCGGGGTCGGCTCGGGTCGGGTCCACCCCGACCCGCCCGGCCGAGGTCCTGCCGGTGTCGAGCACGATGACCACCCGGCGGTCCCGCTCCGGGCGCCAGGTGCGCACCACCACGTCGGCGCGCCGGGCGGTGGCACGCCAGTCGATCGAGCGGATGTCGTCGCCGACGACGTACTCGCGCAGCGAATCGAATTCGGTTCCCTGCCCGCGGATCAGCACCGGCGTCATGCCTTCGAGTTCGCGCAGCCGGGCCAGCCGCGACGGCAGATGCTTGCGGGACAGGAACGGTGGCAGGATCCGGATCTGCCAGGGCACGCGGTGCGAACACTGCCGCCCGGCCAGTCCCAGAGGTCCGAACGCCCGGGCCGTCACCAGCGCAGAGACCTGATCGCCGCGCCGCACCGGGCGCAACTGCGTCTCGATCTGGATCCGTTGCCCGCGGGCGATGTCCACCGGGTGCGTGCGGGGGTCGGCGCGGGCGCTGGGGGCCCAGGCGTCGCGGACCAGGCCGCGGAACCGGGAGCGCCCGTCGTTGGTGACGGTCAAGGTGGCGGCGACCGGTTGCCCCAACCGCGCGGATTGCTGCCCCCCGCGGTCGAACCGGAGCCTGCGGGGGCTGGCGGCCAGCAGCGCGTCGGCGACGACGGCGACCGCCAACGCGGCCAGCAGAACGCCGAAAACCAGAGCAGGACGGGGGGACAGCGTGATCGGCACCGCGCACAGCAGTGCGATCAGCGCGACACGACCGGTGATGACCACGGGTCGGCGCTAACGCGGCACCGGCACAGCGGCCAGGATGCCGTCGATGACCCCGTCGGTGTTCGCCCCCTCCAGCTCGGCCTCCGGCCGCAGCGCCACCCGGTGACGCAGCGTGGAGCGGGCCATCGCCTTGACGTCGTCGGGGGTGACGTAGTTGCGGCCGGACAACCAGGCCCAGGACCGCGACGTGGACAGCAGTGCGGTCGCGCCGCGAGGTGACACACCCAGCTGCAGGGACGGCGATTGCCGGGTCGCCCCGACGATGTCGACGATGTAGCCCAGCACCTCGTCGCCGACGAGCACCTGGCGGACCGCCTCGCGGCCTGCGGCCAGCTCGGCCGGGCCGGCGACCGGCCGCACCGAGGTCAGGTCCCGCGGATCGAAACCCCGGGCGTGGCGCTGCAGAATAGCGATCTCCTGATCCCGCGGCGGCAGATTCACCTGCAGTTTCAGCAGAAAGCGGTCCAGTTGCGCCTCGGGCAGCTGGTAGGTCCCCTCGTACTCGATGGGGTTCTGGGTGGCGGCCACGATGAACGGGTCGGGGAGCGCGCGGGGCTCGCCATCGACGCTGACCTGGCGCTCCTCCATCGCCTCGAGCAGCGCGGCCTGGGTCTTGGGCGGTGTCCGGTTGATCTCGTCGGCCAGCATCAGGTTGGTGAACACCGGCCCGGCGCGGAACTCGAACTCCGCGGTGCGCGCGTCGTACACCAGCGAGCCGGTGACATCGCCGGGCATCAGGTCGGGAGTGAACTGCACCCGTTTGAAGTCCAGCTGCAATGCGGCCGCCAGGGTCCGGACCAACAGCGTCTTGGCGACACCGGGCACACCTTCGAGCAGCACGTGACCACGGCAGAGCAGGGCGATCACCAGACCGCTCACCACCGCGTCCTGGCCGACGACCACCTTCGCGATCTCGGCGCGGAGCGCCATCAGCGCGGTGCGGGCGTCCTCGTGCTGGGTGGGCTGTGTCACGAGTGTGCGACCTGCCTTTCGATGTCGTCGAGTGCGCGGGCGAGGCTCACCAGATCGGTGTCGGATGCGGGCGGCGGCCCGTAGAGAGTATGGGTCACCTGCTGGGGTTCCAGACCGCAGCGCTGGTTGACGGCCTGGGCGACGGACTGCGGGGAGGCGTTCGGCCCGAGCCCCAGCCGGGGCAGCATGCGGTGCAGCGTCGCGGCCCGCAGCGCGTCGGCGGAGCGGTCGCGGGCCCGGTGCGAGCGGTACATCCGACCGCGGCCCTCGACGGTCTCCGAGGCGCGCACCACCACCGGCAGCTGCTCGGCCACCAGCGGGCCGACCCGGCGCACCTTCCACAGGGCCAGCAGGGCCACGACGAGTACCAACTGCCAGACCAGCCAGCTCACCTGGTCCGGGATCAGGTCGAAAAGTCTTGCTTCACCGCCGGATTCACTGCTCTCGCGAGTCTGGGGCGCATACCAGATCACCCGCGACCGGTCGCCGGCGAGATTCATCGCCAGTGCGGCGTTGCCCTCCTGCAACAGGCCGGCGTTGGTCATGAAATGGGCGCTGCCCACCGCGGTGACCGTCCGTTCGCCGGCGGTGTAACGGGCCAGCGCTCCGTCGTAGCAGCGGGTGACCGGGATCGCGCCGGCAGCCTCGAAGGTCTCGGCGCCGTCGAACCGGACCGTTCCCGCCTGGGTTGCTGCACGCAGGTCGCACCCCGGTCGCAGCCCGCCGAATTCGGTGGGTTCGCCGCTGTCGAGTGCCGGGGCCAGCGCGTCCCGGGTGGTGCCCAGCGGCTCCACCAGCAGGCGGTCACCGGGCAGCGCGGCGAGCCTGTCCAGCAGATCCTCGCCGTAGAGGTGGTAGGTCTGCGCGGCGACCAACAGGGTGTCCGGACCGGCCTCGCGTTCCACCGTGGCGATGTCACCGGCTTCGACAACCGTGACTCCCTGCTCGCGCAGCAGCGCGACCAGCGCATGGGCACCGTCGCCGGAGGTGGACTGTGGATCCATCCGGCCGCCGCTGGTCGGCGTGGTGAGGTAGGCCCCGAGCGCGGCCACGGCGACGATCACCACCAGGGCGAGCAGCACCCACCGCAGGCCACGCCATCGTGCGGTCAGTGTCGAGCCGACCGCCGTCGACGACTGGGTCATCGCACCTCGGCCCAGCTCTGCGGGGCGGATTCGGTGCGATCTCCCGATGCCGAGGCGGTGCGGTCGCCGAGCCGGCCGTCGAGCACCGCGATCATCGCGTACTGGTCCTGGGAACCGGGACGCTCACCGTAGGTGACGTCGTTGAAAGCCTCTGCCGCGAGGGTCAGGTCGTCGGCGAGCCCGGGAAGCACGCGGCCGGCGACGCGCGCGAGCTCGGTGGCGGTCCGCCCCGGGCCCGGGTCGAGCACACCGTTCTCCTCGAGCTGGCGGGCCACGGCGCGGACCCGGTGGCGGATGGCCGGCGCCCATTCCGCGGCCGCTGCATGGCGTTCGGCGGTCGCGCGATGCTCAGCGGCACTCAGTTCCTGGTCGTCGAAGAGGGTGACGGGCCCGGCCCGGCTGGTCCGCATGGCCCGGCGGGCGATCCGCACCGCCACGATGACCGCGACGAGGAGCAGGACCACCAGCACCGCGACGGTGAACCAGCCGCCCGGTAGCTCGGCGCCGCGGGCCACCACCCGATACAGCAGGTCCTCGATCCAGCGCATGATCTGTTCGCTCAGCGACGGTTTGGGATAGATCGCCTTGGCGAGCTCGTTCTGCGCGGCGTCGTGCGCCGCGTCGCGGCCGATGTCGATTTCCCCCACGTCAGCGCCGGCTGGTCAGCCACAGATCGTCGGTGCTCTCCGGTGGCGCGCCGCGCCCGGCGGCCGCACCGGTCTGCAGCACGAGGTCGAAGGCCTCGGAGCGAATCCGGCGATCGGTGTACTGCAGCACGATCACGCCCGCGCTGAACGGTCCGGTGACGATCTGACCGAAGGCGCCACCGACGGAGAACAACACCATGGCCGCCATGGCCGCCGCCGTCGACATCGACTCGCTCAACACGATCTGCCCGCCGATGCTGAACGGGATGGCCACCGCCCCTGCCACGAGCTGCGCCACGATCACCGCGAGCAGCCGGATCCCGAGCACCCGCCAGAAATCCCCCTTGATGAGCGCGAACGACCGCTTCACCGCCGAGATGACGTCGCGGCGTTCGAGCACGATGGCCGAGGGCGTGAAAGCCAGCATGGTGCCGAGATAGACCAGGGCTGCGATCGCAGCCAGAACCAGTGGCGCGCCGACGAGGAACGCGACGGCGCCGTTGGTGGCTGCCCCGACGCCCACCACGATCACCATCACGACGACGATCAGCAGGACCGCGCCCAGGGCCTCCAGCACGGTGAACCCGATCAGCGCCCACAGCCGTGGCCGAAGGCGTTGCCAGGCCTGTCCGATGGTGATTCCGGCGCCGAATACCGCTCGACCGATCACCACCGTCAGCATCCCGCTGAGCAGGATCGTCGACAGCGCGGTGGTCAGCGTCGAGGCCATGCTGGATGCCATCCAGCTGACCAACACCTCGGTGGAGGCGGTGTCCCCGTCGAGGGACTCGGCGAGGTCGCCGGTGAACGCGAACGGCCAGAACGACAGCAACAGTGCGATCACCTGGGCGCCCACCACGACGATCGTGGTCAGGCCCAGCGTGGCCTTCGGGTTGGCCCGGATGTAGGCGACCGCGCCGTTGAACATGTCCGACAGGGTCAGCGGCCGCAGCGGAACGACGCCGGGCTTGAGCACCGGCGGACCGTAGCCGGGAGGTGCGCCGTACCCGGGAGGCGCTGGGTAGCCCGGCGG
>JAXHTL010000111.1:11695-15683 GCA_034190095.1 Actinomycetota bacterium
CGGGGGGCGGGTAACCGGGTGGTGGCGCGCCGGGCGCCCCCGGCGTCCCGTAACCGCCGGCGTCGTTGGTCATGGTCACCATCTTGTCGATCACGGCAGCGAATGACAACGTCGCGCGATACTGGCCGATATGGCGACCGAAATCACCGTCCGGGGCTCCCACACCACGTACCAGGCACCCGAACAGGCCACCGTGCGCGCCAGCATCTCGTTCGAGGGACCGGCGATGGAACCCGTCTACCAGCGGGTGGCCGCCGACCTCGGCACGGTCAGGGATTCGCTGGCACCGCTGACCGTCGGCGGGGACGCCCCGGTGGCGAGATGGTCGGCCGAACGGTTACGCACCTGGTCGAACCGGCCGTGGCACCAGGACGGTGCCCGGCTGCCGCTGGTGCACCACGCCGCGGTGCGTCTCGCGGTGACTTTCGGCGACGTCACCGCGCTCTCGGCCTGGGTGGGTGAGCAGGTCGGGGTGGTCGAGGGCTTCCGGATCGACGACGTGGTGTGGGAGCTGACCCCGGCACGCCGCGACGAGCTCCTGCGTGAGGTCCGCGGGCGGGCGGTGCGCGATGCGAAGGAGCGCGCGCAACAGTTCGCCGACGCGCTCGGCCTGGGCGAGGTGCAGCCGCTGGCCCTCGCCGAGCCGGGGATGCTCGGGGGCGCGACCGGCGATTCGGCGGCGATGCCGCTGCGCGCTGCTGCCGCACCGGCCGGTGGCGGGCGTGAGGTGGAGCTGGTGCCGCGTGACATCGAGCTCACCGCCGCGGTGGACGGGCGCTTCCGCGCCGGGGCCTGACAGTTTTGGCACCGGGCATCGGGGTATCCCGACCCGCATGACCCGTTTCGGCTACACCCTGATGACCGAGCAGAGCGGACCCAAAGACCTTGTCCGTTACGCTGTTTCGGCTGAGCATGCCGGTTTCGACTTCGAGGTGAGCAGCGACCACTACTTCCCGTGGCTCGCGTCACAGGGACACGCCCCATACGCCTGGTCGACGCTCGGTGCGGTCGCCCACGCGACCGAGCGTGTGGAGCTGATGACCTACGTCACCTGCCCCACGATGCGCTATCACCCGGCGGTCATCGCGCAGAAGGCCGCGACGATGCAGATCCTGGCCGACGGGCGGTTCACGTTGGGCGTGGGCAGCGGGGAGAACCTCAACGAGCACGTGGTGGGCGGTCGGTGGCCCACCGTGGCGCGTCGCCAGGAGATGCTGGCCGAAGCCATCACCGTCATCCGGGAACTGCTCACCGGTGAGCTGGTCGACTGGAAAGGCGAGTACTTCCAGGTCGACTCCGCCCGGATCTGGGACGTCCCGGATGTCCCGGTGGCGATCGCCGCCGCGGTGTCCGGTGACCGGTCGGTCGAGCAGTTCGCCGCGCTGGCCGACCATCTCATCAGCACCGAGCCCGACAAGGGTCTCGTCGACTCGTGGCACCGCAGCCGCCGCGCCACCGGGCTGTCCGGCGACGTGCGGGTGATCGGCCAGATCCCGATCTGCTGGGATCCCGACCGCGATGCGGCGGTGGCGCGCGCCCACGACCAGTTCCGCTGGTTCTCCGGCGGTTGGGCGGTCAACGCCGACATCCCGACCACAGCCGGATTCGCCGCAGCCACCCAGTACGTCCGGCCGGAGGACGTCGCCGAATCCATCCCGTGCGGGCCCGACCTGGACCGGATCGTCGAGGCAGTCCGCACCTACTGGGAGGCGGGCTTCACCGACGTTGCCCTCGTCCAGATCGGCGACCACAATCAGGACCTGTTCCTCAAGGAAGCGGCGGGTCCACTGCTGGATCGATTGCGCACCGCTTCAGGCTGAAAGGAGGCCCTGTGACTCGAGGCAAAGGTATCTACGACGACGAAGAGGGCTCCACCGCGTCCCGTGCGGCGCGCGAGGCCGAGCAGGAAGGCAAGCACCGCGAGGACACCCCGGACGTGGACAAGGACGCCGACGAGCCGACCGCGTGAGTTAGCGGCTGGTGACCGGGTCGCCGCTGCGTTTGGACTCCAGCCGGTGCCAGGTCCACCAGAACAGCAGCGCGGCAGCCACCGAACCCGCCGCGGCCAGCCACTGCGATCCCAGGAACAGGTGCCACTCGGTGGGTCTGTCGTTGAGGCGGGCCGACGCGGCGTCGAGCACCTGGGCCAGCCCCAGGGTCAGGCTGAAAGTCCCGATGGCGCCCACCAGCACCACGAACATCGTGCGCAGGGTGTAGCGCGCGGCGCCGGGGGAGACCACCGCGCGGATACGCCCGGTGCGGGACAGGAACAGCGATGCGGCGCAGGCCACCACCAGCGCCACCGCATCGGCGGCCAGGGTGTCCGAGAGCCGGTGCGCCTTGAGGATCACCGTGTAGGCGCCGATCCCGACCGCCCAGGACAGCGTGAAGAACATCGCGATTCCGCGGAAGCGGTAGGGAACCACGATCAGCGTGGCGAACAACAGCGACATCGCCGCCGTGGTGTGGCCGCTGGGCAGCGTGTTGTCGGGGTTGACGCCGGCGATCGTGACCAATTCGGGGCGGGTGAGCAGCTGGTACTTGAGCACCTGGGTGAGCGCCTGACTGCCCAGGATGACACCGACTCCGGCGACGGCGAGCCACAGCTGACGGCGCAGCAGGCCGATCAGCGCGACAATCGCCGCCGCGCCCAGTTGCGACGTCACCGTGATGGTGTGGAACTGCTGGCGCGCCCACTGGCGTAGGTCGCTGTCGACCTGGTTGGCGCCGAGCATCGCGGTGTCTTCGAGGCGCTGGCCCGTGGTGGTCTGCACGGCCACCAGATAGACCGCGGCACCGAAGAGCAGGGCCGCGATGAGCACCAGCGTCCAGCGGCGACGGGCCCGGCGCCGGCGCCGGTCGCCGTCGGTCACCACAGCCCGGTCGGTGGTCACGGCCATGCAATTCCCCCCATCTGCCGGCCCCAGTAACGAGAAAGGCCCGGACCGGGAAGCCGGTCTGGGCACTTCGCTTGTTTGCCACACACGTTCTGGCGAGCCTACCGCGCACGGGCTGCAGAATGGTCTCCATGAGGTATCGGCCGAGTTTCCCGGCGGCGGTGTCGCTCGAGCCGGTGGGCAGCGTCGCGGTGGTGGATCTCGAGTCGGTCTGCGAACTGTACGGCCGCGACACGGTGCCGTTTCCGCTGGGCCGCAGCCGGCCGGTCGGGTCGTTGTGGCTGGCTACCAGGGATGTCGATCCGATCGAATACCGCCTCGACGCAGGGGATCTGCGCAGTGTCCGCGGGTGGGTCGAAGCGCTGATGCGACCAGACGTGTGCGTCGAGTGCCGGGTGCACTGCAGCGTCGGGGACAGACCGGATCGTCGCCTGCACGGTGTGCTGGCGGACGGATCGGGATTTCTTGCGGTGCAGGGCAGCGACGAGGGCGTGGACATCGTCGACGTCTACGCGGTGCCGCCGCCGGAGCTTGCCGCCGTGGTCGCCGACACTGTCGGGCTGGTCGGTGCGGGCGCCCACCAGCGCATCGCGGTGACAGGTCACACCGATCAGGTTCCGGAGGCGGTCGATGCGCGGGACGAAGCCGACGACCTGAGCTTTCTGGTTGATCACACGGTCCACCCGGAGCCCGTGCCCGTCGTCGACGACCGCGACGTCGTGGCGACCGGGACCGTGCAGACCCGGACCGAGCCGGCTCGGCAGTGGGGGGTCGACCCCGATCGCCGTATTCTGCACTGGGTCCAGGTCCGCGGCGACGGCGACTACATCTACGAGCCCGATGATGCCGACCACGCCGAACCGTTGGATGCCGGCATGCTGCGCAGTTGGATCGAGGGATTCATCGCCGACGATATGGAGGCCCTGCGTTCGCGCCGCGGTCAGTGGTGATTGCGGGGCCCGCGAGGCGGGGATGCTCTTCCAGGTGCGTTCCGCACGAGCGTCATTCGACGGTGAATCTCTCATCGTCGAGACGTTGCAGGCCGCGGCTGTCGACGAGCTCCTGGCGGTATTCGGGGTGCTGCCAATAGA
>JAXHTL010000112.1:0-15630 GCA_034190095.1 Actinomycetota bacterium
ACGGCCGCGCCGATTTGATCCCTCCGCTGGCCGTAGCCCTGCGCGACGGCCTGGAGCACCTGCTGACCTGGGGAATCCTGGACACCCCGCTCACCGTGGTTCCCGCTCCCACCAGGCGTTCGTCGGCGCGCCGACGCGGTGGTGACCCGGTCACGCGCATCGCTCGGGCGGCCACCACCCACCACCCGGGCCTCACCGTCGTGCCGGCCCTTCGGCTCAAGGCCTTCACCCGCGACTCGGTGGGTCTGTCCAGCGCGGCCCGCCAGCGCAACATCGCCGGCCGCGTCCGTGCCACCCGAACCGTCACCGGACCCGTCCTGCTCGTCGACGACGTCATCACCACCGGCGCCACCGCCGCCGAATCTGCATCCGTTCTGCAAACGCGCGGCGCACACGTCGTGGCCGTCGTTGCCATGGCAAACGCATGAGCGGCATTACCCCGGGATCAATCCGGCGTGAAGAACTGAAAACAGGTCTGCCGAATCAGTGGCACGACCGGGTGAACACGGACTACCGTCGGCACCAACGAACCGTGAACAACTCACGGCGGCGCTCCCGAAGGTGACGCGCCGGTATCGCGCCAGCGGTAGGAGGTGAGTCCTCGACACCTTGCACCGGCGAGCGGCGCGACCACCATGCCCCGTCGGAGCAACTTCTTCCCAGCCGGGCACGCAGCGGGCGTGCGCACGCGAGAGAGAATCGAGTTGCCAAGCATGTCAAGTTATTCCGTGGATACCGACAGCGCCATGGTGATGGACGACGAGCCGAGCGAAACCACCGGCAACGCCGAAGTGGTGGTCACCGGCCGCAACGTCGAAGTACCCGACCACTTCCGCCACCACGTCGCCGAGAAACTGTCGCGCCTGGAACGATTCGACCGCACCATCTACCTCTTCGACGTCGAGCTCGACCACGAGAAGAATCGACGGCAACGGAAGAACTGTCAGCACGTCGAGATCACCGCCCGCGGCCGCGGGCCCGTCGTCCGCGGCGAGGGCTGCGCCGAGAGTTTCTACGCAGCACTGGAGGCGGCGGCAGGCAAACTCGAATCCCGGCTGCGCAAGAGCAAGGACCGCCGCAAGATCCACTACGGCGACAAACGCCCGGTGTCCCTGCACGAGGCCACCTCCCTGGATCACCTCGACGCCGCCTTCGCGGTGCCCACCACACCGACGGCGCCACCGAGCACCGACGGCCAGGCCGAGGGCATCGACGACCACGAACCGGGCCGGATCGTGCGGACCAAGGAGCACCCCGCCACCCCGATGAGCGTCGATGACGCCCTCTACGAGATGGAGTTGGTCGGGCACGATTTCTTCCTGTTCCACGACAAGGACAGCGACAAGCCCTGCGTGGTCTACCGGCGGCACGCCTACGACTACGGGTTGATCCGGCTGGCCTGACCCGGCCGTGTCCTGCTCCGGCGCGCGAACCCACCCCAGGTGCCGGTTCGCGCGCCGGATACACCCGTACGATGGTGACCGTCCACCGGTGACGAATCCATCGAGGAAAAAGGGTTAACAGCGTGCTCTCGAAGTTGCTCCGTCTCGGCGAAGGCCGCATGGTCAAACGCCTCAAGGGGGTGGCTGACTACGTCAACACCCTGTCCGACGACGTCGAGAAGCTCTCCGACGCCGAACTGCGCGGCAAGACCGACGAGTTCAAGAAGCGCATCGCCGACGGCGAGGACGTCGACGACCTGCTGCCCGAGGCCTTCGCCGTGGCCCGCGAGGCCGCCTGGCGGGTGCTCAACCAGAAACACTTCGACGTCCAGGTCATGGGCGGCGCGGCGCTGCACTTCGGCAACGTCGCCGAGATGAAGACCGGTGAGGGCAAGACCCTGACCGCGGTGCTGCCGGCCTACCTCAACGCGCTCACCGGCAAGGGCGTGCACATCGTCACCGTCAACGACTACCTGGCCAAACGTGACGCCGAGTGGATGGGCCGCGTGCACCGCTTCCTCGGCCTCGAGGTCGGGGTGATCCTGTCGCAGATGACGCCCGACCAGCGCCGGGCCGCCTACAACGCCGACATCACCTACGGCACCAACAACGAGTTCGGCTTCGACTACCTGCGCGACAACATGGCGCTGCGCCTCGAGGACTGCGTCCAGCGCGGCCACTACTTCGCGATCGTCGACGAGGTCGACTCCATCCTCATCGACGAGGCCCGCACCCCGCTGATCATCTCCGGTCCGGCCGACGGCGGCTCCAACTGGTACACCGAGTTCGCCCGGCTCGCGCCGCTGATGGAAAAGGACGTCCACTACGAGGTGGACATCAAGAAGCGCGTCGTCGGCGTGCACGAAATCGGGGTGGAGTTCGTCGAGGACCAGCTGGGCATCGAGAACCTCTACGAAGCCGCGAACTCCCCGCTGATCAGCTACCTCAACAACGCCATCAAGGCCAAGGAGCTCTTCGAGCGCGACAAGCACTACATCGTGCGCAACGGCGACGTACTGATCGTCGACGACTTCACCGGCCGTGTGCTGGTGGGACGGCGCTACAACGAGGGTCTGCACCAGGCCATCGAGGCCAAGGAACACGTCGAGATCAAGGCCGAGAACCAGACGGTCGCCACCATCACGCTGCAGAACTACTTCCGCCTCTACGACAAGCTCGCCGGCATGACCGGCACCGCCGAGACCGAGGCCGCCGAGCTGCACGAGATCTACAAGCTGGGCGTGGTGCCGATCCCCACCAACCGGCCGATGATCCGCGAAGACCAGTCCGATCTGATCTACAAGACCGAGGAAGCCAAGTTCATCGCGGTCGTCGACGACGTCGTCGAGCGTCATGAGAAGGGCCAGCCGGTGCTGATCGGCACCACCAGCGTGGAACGCTCGGAGTTCCTGGCCCGCCAGTTCCAGAAGCGCCGCATCCCGCACAGCGTCCTCAACGCCAAGTACCACGAGCAGGAGGCCGGGATCATCGCCGAAGCCGGCCGGCTCGGCGCGGTCACCGTGGCCACCAACATGGCCGGCCGCGGCACCGACGTGGTGCTCGGCGGCAACGTCGACTTCCTGCTCGACCGCCGGCTGCGTCAGCGCGGCCTGGACCCGATCGACACCCCCGACGAGTACGAGACGGCCTGGCACGAGGATCTGCCGCAGGTCAAGGACGAAGTCGCCGCCGAAGCCAAGGACGTCCGCGCCGCCGGCGGCCTGTACGTGCTCGGCACCGAGCGCCACGAGTCGCGCCGCATCGACAACCAGCTGCGCGGCCGCTCGGGCCGCCAGGGCGATCCCGGCGAGTCACGGTTCTACCTGTCGCTGGCCGACGAGCTGATGCGCCGCTTCAACGGCGCCACGCTGGAGACGCTGCTCACCCGCCTGAACCTGCCCGACGATGTGCCGATCGAGGCCAAGATGGTCTCGCGCGCCATCAAGAGCGCCCAGACCCAGGTCGAGCAGCAGAACTTCGACATCCGCAAGGAAGTCCTCAAGTACGACGAGGTGATGAACCAGCAGCGCAAGGTGATCTACGCCGAGCGCCGCCGCATCCTCGAAGGGGAGAACCTCGCCGAGCAGGCCCACAAGATGCTCGTCGACGTCATCACCGCCTACGTCAACGGGGAGACCGCCGAGGGCTACTCCGAGGACTGGGACCTCGAGAAGCTGTGGGAGGGCCTCAAGCAGCTCTACCCGGTCGGCATCGACCACCACGACCTGATCGACTCCGACGCCGTCGGCGAGGCCGGTGAACTGACCCGCGAGGAGCTGCTCGACGCGCTCATCGCCGACGCCGAGCGCGCCTACGCCGCGCGCGAGTCGGAGATCGAGTCGGTCGCCGGTGAGGGCGCGATGCGCCAGCTCGAGCGCAATGTGCTGCTCAACGTGCTCGACCGCAAGTGGCGCGAGCACCTCTACGAGATGGACTACCTGCGCGAGGGCATCGGCCTGCGTGGTCTGGCCCAGCAGCGGCCCGAGGTGGAGTACGCCCGCGAGGGCTACGACATGTTCGTCGGCATGCTCGAGGGCATGAAGGAGGAGTCGGTCGGCTTCCTGTTCAACGTCCAGGTCGAGGCCGCTCCGGCGCCCGACGTCGCGCCGAGGTCGGCGCCCTCCGGGCTGGCCGAGTTCGCCAAGTCGGCCGCCGAGGCCGCCGAACAGCGCGGCGGCGTGGCCACCAAGGAGCGCACGGCCCTGCGGGCCAAGGGAATCGACGACCAGGCCCGGCCCCTGACCTACAGCGGTCCGTCCGAGGACGGCGGCGTGGAGGTCACGCGTTCCGGTGCCGACAAGCCCGCCGGCGGCGGGACCCGGCGTGAGCGCCGCGAGGCCGCCCGCCAGCAGGGCCGCCACTCCAAGGGCAACCGCCGCCGCTGATTTCGGCGTTGAGACTGCGCCCGTGGCGGCAACGTGCGAGTAGCCGTCGCCCAGGACGCAGTGTCAACGGGGTCAGCCGATCTGCAGTGCGACGATCCGCCAGCCGCCCCGGTGCCGTTCGATGCGTCCGGCCACCGCGTGCACCCGGCCGCAGCGCAGGAACGTCGCGAAGATCTCCGCGGCGGCGACCTCGGCGGCGCCGGTGTCGACGCTGCGCGCCCGCACCCGCCCCAGCTTCGCGGTGCCGCGACGTGCTGCGGCGGCGCGGACGATCACCGCTTCGACCAGAACCGGGGTCATCAGGGCACGCAGCTGGGACACCGGCCGGCGCCGGTCGATCACCTCGACGATCTGCCGCAGCGCTGTCTCGGCGAACACCACGGCGGTTCTCGGGGGTGCGGGTTCAGGCGGGCGCGGCGGCTTCCGGCGCGCCAGCGGCCGTTGAGCGGGGCGGTGTGCGGGTTGCAGGGTGGGCGCCGGGCACGTCGGGGCCGACGAGCCCAACGGTTCGGGCGCGGGTTCGTAGTCGATGACCGGAGCGGTGGTCCACTGCGCAGCGGAATGTTCGACAGATGATGCGGACATGCAGACTCTCCAGGGTGGGACGGACGCGTGCCGGGGCAGGAACCCCGCTGGTGGCGCCTGCTGGAGAGTGGCAGACCACTTCATGATCGCACGCGCGACAGACACCCCTGAGCACCCGTTGTGCGCGCATTCAGAAAGTGCCGATAACGTGACAGGGTCTGACTGTGGGGGATAGCGAGGGGAGGCCGCCGCCGCAATGGTGACGAGGTTGTCGGCGTCTGATGCGTCCTTCTACCGCTTGGAGAACTCCTCGACCCCGATGTATGTCGGCTCGCTGCAGATCCTGCGCAAACCCCGCAACGGCTTGAGCTACGAGACGCTGCTCGAAACCGTCGAGCGGCGGCTGCCGCAGATCCCGCGCTACCGGCAGAAGGTGCGCGAGGTGACGCTCGGGCTGGCCCGGCCGGTCTGGATCGACGACCGGGACTTCGACATCACCTATCACATCCGCCGCTCGGCGCTGCCGTCACCGGGTAGTGACGCACAGCTGCACGACCTGGTGGCGCGGCTGGGTTCGCGCCCGCTGGACAAGTCGCGGCCGCTGTGGGAGATGTACCTGGTCGAGGGCCTGTCCAAGAACCGGGTGGCCATCTACACCAAGACACATCAGGCACTGGTGAACGGCATGACAGCGCTCGAGATCGGGCATGTGATCGCCGACCGCACCCAGAAGCCGCCCGAGTTCGGCGAGGACATCTGGATCCCCGGGCGTGAGCCGAGTGACCGGCAACTGGTCTTCGGGGCGCTGGGGGAGTGGATCACCCGCCCCACCGCGCAGGCCACCGCGGTGCGCAACGCGGTCGCCGACACCGTGACCAGCAGCGCGCAGATGCTCGACCTCGGTCGCCGGGTGGCCGACGTGGCCCGCACCGTCGCCCGCGGCACCGCGCCGAACAGCCCGCTGAACACCCGGGTGTCGCGTAACCGGCGCTTCTCGGTCTCCTCGGGCAGCCTCGAGGAGTTCCGCGCCGTGCGGGCCCGCTACGACTGCGACGTCAACGACGTCGTGCTCGCGATGGTGGCCGGTGCGCTACGCAACTGGCTGCTGTCGCGGGGTGAACCGGTGACGACGTCGACGACGGTGCGGGCGATGGCGCCCATGTCGGTCTATCCGGACGCCGAGATCGACTCGACCGGACCCGGGCAGGCGATCAGCGAGGTGACCCCGTTCCTGGTCGACCTTCCGGTCGGGGAGTCCAACGCGGTGGTGCGGCTGACCCAGATCGCCCACGCCACCGAATCGCACCCCACCGCGTCGAGCCTGGTCGATGCCCGCACCATCGTCACGCTGTCGGGTTTCGCGCCGCCCACGCTGCACGCGATGGGCATCCGGGTCGCCACCAGCTTCTCGGCCCGGCTGTTCAACCTGCTGATCACCAATGTGCCCGGTGCCCAGAAGCAGATGTATGTGGCGGGAACCAAGCTGCTGGAGACCTACGCCGTGCCGCCGCTGCTGCACAACCAGGTGCTCGCGATCGGTGTCACGTCCTACAACGGCATGCTCTATTTCGGGATCAACGCCGACCGCGACGCGATGGCCGACGTCGACATGCTGCCCAGCCTGCTGCGCGAATCGCTGGACGAATTGATCGAGGCCGCGCAGTAAGGGCCGGTACGGACCTAGAATCTGCGGGTGGGCACCAAGAGCGCCGCCGCCAAGTCGGGCAAGCACAAGAAGGCCAAGATCGCCAAGCATGTCTACGAGGCCGAACTGTTCCGGCTGCAAACGGAATTGGTGAAGCTCCAGGAATGGGTGCGCGAAACCGGCGCTCGCGTCGTCATCGTCTTCGAGGGGCGGGACGCGGCCGGCAAGGGCGGCACCATCAAGCGGATCACCGAATATCTGAGCCCACGTATCGCGCGCATCGCCGCGCTGCCCGCACCCTCGGATCGTGAACGCGGGCAATGGTATTACCAGCGTTACGTCGAGCATCTCCCCGCTCGCGGTGAGATCGTGCTGTTCGACCGGTCCTGGTACAACCGGGCCGGCGTGGAACGGGTGATGGGGTTCTGCACACCGGCCGAGCACATGCTGTTCCTGCGTCAGACACCGATTTTCGAGCAGATGCTCATCGACGACGGCGTGCTGCTGCGCAAGTACTGGTTCTCGGTGTCCGACGACGAACAGCTGCGCCGGTTCCGGTCGCGGCTCAATGATCCGGTGCGGCAATGGAAGCTCTCGCCGATGGACCTGGAATCGGTGTACCGCTGGGAGGAGTACTCGCGGGCCAAGGACGAGATGATGGTGCACACCGACACCCCGGTGAGTCCCTGGTACGTCGTGGAGTCCGACATCAAGAAGCATGCGCGCCTCAACATGATCTCCCACCTGCTGTCCACCATCGACTACCACGAGGTCGAGTTGCCCACCGTCGACCTGCCCGACCGTCCGATCATCGGCAACTACCGCCGGCCCGCGCGGGAACTGTCGACCTATGTGCCCGATCACGCGGCCTCCCTGATGGGCGACCCCGAATAGGCCGTAGCGGCTACCCTCGGCGACGTGCGTGTCTATGTCCCGGTGACCCTGGCCATGTTGTCCCGGCTGGTCGCCGACGAATCGTTGCAGCCCGTGAACGGCACGGCGTTCGCCGTCACCCCGACGTTGCGGGAGGCCTACGCCGAGGGCGACGACGACGAGTTGGCTGATGTCGCGCTGCGGGAGGCCGCGCTGGGTTCGCTGCGGCTGCTGGCCGACGATGCCACCGAGACCCTGCCGTCGCGGCGCGCGGTGCTCGAGGCCGACACCGACGACGTCACGCTGCGGCCGGACCTCGACGACGCGGTGGTGCGGGTGGCGGGGTCGATCCCGCTGAAGCGGGTGATCGCCGCCTACGTCGACAACGCCGCCGCCGAGCCCGCGGTCAAGGCCGCCATCGAGGTCATCGACGCGGCCGATCTCGGCGACGAGGACGCCGAGCTGACGGTCGGCGACGCGCAGGACCACGATCTGGCCTGGTATGCCCCCCAGGAGCTGCCGTTCCTGCTCGAACTGCTGTGAAGGGCTGGATACGGTTCCGTAAGTTACGGTACCGTAGGTAGTCGTGTGCGGGCCCGTTCTCGGGATCCCGCAACCACCGAACATCCGGGCAGGAGCCGCATGGGCAAGAGCACTGTCAAGACCACGGCCAGGGTCGTCGACACCGTCCGGCCCACCGTTGCCGGCACCGCGCAGCGGCCGGGTTGGCACCTGCTGCGCACCGTCGCGGCCCGCATCACCACCCCGCTGCTGCCCGACGACTACCTCAAGCTGGCGAACCCGCTGTGGTCGGCGCGCGAGCTGCGCGGGCGCGTGGTGGAGGTGCGCCGCGAGACGGTCGACACCGCCACCCTGGTGATCAAGCCGGGGTGGGGGTTCTCCTTCGACTATCAGGCCGGCCAGTACATCGGGATCGGGCTGCTGGTCGACGGGCGGTGGCGCTGGCGGTCCTACTCGCTGACCTCGCCGGCCACCGACCGGTGGGAGCGCGGCCCGGGCCGGCGCACCATCGCCATCACCGTCAAGGCCATGCCCGAGGGGTTCCTGTCGACCCATCTGGTCGGCGGTGTGGAGCCCGGGACGATCGTGCGGCTCGCCGCCCCGCAGGGCAACTTCGTGATGCCGAACCCCGCACCGGCTTCGGTGCTTTTCCTCACCGCCGGATCGGGTATCACTCCGGTGATGTCGATGTTGCGCACCCTGGTCCGGCGCGGGCAGCTCGGTGACATCACCCACATCCATTCGGCGCCGACGGCGGCTGATGTGCTGTTCGCCGACGAGCTCGCCGAGCTGGCGGCGCAGCACCCCGGCTACCGGCTGCAGCTGCGCGCCACCCGCGCCGAGGGCCGCCTGGACCTGGACCGCCTCGGTGAGGTGGTCCCGGACTGGCAGACGCGTCAGACCTGGGCGTGCGGCCCCGAGGCGATGCTGGCGGCCGCCGAGCGGACGTGGGCGGCGGCCGGGATCTCCGAGCAGCTGTTCCTCGAGCGCTTCGCCGCCACCCGCGTCCCGGTGCACGGGGGCGGGGGCACCGTCGAATTCGCGCGCGCGGGCAAGACCGCGACCGTGGACGCGGCGACCTCGCTGATGGATGCCGGCGAGGCCGCCGGTGTGCAGATGCCGTTCGGCTGCCGGATGGGGATCTGCCAGTCCTGCGTGGTGGGGCTGCTCGACGGTCACGTCCGGGACCTGCGCACCGGCGCCGAGCATGAGCCGGGCAGCCGGGTGCAGACCTGTGTGTCCGCGCCGTCTGGCGATTGCGTGCTCGATGTGTAGGCTTTACTGGAGAGTAACCTACGAAGACGTAGGTTACGGTAGCGTAGGTACGCGAGAGGAGGGCTGAAGATGGCGATCACCGATGTACCCGAGTTCGCGCATCTGACCGATGCGGACATCGAGAACCTGGCGCACGAACTGGACGCGATCCGTCAGGACGTCGAAGATTCCCGCGGCGCGCGCGATGCGCGCTACATCCGCCGGACCATCGCGGCCCAGCGGGCACTGGAGGTGACCGGCCGGCTGCTGCTGGCCGGCAGTTCCAAGCGCGCGTTCTGGTGGGCCGGCACGACGACGCTGGGCGTGGCCAAGATCATCGAGAACATGGAGATCGGCCACAACGTCATGCACGGCCAGTGGGATTGGATGAACGATCCCGAGGTCCATTCCTCCACCTGGGAATGGGATATGAGCGGAGCGTCCAAGCACTGGCGCTTCACCCACAACTTCATGCACCACAAGTACACCAACATCCTCGGCATGGACGACGACGTGGGCTACGGCCTGATCCGCGTCACCCGCGACCAGCGGTGGAAGCCGTTCAACCTGTTGAACCTCTTCTACAACGCCATGCTGGCCACCGGTTTCGAATGGGGCGTGGGCCTGCAGCATCTCGAGCTGGGCAAGATCTTCAAGGGCCGCGACGACCGCAAGGCCACCCTGGTGCGCGTGCGTGAGTTCGGCGTCAAGGCCGGTAATCAGGTGATGAAGGACTATGTCGCCTATCCGGCGATCACCTCGCTGTCGCCGCACGCCACCTACAAGTCGACGATGAAGGCCAACATCCTGGCCAACATCATCCGCAACGTGTGGGCCAACGCGGTGATCTTCTGCGGCCACTTCCCCGACGGCGCAGAGAAATTCACCAAGACCGACATGGCCGGTGAGTCACGGGGCGAGTGGTACCTGCGCCAGATGCTGGGCAGTGCGAACTTCGAGAACGGCCCGGCGCTGCGCTTCATGAGCGGCAACCTGTGCCACCAGATCGAACACCACCTCTACCCCGACCTGCCGAGCAACCGGCTCCACGACATCTCGGTGCGGGTACGTGAGATCTGCGACAAGTACGACCTGCCCTACACCACCGGGTCGTTCCTGGTGCAGTACGGCAAGACGTGGCGCACCATCGCCAAACTGTCACTGCCGGACCGGTTCCTGACCGACACCGCCGACGATGCACCCGAGACGCGCAGCGAGCGGATGTTCGCCGAACTCGAGGTCGAACAGCGCAGCGGGCTGAAGTCGGCCATCGCGGCGGTGCGGGCGCGCCGGCGCGCCAAGCGGGCCGAGAAGGCCGCAGACCTGGCCGCCTAGATCGTTCAGAGTGCAGTGAGGGCGGGATCTACTCGAAGATTCCCGCCCTCATTGCATTCTCGACGCGGTCAGCCGGGAACGTAGTCGAACGTGTCCGGATTGGGCCCGATACGGCCGCCCTCGCCCTTGTCCAGCCCGGAGATCGCCACCATCTCGTCGGGGCCGAGCTCGAAGTCGAACAGCGCGAAGTTGTCCTTGATGCGCTGCGCGGTCACCGATTTCGGGAACACGATGTCGCCGCGCTGAATGTGCCACCGCAACACCACCTGGGCCGGCGACTTGCCGATCGACTCCCCGATGCGGGTGATGACCGGATCGTCGAGCACCTTGCCCTGCGCGATCGGCGACCACGCCTCGGTCGCGATCCCGTGCTGCTGGCCGTAGGCGCGGACCTCGTCGTTGACGAAGTACGGATGCACCTCGATCTGGTTGACCGCGGGTACCGTCTCGGTCTCCTCGGCCAGCCGCTGCAGGTGGGCCACCTGGAAGTTGGAGACCCCGATGCTGCGCGCCCGGCCCTGCTTGGCGAACTCCTCCAACGTCTTCCACGTCGAGACGAAGTCGCCGTCGTACAACGTCGGCAGCGGCCAGTGGATCAGGAACAGGTCGACGTAGGAGTCATCGCCGTCGAACCCCAACCTCGACAGCGTGGCGTCGAACGCGCGGCGCGCGTCATCGGGCTTGTGGAACCCGTTGTTGAGCTTGCTGGTGATGAACACCTCGGAGCGGTCGATGCCGGCATCGCGGATGCCCTGGCCGACGCCCTTCTCGTTCTGGTACATCTGCGCGGTGTCGATGTGGCGGTACCCGATGTCGAGCGCGGTCTTCACCGCGCCCGCGGTGTCGTCGGGCGGAATCTGGAAAACGCCGAACCCCAGCTGGGGGATCGTGGCGCCACTGTTCAGGTCGATCGTGGGAACTGTGCTCACTTCTGCTCCTTTCGCCGACAGCGTGCCCGGTGCACCCGTCGCAGAAACCTCTGGCCCATCACGCAACGCCGAGTAGGCCGGTCAGCCTTCCCGCAACGCCGCCAGCAGCCGCCGCGCCGCACCGACCCGTCCCGCGGCCGGACCGGTCAACGCGTCCAGCGCGCACTCGGGGTCGGCGGGTGGCCCCATGTGTCCGCAGCCACGCGGGCAGTCGTCGATCGCGGCCGCCAGATCGGAGAATGCCAGCACCACGTCGTCGGGTTCGATATGGGCCAGCCCGAACGAGCGGATACCCGGGGTGTCGATCACCCAGCCGCCCGCGGCCAACGGCAACGCCACCGACTGCGTCGAGGTGTGCCGGCCCCGCCCGATCTCGGTGACCGCGCCGGTGGCGCGCTCCGCTTCCGGCACAAGCCGATTGACCAGGGTCGACTTGCCCACCCCGGAATGGCCCAGCAACACGGTGACCTTGTCGGTCAGCAGCGCCGCCACCGCGTCCAGCTCGTCGTCGCGGCCTGCGGTCACGATCGTCAGATCCAGCTCGGCGAACTGCGTGGCGAACGGCTCGGCCGGGGAGAGGTCGGTCTTGGTCAGACACAGGATCGGCACCAGACCGCCGGCGTAGGCCGCGATCAACGTCCGCTCGACCAGCCCGGCGCGCGGCGGCGGATCGGCCAGGGCCGTGACGATCAGCAACTGGTCGGCGTTGGCCACCACCACCCGCTCGGTCGGATCGTTGTCATCGGCGGTGCGGCGCAGCACCGTTCGACGCTCCCCACGCCGCACGATGCGTGCCAGGGTGTCGGTGCGCCCGGACAGGTCGCCGACGACGTCGACGTCATCGCCGACGACGATCGGGGTGCGGCCCAGCTCCCGGGCACGCATCGCGGTCACCCGGCGGGCCGGGTCCCCGCCGAGCACACATCCCCACCGACCCCGGTCGACGGTCACCACCATCGCGTCCTGCGCGTCGGCGTGCTCGGGTCGGGTCTTGGTCCGCGGCCGAGAGCCCCGGCCGGGCCGCACCCGGACATCGGACTCGTCGTACTCGCGACGGCTCAAGGTCGCCGGACCGCCGCATTGCTGGCCTGGCTGTCGGTCTGGCCGGCCAGCATGTCTGCCCACAGCTGCGGGAAGTCCGGCAGCGTCTTGGCGGTCGTCGCGATGTCCTCGACCTCGACGCCGGCCACCCGCAACCCCACGATCGCCCCCGCGGTGGCCATCCGGTGGTCGGCGTAGGACCGCCACACCCCGCCGTGCATCGGCTGGGCGGTGATGATCAGCCCGTCCGGGGTTTCCTCACATTGTCCGCCCAGGCCGGTGATCTCGGTGTGCAGCGCGGTCAGCCGGTCGGTCTCGTGACCACGCAGGTGGGCGATGCCGCGCAGCCGCGACACCGAACCCGGGGTGGCCAGCGCGGCCAGCGCCGCCACCGAGGGGGCGAGCTCGCCGACCTCGTGCAGATCGACGTCGAGGCCGCCGTAGCTGGCCGACCCCTGCACCTCCAGGTAGGCGTCGCCGCGGCGCACCACCGCACCCAGCTTGCCCAGGATCGACAGGATGATGTCGGCGGGCTGGGTGCTCACCCGCGGCCACCCGGTGATGCGCACGCTGCCCCCGCTGACCACCGCCGCGGCCAGGAACGGCACCGAGTTCGACAGGTCGGGCTCGATGGCCCAGTCACGTGCGGCCACCGGGCCCGGCTCGACCCGCCACCGGTTGGGCCGGGAGTCGTCGACGTCGACGCCGGCGTCGCGCAGCATCGCCACCGTCATCGCCACGTGCGGCGCCGAGGGCACCGTGGCGCCGGTGTGCACGATGGTCAACCCCTCGGTGAACGCCGCACCGGAGAGCAGCAGGCCCGACACGAACTGTGACGACCCCGACGCGTCGATCTCGACGGTGCCGCCGGGCACCGAACCGCTGCCCTGCACCGCGAACGGCAGGCCGTCGCCGTCGATGCCGACCCCCAGCGCGCGCAGCCCGTCGAGCAGCGGGGCGATCGGCCGCGCCCGGGCCTGCTCGTCGCCGTCGAACACCACGGTCTCGGTGCTCAGCGCGGCCAGCGGCGGCACGAACCGCAACACGGTGCCGGCCAGGCCGCAGTCGATGCGGTCACCCGGCGGGGCCAGGGTGCCGCTGACCGTCACCTCGGTGTCGTCGGTGTCGGCGGCCTCGACGACGAAGCCCAGCGCCTGCAGGGCGCCGATCATCAGGTCGGTGTCCCGGCTGCGCAGCGCTCCGCGCAGCGTCGACGGGCCGTTGTCGGCGGCCAGCGCCGCCAGGATCAGGGCCCGGTTGGTCTGCGACTTGGACCCGGGCACGGTGACGGTGGCGTGGACGGGTGTGGCGGTGGACGGAGCCGGCCAGGTGGTCACGGTTGTCCATTGTCGCCCAAGCCGCGAATCCGGCGCGCGCAACCACCCTCGGCGTCGCATTTCGCGCCCGATTCGCATCGTCTGGGAGCATGGAGGCATGTGTGGGCGATTCGCGGTGACCACCGACCCGGCGCAGTTGGCCGAGAAGATCAAGGCCATCGACGAGGCCACCTCCGAACGCACGGACCCGCCCCAACCCAACTACAACACCGCGCCCACCCAGACCGTGGCCACCGTCGTCAAACGCCACAGCGAGCCCGACGACGAGTCCACCCGCCGGGTGCGGCTGATGCGCTGGGGGCTGATCCCGCCGTGGGCCAAGACCACCGCCGACGGCGGCCCCGACACCAAGGGGCCGCTGCTGATCAACGCCCGCTCCGAGAACGTCACCACCTCGCCGGCGTTCCGCGCCTCGGCCAAGGCCAAGCGCTGCCTGGTGCCGATGGACGGCTGGTACGAGTGGAAGGGCCACAAAGGCGACAAGACGCCCTACTTCATGTACGCCGGCGACGGTGAGCCGCTGTTCATGGCCGGGCTGTGGACCACCTGGCGGCCCAAGGACGCCGACAAAGACTCCAGACCGCTGCTCAGCTGCACCATCATCACCACCGACGCGGTGGGCCCGCTGGCCGACATCCACGACCGGATGCCGCTGACCGTCAGCGTGGCCGACTGGGACCACTGGCTCGACCCCGACGCGCCGATCGACGAGGGGCTGCTGCGCGGCCACGGCGACCTCGACCGGATCGAGATCCGCGAAGTCGCCAAGCTGGTCAACAGCATCCGCAACAACGGCCCCGAACTGATCGAACCGGTCGAGGCCGAACCCGAACAGGCCGAACTGTTTTGAGCCCACTGAACCGACCCGCCGTCATCGACGCGCTGGGCGCCGATCTGCGTGCCGCCGGCTACACCACCGACGGGGTCGCCGAGTTGCTCGGCGCTGATGCCGGCGCGTTCAGCCGGGGCCTGTGGTGGTCGGCGCTGCGCGCCACCGAGCGGGCCGGCGCCGACCGGCAGCGGCTGGCCGTGCTGGTGCGGCTGCTGCTGCTCGGCACCGAAGAATCCCGCGACCGCGTCGCAGCGGCCCTGCCCACCGCCGGGGTCGACGCCCTGATCGTCGACGGCGCGTTCGAGGCGGCCCCGGGCGGCGGGGTGCGCGCGGCTCTGGACATCCGCCCGCACAGCGACGGCGCCCGCGACTTCCTGGTCGTCTCCGACCTCGACGCCGCCGCCCGGCCCGGGCCGGTGCACCACGACCACGTGCTCGGCATCGGGGGAGCCTCGGTGTCGCTGGCCCACGCCGTCATCCGCGAACCCGTCGGACGCGCGCTGGACCTCGGCACCGGCTGCGGCATCCAGGCACTACACCTGGCCGCCCACTGCGAGCAGATCGTCGCCACCGACACCAACGAACGCGCGCTCGCCCTGGCCGCGGCCACCGCCCGGCTCAACGGCATGTCGTGGGATCTGCGCCGCGGCAGCCTGTTCGAGCCGGTGGCCGGTGAGCGGTTCGACCTGATCGTGTCCAACCCGCCGTTCGTGGTCGGCACCGGATCGCTGGACTACCAGTACCGCGATTCCGGGGTGGCCGGAGACGGGTTGTGCCGCAGCATGGTCGAGCAGGTCGGCGATCATCTCGAACCGGGCGGCACCGCGCAGATCATGGCCAACTGGCTGGTCGGCGACGGACAGGATTGGCGCGAGCGGGTCGCGGGGTGGCTCGCGGACACCGGATTGCACGCCTGGGTGGTGCAACGCGAGTTCGCCGACCCGGTCAGCTATGTGTCGCTGTGGACCTCCGACGCCGGCGAACTCCCCGAAGAGGCCGCCCGCCGCGGC
>JAXHTL010000113.1:0-15458 GCA_034190095.1 Actinomycetota bacterium
TCGAGGTCACCAGGATGTTCCAGGTGAAGATCGGCATCCGGAACATGGTCATGCCCGGGGCGCGCATGCACACCACGGTGGTGATCATGTTGACCGCGCCCAGGATGGTGCCCAGACCACCCACCCCGAGGCCGAAGATCCACAGGTCACCGCCGGCGCCCGGGGAGTGGATGGCGTCGGTCAGCGGCGAGTAGGCCGTCCAGCCGAAGTCGGCCGCGCCGCCGGGGGTGATGAAACCGGCCAGCGCGATCAGCGCACCGAACAGGAACAGCCAGAACGACAACGCGTTGAGCCGGGGGAATGCGACGTCGGGGGCGCCGATCTGCAGCGGCAGCACCAGGTTGGCGAACCCGAACACGATCGGGGTGGCGTAGAACAGCAGCATCGCCGTGCCGTGCATGGTGAACAGCTGGTTGTACTGCTCGTTGGACAGGAACTGCAGACCGGGGGCGACGAGTTCGGTGCGGATGAACAGCGCCATCAGCCCGCCGATGAGGAAGAAGGCGAAGCAGGCGACCACGTACATGATGCCGATCAGCTTGTGATCGGTGGTCGTGATCAGCTTGTAGATCAGGTTGCCCTTGGGCCCGAGACGCTGCGGAAACGGGCGGGTGGGCTTCAGTTCCCGGAGTGCTGGAGCCTCGGCTGTCATCTATACCCCCACAGACGCGAACCATCGGCGCCACCGGGACTCCGACGTCTCGACCGCGCCGCGTTGACCCACTTGATCGTAGGTCGCAGCGCCGGCGCTAGGGGCGAAAGTCCTTCGATCGCGGTTCGGGCGGACAGTGGGCTGCTCACGAGCCGCCGAAGGGAATGCCCTCGAAGGCCGGAGACACCTGGGGTGGGGTCGCGTAGATGCCGTCGTGGCTTCCGCGAGAGCATCGCGTGACAGAACCGCCCGGACCTGCCTGCTCGCACTGGCTGGGGTTGTTGGGCTGGGCGACGGTGCGGGGTGCGTTGGACAGTCCACTGCCCACTGTCACCATCGCGAGAGCCCCCGTGGCCACGACCGGCACCAGGTGCCGGTGCAACTCGAACATGTCGATCCTCTCCAGCTGTGTCGACGACAGCCTTGCTCGGTCTCTCGGCCATTCGGCACATGCAGGACCGCTACCCGATTCGGCACCGAATACGCCGATACCGTGGTGTCGATGACGGCTCCACGATGTCGCTCGGGTCAGCGGCCCTGGTTGCTGATCGCGGGGGCCGTGGGCTATTCGGCGGTGGCGGTGGCGACTGCGCCCTGGACGCTCTACACCGCGGTGTTCACCGCGATACCGGGGCTGGTGCTGCTCGGCTACGCGGTGCGGCGCGGTTGGCACCGCTCCGCAGCCGGCCCGGCCCGGGTGCACCTCGACCGGGTGGGCAGGCGGGGGCTGGCCGTGTGGCTGGTGCTTGTCGCGGTGTTGGGGGTGTGGATCCTGTCTGTTCACTTCAGCGGTCCCAGAGTGCAGTACCCGACCCTGAGCTACCTGATGAACTCGTGGTTCGACACTTATGCCGTTCGGGTCGGTGGCTTCGCGACCTGGCTCGCTCTGGGCTGGTGGCTGGTGCGGCGATGATGCTGCCCCCCGATTCGCGCACTCTGATCCTGGTCATCTGGGCGGTGCTGTTCGGCGCGCTCGCGTTGTGGCAACTGATCTGCCTGCTGCACCCCCGGCTGCCGTCCCTGACGGTCGTCGTCGACCTGGTGATGACGAACCGGATCACCCGCTGGCTGCTGTTGGCCGGCTGGTTCTGGTGGGGCTGGCACGTGTGGGTGCGCGGGGGCTGGTGAGCGCACCGCGACCGTTGGCGGGCGTCTGCTGGCGGTGCAGGTCGGCTGGGGTGCGCACGGGCACAGGGGAATCCCTGCGGGTGACGGACTTCGTCACCGTCGGCATACCCCTGGTGTTCTCCGATCCGTTCGTGGCACGCCCGCCGACGACCTCGGCCCCGGTCGGCGAGTGACGCCTCGGGTGTGTGGGCAGCTGCGTCGGTGCTCGGCGCACAGTCGGCGTTCGCCGTGACCCGCTGGACCAACCTGTGGTTCCCGGTGCGTCGCGGCAGCGTTCGCGACGTCGCTGACCGCGCCGGCGCCCGACCCCGCGACGGTCAGCCGGGTGGTGCGCCGGTCATGGCACCGCAGCATGTGAGGGCGTGTCGCTCAGCGAGCTGCGCAGTCGCAGGCCGTCATGGGCGAGAACTGACGTCGCTGTGAGTTTGCCGTTAGTTGCCTGCTGATTTGATAAATGCCTTCTGAACTGGGTATTTAGTTCGATCTGGTCTCGTTTTCAGTTCGCAGGAGCGATGGTCCGTTGCTAGTGTTTAGCCCGCTGAACAAGATCATGAGGATCGCCGTCCTCCCCGAGAAAAGGGAATACCGATGACTGGTTACGCCGAAGCTCTCACTCGCAGGTCGAAGAAGCTGGGCCTGGTCGGCCTGGGCTCGCTCGCCACCGCCACAGCCGTCATCGGTTTCGGTAGTGGCACCGCCCACGCCGACATCAACGAGATCGCCCCCAGCCCCACCGTGACCGCTTCGCAGTCGCAGAACTCAGTCATCCGCATCAACGACTACGGTGTGGCGCGCGGCATCTCCGAGGCGCGGCTGGCCGATGCCGGCGAGGTCAGCGCGCAGGGTGACGTTCGTGACACCGTCAAGGCCGTCGTCGGGGGCAAGGCGTCCGCCTACGAAGGCGAGTACCCGGTCGGCCCGCCCATCGCCGACTGGTGAGGTGACCCGACCCGGGTGTTGCCGCCTCCGCAGGGAGGCGGTTCTGTGGAGCGGGCGACGGGAATCGAACCCGCGTAGCTAGTTTGGAAGACTAGGGCTCTACCATTGAGCTACGCCCGCATGTGCTGCCTGTGCAGGCAGTACCGGCCAAATGTACCGGTCCGGTCCGGCTCAAATCCAATCGGATCCCCGGGCGGTCGGTCCGTTGTCGTCGCGCCGCGGTGACCACGTAGTATCGCCGGTGGTCTGGCGCTGCGCGCAGGTGTGAGGCAGCCACGACCGGGGTGTAGCGCAGCTTGGTAGCGCATCCGCTTTGGGAGCGGAAGGCCGCAGGTTCAAATCCTGTCACCCCGACCAGCACGCCCACCCCCACAACGAGCCACCCACCCCACGAAGAGCAACCGAGGAGTACGAACGTGAAGAGCACCGTCGAGAAGTTGAGCCCGACCCGGGTTCGCATCAACGTGGAGGTGCCCTTCACTGAGCTCGAACCCGACATCGACAAGGCGTTCAAGCAGCTGGCCAAGCAGATCCGGCTGCCCGGTTTCCGGCCGGGCAAGGCTCCCCGCAAGCTGCTCGAGGCCCGCGTCGGCCGGGGAGCGGTGCTCGAGCAGGTCGTCAACGACGCGCTTCCCGGCCGCTACAGCGAGGCCGTCACCGCCGAGGCGCTGCAGCCCATCGGCCAGCCCGAGATCGAGATCACCAAGCTCGAGGACAACGAGGAACTCGTCTTCACCGCCGAGGTCGACGTCCGCCCCGACATCGAGCTGCCCGACTTCTCGACCCTGACGATCACCGTCGACCCCATCGAGATCGCCGACGAGGACGTCGACGCCGAAATGGAGTCGCTGCAGAAGCGGTTCGGCACCCTGACCGGCGTCGAGCGTGCCGCCGAGACCGGTGACTTCGTCTCGATCGACCTGTCGGCCACCGTCGACGGCCAGGACGTGCCCGAGGCCAACACCGAGGGCATGTCCCACGAGGTCGGCTCCGGTCAGCTGATCGACGGTCTGGACGAGGCGATCGTCGGCCTCAAGGAGGGCGAGAGCCGCGAGTTCACCACCACGCTGGTCGCCGGTGAGCACGCCGGCAAGGAGGCTCAGGTGACCGTCACGGTGAAGTCGGTCAAGGTGCGTGAGCTTCCCGAGCTCGACGACGACTTCGCCCAGCTGGCCAGCGAGTTCGACACCATCGACGAGCTGCGCGAGGACCTGCGCGGCAAGGTCTCGCAGGTCAAGCGGGTTCAGCAGGCCGAACAGATCCGGGACAAGGCCATCGAGCAGCTGCTCGAGCAGGTCGAGGTGCCGCTGCCGGAGAAGGTGGTGCAGGCCCAGGTCGACGATGCGCTGCACAACGCCATCCACGGGCTCGACCACGACGAGCAGAAGTTCGCCGAGCAGCTCGCCGAGCAGGGCAGCAGCCGCGAGGAGTTCGACGCCGAGAACCGCACCAATGCCGAGAAGGCGATCAAGACCCAGCTGCTGATGGACGCCGTCGCCGACAAGCTCGACGTCCAGGTCGGCCAGAACGACCTCAGCGAGCGGCTGGTGCTGATGTCGCGCCAGTACGGCATCGAGCCCCAGCAGCTGCTGGGAATGCTGCAGCAGAACAACCAGCTGCCCGCGATGTTCGCCGATGTTCGCCGCGGCCTGACTGTGGCCGCGGTGGTGCACGGCGCGACCGTCACCGACACCGAGGGCAACACCATCGACACCACCGAGTTCTTCGGCCCGTCCGGCGAGCAGGCCGAGGGGCAGGCCGAGGACGTTGAGCAAGAAGCGGAGACCGCGCCGGAAGCCGTCGAGGCTGCCGCGGGCGACGACACCAAGTGATGCTCTGAGCGAACGCCCGCGGTCTGGGGGCTCCCCGGCGGCGTGCGTTGGTTAGTGTCGTCTTCTAAGACCGGTCACCGCGTCGGAAGTACATATAGAAAGCAGGTATCCAGTCGTGACTGATATGCGTGGCGCGCCGCAGGGACTCACGCTCCAGGACTCGGTCTACGAGCGGTTGCTCGCCGAGCGCATCATTTTCCTGGGCTCACAGGTGGACGACGACATCGCCAACCGGCTGTGTGCGCAGATCCTCCTGTTGGCCGCCGAGGACCCGACCAAGGACATCCACCTCTACATCAACTCTCCCGGCGGCTCGATCAGCGCCGGTATGGCGATCTACGACACCATGGTGCTCGCGCCGTGTGACGTGGCCACCTACGCGATGGGCATGGCCGCCTCGATGGGCGAGTTCCTGCTGGCCGCGGGCACCAAGGGCAAGCGCTACGCGCTGCCGCACGCCCGCATCCTGATGCACCAGCCCCTCGGCGGCATCACCGGTGGCGCCGCGGACATCGCGATCCAGGCCGAGCAGTTCGCCTCGATCAAGAAGGAGATGTTCCGGCTGAACGCCGAGTTCACCGGGCAGACCATCGAGCGCATCGAGGCCGACTCCGACCGCGACCGCTGGTTCACCGCGCAGGAGGCCCTCGAATACGGCTTCGTCGACCACATCATCACCAGCGTCAACTTCAACGGAGCGAACTCATGACCGAACCCCGACTGAGCACTCCTCACGGCACCGCCGGCCAGCAGCCCCAGGCCCGCTACATCCTGCCGTCGTTCATCGAACACTCCAGCTTCGGCGTCAAGGAGTCCAACCCGTACAACAAGCTGTTCGAGGAACGCATCATCTTCCTCGGTGTGCAGGTCGACGACGCGTCGGCCAACGACATCATGGCTCAGCTGCTGGTGCTGGAGTCGCTGGATCCCGACCGCGACATCACCATGTACATCAACTCGCCGGGCGGCTCGTTCACCAGCCTGATGGCGATCTACGACACCATGCAGTACGTGCGCGCCGACATCCAGACGGTGTGCCTGGGCCAGGCCGCGTCCGCGGCTGCGGTGCTGCTGGCCGCCGGCACCCCGGGCAAGCGGCTCGCCCTGCCCAACGCGCGGGTGCTGATCCACCAGCCCGCCCTCGGCGGTGTCATCCAGGGCCAGTTCTCCGACCTGGAGATCCAGGCCGCCGAGATCGAGCGGATGCGCACGCTGATGGAGACCACTCTGGCGCGGCACACCGGCAAGGATCCCGAGACGATCCGCAAGGACACCGACCGCGACAAGATCCTGACCGCCGAGGCGGCCAAGGACTACGGCATCATCGACACGGTGCTCGAGTACCGCAAGCTGTCCGCCCAGACCGCCTGACCGCTCAACCGTTGCCGTAGATCCGCGTCGGTGCGACGAGCACCGCGGTACGCCGCTGCTCACGCATCGTGCGGTCGAAGGTGTCCCAGTCGTCGTGGGTGCCGCCGGCCGCGGTGAAGATCTCCCGCAGCAGGCCGGCCAGCGCGTCGCCGGGGCCCAGCCACGGCTGCGGATCGTCGGGGCCGGCCAGTTCGGCCTGCCCTTCGACGGTCGCCCACCGCCAGCCCTGCCGGAAGGTCAGCGCGAGCTGGGGCCGCGCCCGCAGGTTTGCCAGTTTCACCCGGCCGTAGGTGACGAAACCCAGTGCGGGCTCACCGGTCCCGGGGTGGGGCAGCGGACCCGCGTTGACGAGCGAGGCCTGGATCGTCTGGTCGGCGCGCAGCGTCGACACCACCGCAAGCCCGTTGTCGGCCCGCGCGAGTGCGAAAGCCTCGTCGAGGGTGGTCATGTCCGCAGCGTACGTCAGGGAAAAGCACGCGAAAGCGGGCCGGTTCGGGCCGCGCGTGGCAGGCTGTCATCGCAGTGGTCAACCGGGTGAAAGGCGGGACGAGGGTGGGGCGTCGGCAAGGGTGGGCAGCGGTCTTCGTCGCTGCCGCAGCGGGTGTGCTCGGCCAGGTGGCCGCGCCGGCGGTCAGCTCCGCGCAGGAGCCGGTCTGCCCGGCCGGGATGTACTGGGACGTGATCACCAACCAATGTCTGTACTACGACGTGAACGTCTACCTGGACCCGCTGCACCCCATCGCCGGTCCGGTCGGCCCTGTCGGTGTCGGTGGAGTCGTCGGCCCCGTGGGGCCGGGCCCGGTCGGGCCGGGGCCGGTCGGCCCAGGTCCAATGGGTCCGGGACCGGCGGGCCCGGGTGGGCCCGGACGCCGATAGCCGGCGCCGTCGCCGCCGGCGCGGTCGACCGGTGGGGCAACCGCGCAAGGGCGGGTACGTTGGACGCGGTGGCCCCGACGGGTAACGGCAGCGACACGCCAGCGACACGGTGGTGTGTTCCACAACCATCTGGGCGGCATCAGGGGATATGTTGGCGCAACCACACATGAATACCACCGGCGCGATTCGGCTTTATCGGTCGCAAAGCGTCCGAACAAGCGGGTAGCGTCGGGAACATTCCCCGGTGTGACCACCGAAGAACTGATCACGACTGCCAAATAGTAGGAAGTGGGACCCCAGCGTATGGCACGCATTGGAGACGGCGGTGACCTGCTGAAGTGCTCGTTCTGTGGCAAGAGCCAGAAGCAGGTGAAGAAGCTCATCGCCGGGCCAGGCGTCTACATCTGCGATGAGTGCATCGATCTGTGCAACGAGATCATCGAAGAGGAACTCGCCGACGCCGACGACGTCAAGCTCGACGAGCTGCCCAAGCCGGCCGAGATCCGCGAGTTCCTCGAGGGGTATGTGATCGGCCAGGACACCGCCAAGCGCAGGCTGGCTGTGGCGGTCTACAACCACTACAAGCGCATCCAGGCCGGGGAGAAGACCCGTGACTCGCGCGCCGAGACGGTCGAGCTGGCCAAGTCGAACATCCTGATGCTCGGTCCGACGGGCTGCGGGAAGACCTACCTGGCGCAGACCCTCGCCAAGATGCTCAACGTGCCGTTCGCCATCGCGGACGCCACCGCGCTGACCGAGGCCGGCTACGTCGGCGAGGATGTCGAGAACATCCTGCTCAAGCTCATCCAGGCGGCCGACTACGACGTCAAGCGCGCCGAGACAGGCATCATCTACATCGACGAGGTCGACAAGATCGCCCGCAAGAGCGAGAACCCCTCGATCACCCGGGACGTGTCCGGTGAGGGCGTGCAGCAGGCCCTGCTGAAGATCCTCGAGGGCACCCAGGCCTCCGTTCCCCCGCAGGGCGGCCGCAAGCACCCCCATCAGGAGTTCATCCAGATCGACACGACGAACGTGCTGTTCATCGTGGCGGGTGCCTTCGCCGGCCTGGAGAAGATCGTCTCCGACCGGGTCGGCAAGCGCGGTCTGGGCTTCGGCGCCGAGGTGCACTCCAAGGCCGAGATCGACACCCAGGACCACTTCGCCGAGGTCATGCCCGAGGATCTGATCAAGTTCGGGCTGATCCCCGAGTTCATCGGCCGGCTTCCGGTCGTCGCCTCGGTCACCAACCTGGACAAGGATTCGCTGGTGCAGATCCTGTCCACGCCGAAGAACGCCTTGGTCAAGCAGTACACCCGGCTGTTCGAGATGGACGGTGTCGAGCTGGAGTTCACCACCGACGCGCTGGAGGCCATCGCCGATCAGGCCATCCATCGCGGCACCGGCGCCCGTGGCCTGCGCGCCATCATGGAAGAGGTGCTGCTCCCGGTGATGTACGACATCCCCAGCCGCGACGACGTCGCCAAGGTGGTGGTCACCCGGGAGACCGTCGAGGACAACGTGCTGCCGACCATCGTGCCGCGCAAGGCCAATCGCAACGAGCGCCGGGACAAGAGCGCCTAACCGTTCTTCTCGCGAACGTGCACTGACCGTTCAGCCCGTCCACGGGCGACGGTGGGTGCACGTTCGTTGGGTTCGGGGCCCCTCCGCACTCACCTCGTCGACCAGTGCGGCCACCTCGGCCACCCCGTCCCGGCGGGCGAACGCCGCCTCCATGCGGCGCGCGTTGTCCAGGTAACGCCTGTCGGTGCGGACCGCGCGGACGGCGGACCGCACCGCCGCGGCAGTCGGGGTCGCGGTCGCGAGGTCGATGCCGGCCCCTGACCAGGCGACGCGCGCGGCCACCTCGGCCTTGGTCCTGGTGCTGCCGGCCGCAACCACCGGAACACCGCTCGACAGCGCATGCTGCACCGCGCCGTATCCGCCGTTGGTCACCAACACGTCGACCTTGGGAAGCAGCCGGTCGTGGGGAAGGTACTCGGCGACGAAGGTGTTCGCCGGTACCCGGGTACGCAGCGCGGATGCCGGCTGCCCGCCGGTCGTCACCACCACGGTGACGTCCTCGTCGGCCAGTGCTTCGATCGTGGGCCCGACCAGGTGGGACAGGTCGCCGTTGTCGAGGGTGCCCTGAGTGACGTGCACGACCGGACGCTCCCCGTCGAGCGCCGGCCACCAGCTCGGCGCGACGAAACGGTGGGACCGGCGCGGGCGCACCACCCCGACGAACCGCACACCGTCGGGCAGAGCGCTGCGCGGATACTCGAAGCTGGGCACGGTCGGCACGATCAACCGGTCGGCGAGCACACCGACGTCCGGCACCGGAACCGGCAGCGGTCCCGTCCCCATCGAGGCGAGCATCCGGTCGGTGGCCCGTTGAGCGGGGCGCGGTGGGCCGGTGGTGGGCGCCGCGTCACCGTCGGACAGCATCAGCGGGGCCGGGGAGTAGTAGAGCACCGCGGGCAGTTCGGTGCGGGCGCCGAGCAGCAACGGCAGCACCCCGAAGAACGCGTAGTCGACGATCATGGCGTCGTAGCGCCGAGCCGACAACGCCCGGCGCAACTCGGCGGCCTGCAGCGGCATCGGTCGCAGAAACAACCGCAGCACCGCGTCGTTGTGCCCGGGCCCTGCGGTCCGCCGCACCTGGTCGAACGACGCGTCGTCGAAATCGGCCGACGCAGGCAGCGGGTGGGGGTGCGCACCGATCCCGCCCACCTCGCCGGTGTGCTCGGCACCGGTCATGACGGTGACCTGGTGCCCGCGGCACACCAGGTCCTCGGCCACGGCCAACAACGGCGCCACCCGTCCACGGGGTGACAGGGCGGCGATCAGCACCGTCGACATCAGCGCTGTCCCGCGACGACGACGCTCAGCGTCCAGCGGCCGGTCGGGGGGCAGGACGCGACGAGCACTTCAGCCATGCCCTCGATGTTCGGTGACCACCCCCGCCGCGCACTTGGAGGTTGTGTGGAGAACGCGTGGAGATTGCAGGTGAGAGGGCTGGGCTCAGCCGGTCACGCGGTCGGGACGGGTGTAGATGTTCATCGAATCCCCCCGCAGGAACGCCACCAGGGTCACGCCCGACTGGCTGGCCAGGTCGACCGCCAGTGAGGACGGCGCCGACACCGCGGCCAGGATCGGGATACCGGCCATCACCGCTTTCTGGGTGAGCTCGAACGACGCTCGACCGCTGACCAGCAGCACCGCACCGGCGAGCGGGATGCGGCGCTGTTCCAGCGCCCAGCCGATGACCTTGTCCACCGCGTTGTGCCGGCCGATGTCCTCGCGGACCACCAGCGCGGTGCCGTCGGTGCCGAACAGCGCGGCGCCGTGCAGCCCCCCGGTCGCGGCGAACACCTTCTGCTGCTCGCGCAACTTGCCCGGCAGGGCCGAGAGCGTCTCGGCGGTGACCGTCGAGGGATCGTCACCCGGGCCGTGCTTGCTGATCAGCCGCACCGCCTCCAGCGAGGCCTTACCGCAGACCCCGCACGACGAGGTGGTGTAGAAGTTGCGGGTGGGATCCACGTCGGGGGCCGCAACGCCGGGTGAGAGCGTCACGTCGAGGACGTTGTAGGTGTTGACCCCCTCCTCGGTGGCGCCGCGGCAGTACCGCACCGCCACGATGTCGTCGCGACGCGCCACGATGCCCTCGGTGAGCAGGAAACCCTGAGCGAGCTCGACATCCGCGCCGGGCGTGCGCATCGTCACGGTGATCGGGTCGCCGTTGACGCGGATCTCCAACGGCTCCTCGACCACCAGCGTCTCGGGCCGGGCGACCGAATCGTCGGCGCTGACGTGGCGCACCCGGCGCCGCGCCGTCACCCGGCCCACTAGGGCCGCCCCCGCTGCTCGAGCCTGATCACGACGGCCTTGGACACCGGGGTGTTCGACTTGGCGGCGGTGTGGTCGAGGGGTACGAGCGGGTTCGTCTCGGGATAGTAGGCCGCGGCGTTGCCGACCGGCGTCGAGTAGGAGACCACGGCGAAGTCCTCGGCCCGGCGCTCCTGGGTCTGGCCGTCGGCGTCGGTGAACTCGGACACCAGGTCGACGCGGTCGCCGTCGGACAGCCCGAACGCCTCGAGATCGGCCGGATTGACCATCACCACGCGGCGCCCACCCTTGATCCCGCGGTAACGGTCGTCGAGCCCGTAGATGGTGGTGTTGTACTGGTCGTGGCTGCGCAGGGTCTGCAGCACCAACCGGCCGGCGGGCACCGGCACCCACTCCAGCGGATAGGTGCTGAAGTTCGCCTTGCCTGTGGTGGTCGGGAATTCACGGGCGTCGCGCGGTGGATGCGGCAGCTGGAAACCGTCCGGGGCGCGCACCTTGCGGTTGTAGTCCGCGCAACCGGGCACCACCGCGGCGATCGCGTCGCGGATGGTGTCGTAGTCGGCGTTGAAGCGTTCCCAGGGCACCGGGTGTTCGGGCCCGAGCAGGACCCGGGCCAGCTGGCAGACGATGGCGACCTCACTGCGGACCTGGTCGCCGGGCGGGTGCAGGCTACCGCGCGACAGGTGCACCATCGACATCGAATCCTCCACCGACACCTGCTGTTTGCCGCCGGCCTGGATGTCGCGGTCGGTGCGCCCCAGCGAGGGCAGGATCAACGCGGTGCGGCCACCGACCAGGTGGCTGCGGTTGAGTTTGGTCGACACCTGCACGGTCAGGGCGCAGCGGCGCAGCGCGGCCTCGGTGACCGCCGTGTCCGGTGTCGCCGAGGCGAAGTTGCCGCCCATCGCCATGAACACCGAGGCCTTGCCGTCGCGCATCGCGCGGATCGCGTCGACGGTGTCGAGGCCGTGCTTGCGCGGGCTGGTGATGCCGAATCGGTCGTCGAGGGCGGTTAGGAAGGTCTCGGGCATCTTCTCCCAGATACCCATCGTGCGGTCGCCCTGCACGTTGGAGTGCCCGCGCACCGGACACAACCCCGCCCCGGGCTTGCCGATCATGCCGCGCATCAGCAGCACGTTGGAGATCTCCGAGATGGTCGGCACCGCGTGCTTGTGCTGGGTCAGGCCCATCGCCCAGCACACCACGATGCGCTGCGCGCCGGCCATCATCTCCGCCACCCGGTCGAGCTGGGCCCGGTCGATGCCGGTCGCCTCGACGACGCTGTCCAGGTCGACGGCGCGGGTGCGGCGCTCGTAGTCGTCGAATCCCGCCGAGTGCTCGGCCACGAAGTCGTGGTCGACGATCCGGCGGCCCGAACCGGCCTCGTCCTGAGCCTCGAGCAGCAGCCGGCCCAGCCCGGCGAACAGCGCCATGTCCCCGCCGAGGCGGATCTGGACGAACTCGTCGGCGATCGGCACCCCGTCACCGATCACGCCGTGCACCTTCTGCGGATCCTTGAACCGCATCAGCCCGGCTTCCGGGAGCGGGTTGATCGCGATGATCTTCGCGCCGTTGGCCTTGGCCTTCTCCAGAATCGAGAGCATCCGCGGATGGTTGGTGCCCGGGTTCTGCCCAGCGATCACGATCAGGTCGGACTCCACCAGATCCTCCACCGTCACCGAGCCCTTGCCGATCCCGATCGACTCGGTCAGCGCGGTGCCCGACGACTCGTGGCACATGTTGGAGCAGTCCGGCAGGTTGTTGGTGCCGAAGCTGCGCACCAGCAGCTGGTAGAGGAACGCGGCCTCGTTGCTGGTCCGGCCCGAGGTGTAGAACACGGCCTCGTCGGGGTCGGCCAGCCCGCGCAGTGCGTCGGCGATCAGCTGGTAGGCCTCATCCCAACCGATCGGCCGGTAGTGCTCGTCGCCGGCGCGCAGCACCATCGGGTGGGTCAGCCGGCCCTGCTGGGACAGCCAGTATTCGGGCTTGGCCGCCAACTCGGCGACCGGGTGGCGGGCGAAGAACTCCGGGGTGACGACCCGGGTGGTGGCCTCCTCGGCGACGGCCTTGGCGCCGTTCTCGCAGAACTCGGCCAGTTTGCGCCCGCCGTGCTCCTCGGGCCAGGCGCAGCCCGGGCAGTCGAAGCCGTGCCGCTGGTTGAGCTTGGCCAGCGTCGCGGCGGTCCGCAGCGGACCCATCGACTCCAGCCCGCGGCGCAGTGAGACCAGCACCGCGGGCACCCCGGCCGCCTCGTGTTCCCGGTCGGTGACCGTCACCGCCTTCTCGTCGATGTCGGCGTCGATGTCCTGGTCCGGGTGGCGGCGAGTGGGCATGCCCCCATTGTGGTCGGTCCGGCACCGGGCCGCCATGACGTGCCCGTCACCGGATCGGCGGCATTGGTAACCAGTGCCTTCTGTCGTTGACGCCGGCGTAACAAGATCGGCATGGATCGTTCCTAAGGTGGGCCGGTCAAACGTCGGTAAGTCGGGGTCGGACGACGCCCGGTCGTAATCAGGGATAGGAAGTCCATTGAGCGGAAATTCGGTGCGCCTGCAGGCCATCTACAACGTCGAGGCCTATGAACCGCCAGAATTCAGCTTCGACCCGAACGAAGCACCCGGCGAGGTCTTCGGCTCGAACGTCTTCACCAAGGCCGAGATGCAGCTGCGGCTGCCCAAGTCGGTGTACAAGTCCGTCGTCGCCACCATCGAGAAGGGCGCGAAGCTGGACCCGGCCGTCGCCGACGCCGTCGCCGCCGCGATGAAGGACTGGGCGCTGTCCAAGGGCGCCACCCACTACGCTCACGTCTTCTACCCGATGACGGGTTTCACCGCCGAGAAGCACGACAGCTTCCTGGAGCCGGTCTCCGACGGTGAGACGCTGGCCGAGTTCGCCGGAAAGACCCTCATCCAGGGCGAGCCGGACGCCTCGAGTTTCCCCTCCGGCGGCCTGCGCAGCACCTTCGAAGCGCGCGGCTACACCGGCTGGGACGTCACCAGCCCGGCCTACATCCTGGAGAACCCCAACGGCAACACGCTGTGCATCCCGACGGTGTTCGTGTCGATGACCGGCGAGGCGCTGGACTACAAGACCCCGCTGCTGCGCAGCCAGCAGGCCATGGGCGCACACGCCGAGCGCATCCTCAAGCTGTTCGGCCACAAGAACTTCGAGAAGGTCGTGTCCTTCTGTGGACCCGAGCAGGAGTACTTCCTGGTCGACCGGCACTTCTTCCTGCTGCGTCCGGACCTGATCAACTCGGGCCGCACCCTGTTCGGCGCCAAGCCGCCCAAGGGCCAGGAATTCGACGACCACTACTTCGGCGCGGTGCCCGACCGGGTGCTGGCGTTCATGATGGACACCGAGCGCGAGCTGTTCAAGCTGGGCATCCCGGCCAAGACCCGGCACAACGAGGTCGCCCCGGCCCAGTTCGAGGTCGCCCCGATGTTCGAGAAGGCCAACATCGCCTCCGATCACCAGCAGCTGCTGATGACGGTGTTCAAGAACATCGCCAAGAAGCACGGCATGGAGTGCCTGTTCCACGAGAAGCCGTTCGCCGGCGTCAACGGCTCGGGCAAGCACGTCAACTTCTCGATGGGCAACGCCGAGTTCGGCTCGCTGCTGGTACCTGGCGACACACCGCACGAGAACGCCCAGTTCCTGGTGTTCTGCGCGGCCATCATCCGCGCCGTGCACAAGTTCGGCGGCCTGCTGCGGGTGTCGGTGGCCTCGGCCACCAACGATCACCGTCTCGGCGCCAACGAGGCGCCGCCGGCGATCATCTCGATCTTCCTCGGCGCTCAGCTGGCCGATGTCTTCGAGCAGATCGCCAAGGGTTCGGCCACGTCCTCGAAGGGCAAGGGCGTCATGCACATCGGCGTGGACACCCTGCCCACGCTGCCCACCGATCCCGGTGACCGCAACCGCACCAGTCCGTTCGCCTTCACCGGCAACCGCTTCGAGTTCCGCGCCCCGGGCTCCGGGCAGACCGTGGCGGTGCCGATGATCATCCTCAACACCATCATGGCCGACTCGTTCGACTACATGGCGTCGGCGCTGGAGAGCGCTGTCGCCGAGGGTGAGGACTTCGACTCCGCGGTGCAGAAGCTGCTCACCGAGATCATCACCGAGCACGGTGCGGTGGTCTTCAACGGTGACGGCTACTCGGACAACTGGCAGATCGAGGCCGCCGAGCGTGGGCTGCCGAACCTCAAGACCACGCTGGACGCGATCCCCGAGCTGATCAAGCCCGACGCCATCGAGATCTTCGAGAAGTACAGCGTGTTCAGCGAGCGGGAGCTGCACAGCCGCTACGAGGTGCGTCTCGAGCAGTACGCGCTGACCATCGGTGTAGAGGCCAAGCTCGCCCTCGAGATCGGTACCACGGTGATCCTGCCGGCCGCGGTGCGCTACCAGACCGAGCTGGCGCAGAACGTCGCCACGCTGAAGGCGGCCGGCGTCGAGGCCGACACCACGATGCTCGAAGCGGTGACCGGCCCCATCTCGGATCTGACCGCAGCCGTCGGCACGCTCAAGGCGGCGCTGGCCGAGCACGCCGGCGACTCGGCGATGGATGAGGCCAAGCACGCCCAGGAGGCGCTGTTGCCGGCGATGGACGCGGTGCGCACCGCCGCGGACGCGCTGGAAACCGTGGTGGCCGACGACCTGTGGCCGCTGCCCACCTACCAGGAGATGCTCTACATCCTCTGATCTGCCCCACCAATCCCGCGAGCGTGCGTGTCTGTAGCCGACACACCGATCGTGTGCGCGAGTTTGCGCACGCTCGCGGGTGGGGTGGCGATCATGTCGCGCAG
>JAXHTL010000114.1:0-15447 GCA_034190095.1 Actinomycetota bacterium
GCCGTACTCGTCGAACCAGTAGGCCAACTTGCCCCGGCGGCTGACCGCACGCAGCCGCCGCTCGGCCAATTCCCGTGTCGCGGTGGTCGTCACGATCATCAGCTCGTCTCCCACCTGCAGCCGGGTGATCGGCTGCGGCACGAACGATCGGCCCGCCCGGATGATCAGCGTGATGACACTGGGGTCGGGAAGGCGCAACTCCAGCACCGTCACGTTGTGCAACCGCGAACCGGGCGCCACCGTCATCGTCATCAACTCGGCGCCGAGCACATCCAGCGGCGCCGCGTCGACCTGGATCTCCCGGGTGGTGTCGCGCGGCACCAGCTTCAGGCGTTCGGCCACGAAACGCAGGCTCGGGCCCTGCACCAGGGTGAACACCACCACGAGGACGAACACGATGTTGAGCAGCCGGGTGCTGTCGGGGACCCCTTCCACGATCGGATACGTCGCCAGCACGATCGGCACCGCCCCGCGCAGTCCCGCCCAGGACAGGAACGCCTGTTCCCGCCAGGGCACCCGGAATCCGATGAGCGACACCACCACCGACACCGGGCGGGCGATCAGCAGCAGCACCAGACCGGCGACGACTGCGGGGACGATGTCGCCGACCAACTGTCCCGGCGTCACCAGCAGCCCGAGCAGCACGAACAGGCCGATCTGGGCCAGCCACCCCGAACCCTCGGCGAACGAGCGCGTCGCCGATCGGTGCGGCAGGCCCGAATTGGCCAGCACCACACTGGCCGAATAGGCCGCGATGAACGCGCTGGCCTGAGCCGAGCCGGCGGCCGCGAACGCCACCATGCCCAACCCGAACGTCGCCAGCGGGTACAGGCCGGCGGCGGGCAGCGCGATGCGGCGCAGGGCCATCGCGCCGAGAACGCCGCAGCCCAATCCGATCAGCAGGCCGACCGCCAGGTTGTAGATCAGCGTCACCGCGATCGTGCCGATCTCCAGCTCCAGCGGCATCGCGCTGAACAACAGCACCAGGATCACCGCCGGGGCGTCGTTGAAGCCCGACTCGGCCTCCAGCAGCCCGCCGACCCGGCGCGGCAGCGGCACCACCCGCAGAACCGAGAACACCGCCGCCGCATCGGTGCTGGACACGATGGCCCCCAGCAGCAGAGCCAGCTGCCAGTTCACCCCGAGCAGCAGATGCACGCACGCCGCGGTGACCACCGCGCTCACCCCGACACCGACGGTGGCGAGCACACCGGCCGGGGCGAGCACCCTGCGGATGTCGCTGAACCGCGTCGTCAGACCACCCTCGACCAGGATCACCCCCAGCGCAGCGGTGCCCAGCCCCTGCGCCAGCTGGGCGTCGTCGAAGCTCAGCCCGATACCGTCCTCGCCGACCAGCACACCGACGGCGAGGAACAGCAACAGGCTGGGCAGACCGACGCCGGTGGCCAGCCGGGTCGCGACGATGCTCGCCAACAACACGATGCCGCCGACGAACAGCGCCACATACAGCTGGTGCAGGCTCAATCCGACCTCGTTCACACTGGAGTCGCTGCCAGTAAATCAGGGCGTGAAGGAGCCACCGATGCGGATCGCGATTGCCGGGGCCGGTGCGGTCGGCCGGTCGGTGGCCGCCGAGCTGGTGGACAACGGTCACAAGGTGCTGGTGATCGAGCGGGACATCGAGCGCTACCAGCCGGCCACCGTGCCGGGCGCCGACTGGTTTCTGGCCGACGCCTGCGAACTGTCCTCGCTCGAGGAGGCCGAGATCCACATCTGCGACGTCGCGATCGCGGCCACCGGCGACGACAAGGCCAACCTGGCGATGGCCCTGCTGGCCAAGACCGAGTTCGGCGTGGGCCGCGTCGTGGCCCGCATCAACGACGCCCGCAACGACTGGCTGTTCACCGAGGCGTGGGGGGTCGACGTGGCGGTGTCGACGCCGCTGGCGATGGTCGCCTCGGTGGAGAGCGCGATCGACGTCGGGCACCTGATCCGGCTGATGGAGCTGGGCCGGGGGCCGCGCACCGGCATCGGCCCCGGGTCGGCGAACATCGCCAAGCTGCGACTGCCGGCGGACAGCCCGCTGGTGGGCATCCCGGTGGCCGACCTCGAGATGCCGGCCGACAGTGCCCTGGTCGCGGTCCAGCGCGGGACCCGGCTCATCGTCGCCGAGTCCGCCGAAGCCCTGCAGGCCGGCGACGAACTGTTGTTCGTGGCCGCCTACGAGGTCGAGGGACGTATCGCAGCGATGCTGCAGGGCGGGACCACGCGACCGGGCAACGGCGCGAACAGCGCACCGTAAGCTGAAGCGGACTCCCCCACCGGCACCGACCGCCGGTCCGTGTGCCGCCCCGACGAGACGGAGCCATGCTCGCCATCCTCGCTGCCCACGCAGTCGCCACTCTGCTGGCTCCGGTACTGGTGCATCGCTGGGGCAGGCGGGCGTTCTATCCGCTGGCGCTGGTGCCGCTCGGGTCGCTGGTGTGGGTGGCGCTGAACTGGCCGGGTACCGGCGACGCCCGCACCGTGAACGTGACCTGGGTGCCCGAGCTGTCCATGGACATCACCCTGCGGTTCGACGCGCTGGCGGCGATCATGAGCGTGCTGGTGCTGGCTGTCGGGGCGCTGGTGTTGTTCTACTGCGCCGAGTACTTCCACCACCACGACGGCGTGGAAGAGAAGCGCCTGCCCAGCTTCGCCGCCGAGCTCGTCGCGTTCTCCGGCGCCATGTTCGGCCTGGTCACCGCCGACAACATGCTGGTGCTCTACGTGTTCTGGGAAACCACCACGGTGTTGTCGTTCCTGCTGGTCGGGCACTACGCCGAACGCGCGACCAGCCGCCGGGCCGCCACCCAGGCTCTGCTGGTCACCACCGTGGGCGGGCTGGCCATGCTGGTCGGCATCATCGTGCTGGCCAACCTCAGCGGCACGTTCCTGCTCTCGGAGTTGATCGCCGATCCCCCGACCGGTGTGGCCGCCGCGGTGGCCGTGGTGCTGATCCTGGTCGGAGCGCTGTCGAAGTCGGCCATCGTGCCGATGCACTTCTGGCTGCCGGGGGCGATGGCCGCGCCGACACCGGTCAGCGCGTACCTGCACGCCGCGGCGATGGTCAAGGCGGGCGTCTACCTGATCGCACGAATGGCACCGGGATTCGCCGACAACCCCGTGTGGCGTCCGACCGTGGTGACGCTCGGCGTGCTCACGATGCTGCTGGCCGGGTGGCGGGCGCTCCGCGAGTACGACCTCAAACTGATCCTGGCGTTCGGAACCGTCAGCCAGCTCGGCTTCATCACCGTGATGGTGGGCGCCGGTGGCAGCGAGATGATGCTGGCCGGCCTGGCCACGGTGTGCGCACACGCCATGTTCAAGGCCGCGTTGTTCATGGTCGTCGGCATCATCGACCACACCACCGGAACCCGCGACATCCGCAGGCTGGCCTGGCTCGGCGACCAGAACAAGCCGCTGCTGGTCATCGCCTGTCTCGCGACGGCGAGCATGGCCGCGCTGCCGCCGTTCTTCGGCTTCATCGCCAAGGAAGCGGACTTCAAGACGGTGCTGGACAGCCCGACGCTGGGCAGTGCCGCACCGTACGTGTTGGCCGGAATCGTGGCGGGGTCGGTGCTGACCACCGTGTACAGCCTGCGTTTCCTCTTCGGCGCATTCGGCCGCAAGGGCCGGCCCGCCCCCAGCACCCGGGTGGCCGAGATGCACCCGGCCCCGGTTGCTTTCCTGGTCTCGCCGGCCATCCTGGCGGCCGCCGGCCTGCTGTTCGGGCTGTGGCCGTCCGGTCTGGACGCCGCCCTGACCGACTACACCGCGACCGTGCCCGACCCCGCCGGTTACGTCGCCGACTACCACCTCGCGCTGTGGCACGGCCTGAACCTGCCGCTGGCGCTGTCCGCTCTGGTGCTGGTCGGCGGCGGGCTGCTGTACGCGGCGCGGCACCGGCTGCCGCTGCGGCTGCCGTTCACCCCGCTGGGGAACGCCGACCGCATCTACGACGCAGCGCTGCGGGGCGCCGACGTGCTGTCGGTGCGGCTGACCGCGGTCACCCAGCGCGGTTCGATCCCGGCGACGCAGTCGGTGATCCTGAGCACGCTGGTCCTGGTTCCGGTGGCCGCGCTGGCGCTCGGCGCTCGGGACCGGCCCGAGCTGCGATTGTGGGACTCGCCGATGCCGGTCGTGGTCGGTGTGCTGATCGTGGCGGCGGCGCTCGGCGCGACGGCGATGCGCAACCGGCTTGGCGCGGTGCTGCTGGTCGGGGTGACCGGTTACGGCTGCGGGGCCCTGTTCGCCTTCCACGGCGCACCCGACCTCGCGCTGACCCAGTTCCTGGTGGAGACGCTGACGCTGGCGATGTTCGTGCTGGTGCTGCGGGTGTTGCCGGCGCAGACCGGCCGGGAGGACATCCGGCGATTCCGGGTCCCGCGGGCGCTGCTGGCGGTGTCGGTGGGAGCGGCGGTGACGACGTTGGCGGCGTTCGCGATGGCCGCCCGCACCACCCGGCCGATCTCGGAATTGCTGCCCGAGGCCGGGTACCTGCGCGGGCACGGCTACAACACCGTCAACGTGCTGCTGGTGGACATCCGGGCCTGGGACACCATGGGCGAGGTGTCGGTGCTGCTGGTCGCCGCCACCGGGGTGGCCTCGATGGTGTTCCGCAGCAGGCGATTCGGTGCCGCGCCGCGGGTCGCCGATGCCGGGCAGCCGGACATCGGTGCGGTGGCGTCGAGCTCCAGGAGCCCGGCTGCCGGTGACATCACCTGGTTGCGCGGCAGCGGCCTGCGTGACCCGCAGAATCGCTCCCTGGTGTTGGAGGTCGCCACCCGGCTGATCTTCCCGATCATGATGGTGCTGTCGGCGTACTTCTTCTTCGCCGGTCACAACACTCCCGGCGGCGGCTTCGCCGGCGGCCTGATGGCCGGCCTGGCACTGGTGCTGCGTTACCTGGCGGGCGGGCGCTACGAATTGGGTGAGACGCTGCCGTTGGACGCGGGCAAGATCCTGGGTGCCGGGCTGACGCTGGCGGCCGGCACCGCGGTGGGATCGCTGCTGGCGGGGGCTCCCGCACTGTCGTCGGCGCTGATCGAGATCGACGTGCCGGTGTTGGGCACCGTCAAGTTCGTCACTGCACTGTTCTTCGACCTCGGGGTGTATCTGATCGTGGTGGGCCTGGTGCTCGATGTGCTGCGCAGCCTCGGCGCGCGGATCGACGAGGAATTGAGCGGACAACGACAGGTGGTGCCGCAGCGATGATCGCGTTCGTCCTCCCCTTGGTCATCATCGGTGTGCTCACCAGCGCCGGGGTCTATCTGCTGCTCGAGCGCCAGCTCACCCGAATGCTGTTGGGGCTGCTGCTGATCAGCAACGCGATCAACCTGCTGCTGCTGTCGGTGGGTGGGCCGGCGGGCAACCCACCGATCGTCGAGCGGACCAGCGGCGAGGACAACCCCACCGCCGATGCGCTGGTTCAGGCGTTGATCCTGACCGCCATCGTCATCACGATGGGTGTCGCGGCCTTCGTGCTGGCGTTGACCTACCGGTCGTTCCGGATCAACACCGCCGAGGATGTGAGCAACGATCCCGAAGACGCCCGGGTGTCGCAGCTGTCCGAGCAGGGGTTGGACGAGGACACCCGGCTGCGCCCGATACCCGAAGCCGCCCGCGACACCGATCTGCCCGACGAGCTCGACGCGTTGCCCGGGCACGAGGGGTCGCGATGATCGCCGGTCATCTCGGCGCGGTGTTCGTGCCGCTGCCCGTCCTGGTGCCGATGCTCGCCGCCGCGGCGACGTTGTTCGCCGGGCGCAGGCCTCGGCTGCAACGCGCGATCGCCGTGCTCGCCCTGGCGGTGGCGCTCGCCGTGTCGGGCGTGCTGATGTATCTCGCCGACCGTGACGGCACGATCGCGTTGCAGGTCGGCGGGTGGGGTCCGACCGAGCCCGGGATGGGGCCGCTGGGTATCACGCTGGTGGTGGACCGGCTCTCGGCGCTGATGCTGGTGGTGTCGGCGATCGTGCTGCTCGCGGTGGTCTACTACGCCATCGGGCAGGGCATCCGCGACGGTGACGAACGCCAGCCGGTGTCGATCTTCCTGCCCACCTACCTGGTGCTGGCCGCCGGGGTGTTCATGGCCTTCCTGGCCGGGGACCTGTTCAACCTCTTCGTGGCGTTCGAGGTCCTGCTGATCGCGAGCTTCGTGCTGCTGACCATCGGGGGCACCAAAGAGCGGGTCCGCGCCGGCATCTCCTACGTGATGGTGTCGATGGTCTCGTCACTGGTGTTCCTGTTCGGCATCGCGCTGATCTACGCCAGCGCCGGGACGCTGAACATGGCCGAGCTGTCGGTTCGGCTGGCCGACATTCCGGCCGGCACCCGCACCGCGCTGTTCGCGGTGCTGCTGGTCGCGTTCGGGATCAAGGCGGCGGTGTTCCCGCTGTCGACCTGGCTGCCGGACTCCTACCCGACCGCCCCGGCGCCGGTCACCGCGGTCTTCGCCGGGCTGCTCACCAAAGTCGGCGTGTACGCGATCATCCGAACGCACTCGCTGTTGTTCCCCGGCGGTGCGATGGACGGGGTGCTGCTCGTTGCCGGGCTGTTGACGATGCTGGTCGGCATCCTGGGCGCGATAGCCCAGAGCGACATCAAACGACTGTTGTCGTTCACCCTGGTCAGCCACATCGGCTACATGGTGTTCGGGATCGCGCTGTCGACCCAGCTGGGGATGTCGGGGGCGATCTTCTACGTGGCCCACCACATCCTGGTGCAGACGACCTTGTTTCTGGTGGTGGGTCTCATCGAACGTCAGGCCGGGGCGTCGACGCTGCAGCGGCTCGGCGGGCTGGCCGCCGCCAGCCCGGCGCTGGCGTTCGTCTTCGTGGTGCCCGCACTCAATCTCGGCGGGATTCCGCCGTTTTCGGGTTTCATCGGCAAGGTGGCCCTGCTGGAGGCCGGGTCGCAGGTCGGGTCGGTGCTGGCGTGGACCCTGGTGGCGGGCAGCGTCATCACCAGCCTGCTGACCCTGTACGTGGTGGCCCGGGTGTGGACGAAGGCGTTCTGGCGGCGCCGCGAGGACGCCCCGGAGGGTCACCTGGCCGCCTCGGCCCGCACCGGGCTGCTCGACGATCCGGTGGACGTCGAGTTCGCCGAACGCGACGACGTGGGCCGGATGCCGATGGCGATGCTGCTGCCGACCGGCGCCCTGATCGCGGTGGGGCTGATGCTCACGGTGCTGGCGGGCCCGATCTTCGCCTACAGCGACCGCGCGGCCGATGAGGTGCTCGACCGCGGCCAGTACATCACCGCGGTGCTGGGGGAGGCACGATGAGCGCTCGCGCGAAGAGCCGACGAGTCACGATGAGGGCGTGGGCACTCCGGGTCTGGCTGGTGTGCTGGCTGGTCCTGGTCTGGCTGCTGCTGTGGGGCACCGTCTCGGCGGCCAACATCCTGTCGGGCTTGGCGATCGCGCTGATCATCACGCTGCTGCTGCCGCTGCCCGCCGTCCCGGTGCAGGGGCGCTTCCATCCACTGCCGCTGCTGCGGCTGATCGTGACGGTGGCCTACTACCTGGTGGTCTCCTCGGCGCAGGTCGCCTGGCTCGCCGTCAAGCCGGGCCCCGCGCCGCTGACGGCCGTGCTGCGAGCGCACCTGTCGGTGAAGTCCGATCTGGTGCTCGCGCTGGCGGTCAACATCATGAACCTGACGCCGGGCACGATCGTGCTCGAGATCGACCAGGCGACCCGCACCCTCTACGTGCACGTCCTCGACGTCGGGTCCGCCACCGCCGTCAAGCGTTTCTACCGTCAGACCGAACTCCTGGAACGGTTGCTGGTGTCGGCGTTCGAGCGGGATGCCGACTGGCGGCCTGTCGACGGGAAGGAGGCGGATCGCGCATGATCGGTGAGCGAGGAGCGGAGGCGGATCGCGCATGATCTATGTCTGGACCGCGGTTGCGGTGATGTTGTCGATGGCCGCTGTCGCCACGATGATCCGCATGCTGGCCGGGCCCACCTCGCTGGATCGGCTGGTGGCATTGGATGCTCTCGTCGCGGTCACGATGTGCGCGATCGGCGCCTGGGCGGCCTACAGCCGTGACACCACCACCACCTACAGCCTGACCGCGCTGGCGTTGATCACCTTCGTCGGCTCGGTGAGCGTGGCCCGCTTCCGGGTGCCCGACGTCTCGGATGTCATGAACGATTCAGCCGCCGGCGACAACCCGAGGAAGGGGAGGAGCCGGTGACCGCCTTCGACATCATCGTCAGCGTGCTGATGCTGAGCGGTTCGGCGCTGGCGCTGACGGCGGCGATCGGCGTGGTCCGCTTTCCCGACACCCTGTCCCGGATGCACGCCGCCACCAAGCCACAGGTTCTCGGCCTGCTTCTGGTGCTCGCGGGTGCGGCGATCCGGCTGCGCGGGCAGATCGACGTCGGCATGCTGATCCTCACCGGCATGTTCACCTTGATCACCGCACCGGTGATCGCCAATCGGGTGGGCCAGCTGGCCTACCGGGAACAGACCATGCGCGACGATCTGGTGACCGCCGACGAGATGCATGATTCGACCGCAGACGGGGAACCCGGCGGTCATGACCTGCCCCGAGGCTGACGACCGCGCTCCAGGAGTCGGCGGTGCCACGCTCGGGGTGGCCCGTGCCCGCGCCCGCGAGTCGGCGGCCGAGCGCCCGCTGTTCACCGATCCGTATGCGCGGATCTTCGTCGAGGCCGTCGGTCAGCCGGGCTCGGGTGCTGATCCCGAAAATCACCGCTCGGTCGCGAATTACGCTGCGGCGCGGACCAAATGGTTCGACGACTTCTTCCTCTCGTCGAGTGCGACCGGCCTTTCCCAGGTGGTGATCCTGGCCGCGGGTCTGGACGCCCGGGCCTGGCGGCTGCCGTGGCTGCGCGACACCGTGATCTACGAACTCGACCAGCCCAAGGTGCTCGCCTTCAAGACCGCGACGCTGTCCACCTCGGGTGCCAGGCCGGCCGCCGACTACGTGCCGGTGGCCGTCGACCTCGGCGGTGATTGGCCGAAGACGCTGACCGCGGCCGGCTTCGACCACACCGAGCCGACCGCGTGGGCGGCCGAGGGACTGCTGCCGCATCTGACGGCGCGCGAGCGGGACCGGTTGTTCGACAGGGTCACGCTGTACAGCGCGCGCGGAAGCCGAATCGGCGTCGACGCGTCCGGTGCCGGCGGGGTGGCCGCGGCGCTGTGCGGGCACGGCTGGGAGGCCAACTCTGTTGACGCGGCCGACATCCTGCAGCGCTATCATCGCGCACCGGCGGTGCCCGACGACCCGCTGGGGCTGAGCGTGCTCATCGACGCACACCTGGTGTAGCGACGCCCGTTCACTCGGACAGCTGGAACTCCACCATCGCGGTGACGGTGTCCACGGCATCGGAGAGCGCGCTGACCCGCTCGGCGGCGGTGGGCGCCGCCAGCACCGAGTACCTGTCGGCCTGCCCCATCGGCAACCGGGCCGTCAACGCGTACAGCCACATCGCCGCATCACCGGATTCGTCGGCGCCCAGCACGATGTCGCGGGCGTTGACCTCGGCCCCGCGGGCCCTGGCGATCCGCTCGAACAGTGCGACCATCCGATCCTCGATGTCGCGGATGTCATCGACATCGACAGCGCCGCCGGGCTGGTCCGGCCAGGGTTCGATCACCGCGCGGGGAAAGGGATCGTCGGGCAGCCACTCGAGCACCCGGATCCGCTCTCCCATCACACATTTCAACCGGTAGCGCTCCGGGGCGACCTCCGCGTACTCGGTGATGTGAGCCAGCGCTCCGACGTCGCTTCGGGTGTCCCCGCCGCCGACCTCGCGTCCGGCGGCGATCAGCACCACCCCGAACGCGGGGTCCTCGGTCTCCAGGCAGGCCCGCACCAGCGCCGCGTATCTGGGCTCGAAGATCCGCAGTGGCAGTTCCTCGCCGGGCAGCATCGCGACCTCGAGGGGAAACATCGGCACGGTCGACACGGTCAGATCACCAATTCGCCGATCAGCGAGTCGACCACCGCGAGCAGGTCACCGTCGTTCTCCTCGGCGACCCGGCGCTGCCGCTGGTAGGACGCCCCGTCGCGGGAGATGTCGGCGACCCGGGCCAACTCGTCGGTGCACGACAGCGACCGGGCCACCGGCTGCAACCGGGTCAGCACGTCGTCGAGGTCCTCGGTGACCAGCCGTTCGTTGCTGTCGGCGTCCTGGATGATGATCGCATCCAGCCCGTACCGGGCGGCGCGCCACTTGTTCTCCTGCACATGCCACGGCGGCATCACCGGAAGGCGTTCACCCGCCTCGAGCCGGTGATCCAGATCCACGATCAGGCAGTGGGTGAGCGCCACCAGCGCGGAGAGCTCGTGCAGGTTCGACACGCCGTCGAAGATCCGGACCTCGATCGTGCCGAGATGGGGCGAGGGCCGGATGTCCCAGCGGATCTCGTTCATGTGGTCGATGATGCCGGTCTTCTTCTGGTCGGCGACGAACTGCTCGAATTCCCGCCACTCCTGGAAATGGAACGGCAACCCCGCGGTGGGCAGCTGCTGGAACATCATCGCCCGGTTGCTGGCGTAGCCGGTGTCCTCTCCGTCCCAGTACGGCGAGGACGCCGACAGGGCCAACAGGTGTGGGTAGTAGTGCAGCATCGCGGTGATGATCGGCATCACCTTGTGCGCCGAGGACACCCCGACGTGGACGTGCACACCCCAGATCAGCATCTGCCGTCCCCACCACTGGGTGCGCTTGATCAGCTCGGCGTAGCGGGGTGCGTCGGTCAGTTTCTGCGCCGACCAGTTGGCGAAGGGATGGGTGCCCGCGCAGAACAACTCCATGCCCCGATCGCGCACGATGGTGCGCACCGGGAGCAGCGTCGAGGCCAGATCGTCCATCGCCTCACCGGCGTTGTCGCAGATGCCGGTCACGACCTCGACGGTGTTGCGCAGCAGCTCCTTGTGCACCCGGGGGTTCTCGCCCAGCTCGGCGATCACCGTGGCTGCCTCGTTGCTCAGATCCCTGGTGTCGGGGTCGACGAGCGCGAACTCCCACTCGACACCGAGGGTCGGCCGGGGGGACCCGGCGAAGTCGATGCGCCCGTCAGCCGCTGGTGATGACACCGCAGGCCACCCGCGATCCGGCGTCGCCGGCGGCCAGCGTGTCCTGATCCGGGCCCGGGGTGCCGTTGACCTGCGTGTACTTCTCCGGCGGGATGTTGCCGAAGTTACTGGGGTTCTCGTGGATCATCAGCGCGGTGCCGTCTTCGGCGGTCAGATCATCGGCGGTGAACGCGTCGGTGGTCATCATCAGCATGGCCGAACCGTCTTCGTGCACGAACAGGTTGGGCAGGTCACCGCTGGGCGGGTAGCTGGAGTGCCCGGGCACCTGCAGGTGTCCGCCGGCGGACAGGAAGTCGCCGGGCTCGCCGCCCCCGGGCGGGGTGGACCCCGCCTCGCAGGCACCGACCGAATGGACGTGCAGGCCGTGGAAGCCGGGCTCGAGCACACCACTCTCGGTGGTCTGCACCGTGACGGTGGCGTAGCCGTCGGAGAACTCGATGTCCGCGGTGGCCACGGTGGTGCCGTCGGCGGTCTCCAGCTCGGTCGAGAGAACCTCACCGCTGGCGGCCGAACCGCCATGGCCGCCGCCGTGCTCTCCCGGAGGCGCCGAAGGCGACGGTGAGCCGGTCCAGATGGCAGGTGTGGTGCCCGTGGTATCGGTGGGCACTTCCCCGGGCGGGGCGCAGGCGCTCAACGCGAGCGCGGGCACTGCAAACAAGGTGGCGGCGGCGACGGTCCTGAGCATGCCCAAGAGCCTAACCAATGACAGCCACGATGACGCCCGGCGGCTGCTCCAACAGTGGTGGAACCCGGGGAGCCACCGGCGCCTCGATCAGTCGGCCGATCTCTTCTGCCGCCTCCTGTTCTCCGGGGGTGTCACCGAAGAACACGGTCGTGACGGTCGTCTCCGGCATGTCCAGGTTGCCGGTCTCGGTGACGTTCCAGTCCGCTTCGCGAAGCCGGTTGGCCATCGCCTCGGCGGCGCCCTCGACGTTGGAGATGTTGAAGACGCGCACGTCGGGCCGGACCGGCTCGGCCGGTGCCGAGGTGGTGGTCGTGGTCGTCGTCGTGACGGTGGCGATCGACGAATCGTCGTCGTCGCCGGATCCGCCGCCCATCGCCTGCAACGCGACGAGCAGGAACGCCACGCCGAGGAACAGCAGCACCATGATGATGGCGCGCAGGGGCAGGCCCGAGGAGTCTCGCTGGTTCATCGGCGCCTACTGTATCGACACCGTGCTGGGGGCAGGGAAATTCAAGTCACTTCGAAGCCGAGCCGGCGCGCAGCCCGGGCTTTCTGCCTACTGGCGCGCAGCCTCCGGAGCCGTTTGACCAGCATCGGGTCGGCGGCCAGCGCCTCGGGGCGGTCGACCAACGCGTTGAGCACCTGGTAGTAGCGGGTCGCCGACATCGAGAACAGTTCCTTGATGGCGTCTTCCTTGGAACCGGCGTACTTCCACCACTGCCGTTCGAAGGCCAGGATGTCGTGCTCTCGACGACTCAAGCCGTCGGCGGGTTCGGTGTCGTCCCCGGAGTGCTCAGTCCGCGCGATCGCGCCGTCCATATCGCTACTTGGACCCTTCTGACAATCGAAAATGACATCCGTGTGGTTTCGGCGAGTATTCAATCACGGGTTGGTCACGGAAGTCGTGACAAACGACCGCGAGTCGGCGGCCGAACCGCGCGCCCGGTGCTCACACTAAGCTTGCCGGTCATGGCCGTACGCCCCATCCGCATCGTAGGAGATCCCGTCCTGCACACTGCGACCGAACCGGTCCCCGTCGCCGACGACGGCTCGCTGCCCGCCGAGGTGGTGGATCTGATCCAGGATCTCTACGAGACCATGGACGCCGCCTACGGAGTGGGGCTGGCAGCCAACCAGATCGGGGTCAACAAGCGGGTCTTCGTCTACGACTGTGCCGACTCGCGCGGCAAGACGCTGCGACGCCGCGGTGTGGTCGTCAACCCGGTGCTGGAGACCTCCGAGGTGCCCGAGACGATGCCCGACCCCGAGGACGACGATGAAGGCTGTCTCTCGGTGCCCGGCGAGTCGTTTCCCACCGGGCGGGCGTCGTGGGCGCGGGTGACGGGACTGGACGCCGACGGCAACCCGATCACGATCGAGGGTGAGGATCTCTTCGCCCGGATGCTGCAGCACGAGACCGGGCATCTGGACGGCTTCCTCTACGTGGACCGGCTGATCGGACGCAACGCCCGCGCCGCCAAGCGGACCATCCGCTCGCACGGCTGGGGCGTTCCCGGCCTGTCGTGGATGCCCGGCGAGGACCCCGACCCGTTCGGCCACTGAGCGGTGCCGCAACTCCCCGAGGTCGGCACGCGGGTCAGCCTGCGCTACCGGCTGCCCGCGGGCGCGACGCCGCCGCACTCCGACGTGGTGGGCCACCTGCTCGACACCGGGGAGACGGTGCGGGTGCGTACCAGGCACGGTGACGTCGTCGACATCGCTTCCACCGACGTTCTCGCGGTTCGAGTGGTGCCAGAGGTGCCGGTACGCACCAGCGAGATCCGCAATCTCGAACACGCCGCCGCGCTGGCCTGGCCGGGAACCGAACAGCAATGGCTCGGCGAATGGCTGCTTCGCTTCGGCCACGGGATCACCCGCCGGGCCAATTCGGCTGTCCCCCTGCAGTTCACCTCGTATGCCGAGATCGACGCAGTCGCCCGGTGGTACGCCGCACGCGACGTCCCCGCGCTGATCTCGGCCCCCGACCGGCTGCTGCGGATTCCCGAGGGCGTCCGGACCGATGCCGAAAACCTCGTCATGGCCACTGATCTCGCCGAGGGACCACCCGTGACGCCGGGGTTGTCGATTGCCGCAACGCCGGATGAGGCCTGGCTGGGGGTCTACCAGCGCGACGTTCCGGTGGACGTGTTGACGGCGGTCGTCGACGGTGAGGTGGCCTTCGGTTCGCTGGACGACGTCTCGGTGGGCCGCGCGGCGGTCACCGGGGCACCTGACGGGACCCGCTGGGCAGGCATCTCCGCTGTCCACGTGGCCGACTCGGCGAGGCGGCGGGGCAAGGCCCGCTCGCTGTGCACCGGCCTGCTGGCATGGGCCCGGCAGCGCGGCGCGACCCGCGCCTATGTCCAGGTGGTCGCCGACAACGCAGCCGCGCGCGCACTGTACGAGTCGATGGGCTTCCGGGTGCACCACCGGTCGCGCTACGTGGTGGCCGGGGACCTCCTGGCGGCCAACCCTGCCGCACCTCCGTCGTAGGGTTGACGCATGCGGGTGGCCACCTGGAATGTCAACTCGATCCGCGCCCGGGTCGACCGCGTGACCGACTGGCTCGAGCGGGCCGACGTGGACGTGCTGGCGATGCAGGAGACCAAGTGCTCCGACGACCAGTTCCCCACGATGCCGTTCGCCGCGCTCGGCTACGACGTCGTGCACTGCGGATTCAACCAGTGGAACGGGGTGGCGATCGCCTCTCGGGTCGGTATCGACGACGTCGAGGTCGGCTTCTCCGGACAGCCCACCTGGAGCGACAAACCCGGCAACGACGCCGCCGCCGAGGCGCGTGCTCTGGGCGCGACCTGCGCCGGCGTGCGGCTGTGGAGCCTCTACGTGCCCAACGGCCGGACCGTGGATTCACCTCACTACCGCTACAAGTTGGAATGGCTCGCCGCACTGCGTGATACCGCGTCATCCTGGCTGAGCTCGGACCCGTCCGCGCAGATCGCGCTGATGGGCGACTGGAACATCGCCCCCATCGACGAGGACGTCTGGGACATGGAGGTGTTCCGGGACAGCACGCACGTCACCGCACCCGAGCGAAGCGCGTTCACCGCGATGGTCGACGCCGGGTTCACCGATGTGGTGCGCCCGTTCACCCCCGGGCCGGACGTGTTCACCTATTGGGACTACACCCAGTTGCGCTTTCCGAAGAACCGGGGCATGCGCATCGATTTCATTCTGGGCTCGCCGGCCCTGGCCGGCCGGGTCACCCACGGGGAGATCGCCCGCGACGAACGCAAGACGGGCAAGGCGCGGGTGGGGTCGCCCAGCGATCATGCTCCGGTGCTGATCGACCTGGCGCCGTAGCCCGGACCATTCCCAACCCCGGCGCCTGCTTGTCCCCAATCTCGCTGTCATCCCGAGGTTTGCCCGGGCGTGGCCCGCGTCTGAACGGGCGTCGGCAAGTTGCCTCACGTCAAGATGCGCGCGAAGGGTGGTTCGTTGCCTCACGTGAACGTGCGCGCTTGGTGACGGGAGCGGGGATGCCGGCTGGGGCTTTGCTAGTGGCCAGGGTGAACAGCTTGGTGGTCAACGCCTGAATCTGGCGTTGGGTGGCGGCGGGATTGATCAGTGAGTAGGTCCGCTTGAGCGCCACGATGCGGTCCGTGGTCAGGTTCGGATGGTCGGTCGCACGGTGAAACGGGGTTGTGGCCTTGTCGTGTCTGCG
>JAXHTL010000115.1:0-15363 GCA_034190095.1 Actinomycetota bacterium
GCGACGTAGCGCAGGCTCGCCGACACCGCGGCGGTGCGCTGCTCGTCGAGCACGTCCTTGATGCCCTGCACGGTCAGCGGAGGGTTGGCCGCGATCTCGGCCGCGGTGGCCCGGGCCGCGGCCAGACACGCCTCGGCATCGTCGTACACGTCGTTGACCAGACCGATCTTCTCGGCGCGCGCGGCGTCGATGTCCTTGCCCGTCAACGCCAGCTCCTTCAGGTGCCCGTCGTTGAGGATCAGCGGCAGCCGGGCCAGTGAGCCGACGTCGGCGACGATCGCAAGCTTGACCTCGCGCACCGAGAACTTCGCGTCGGCACTGGCGTAGCGGACGTCCACCGCCGAGATCAGGTCCACCCCGCCGCCGATGCACCAGCCGTGCACCGACGCGATCGTCGGGGTGCGGCAGTCGGCGACCGCGGTGATCGCCTGCTGCATCGACTTGAGGTGCTTGTGGAAGTCTGCGCGCGGCTTGGCGGTCGCACCGTCACCGCCCATCACCGACGACAGGGTGCCACCCATCGCGGCCAGGTCCAGGCCGTAGCTGAAGTGCTTCCCCGAGCCCGTCAGCACGATCGCCCGCACGTCGGGATCGGCATCGAGGTCGGCGAAGACGCCCGGGAGCTCGGCCCAGAACGCCGGCCCCATCGCATTGCCCTTGCCCGGACCGATCAGTGTCACCTGCGCGATGTGATCCGCGATGTCGACGGTCACCGATTCGTATGTGCTGCCCATGACCAAGAAGGCTAACCACTGCGCGAAACCGGCGGTCAGCCGCCCATCAGCAGCTCGGCGACCCGGGCGCCGGGCAGGAACTGGCAGGCCGCGTCGGCCAGGATCTGCCCGATGAACTCCCCGTCGGGGCCCAGTGGGTTGTTCTCCTCGGCGAGGATGGCGCGCACCACCGCGACGCGGGTCGCCTCGTCGAGTTCGTTGTATTCCTCGCACATCATCGAGGTCGCATTCGGTGGGGCCGGCACCTCGGGCACGTTGGTGTTGCGGGTCGGCAGCGGGATGTTCGGGATCGGGATGCCCGGAATCTCCGGCAGGCCCGGGATGGCCGGGACACCGGGAGAGCGGCTGGGGGCGGTGGGGGCCGACGTCAGCGGTGGCCCCGGCTCGGTGGTCTGTGCAACGGTGCCCTCGGTGGTGCGCTGGCACGCCGTGGTCAGTCCGAGGACGAGCCCCAGCCCGACGAGTGCCGTCGCCGCCGTCCTGATCGGTGTCTTCGCGCCGATCACGGTCGCTACACCCGCTCCAGATAGAAGTACAGGTGGCGGGGCGTGCCGGAGCTGGTGTCCAGCGCACCCTTGCCGTTCATGATCCCGATCACGGCGTTGTCGTCGACCACCTTGAAGTGGTCGTGCACCGGCTTGCCGTCGTAGACCATCGAGGCGACGAGCTCCCCGCGGAACTCCTCCATCCACAGACTGGCCTCGCCGTTCATCGCCTCGGTGTTGGAGAACCTGGCGCCCTCGGCGTCCAGGCACACCAGCGGCTTGGCGTCGGTGGCGGAGTGGAAGGTCTTGCCGAACCAGTTCAGCTTCTTCATGAAGCCGTTGGCCATGTGCCCGGTCTGGAATTCGCCGCCCTTCCACTCGCCGATCATGAAGTCGATGGTGGCCGGGGCCAGCGTGGCCCAGAACTCGTCGAGCTCGGCATCGGAGATCGTGTCGGTGCGTTCGGTCAGGGCGGTGAACGTGTCGCGGGCGGTGCCTACTGAGGTCATCGGTTTCCTGTCCATGATCGGGCGAATTCGAGGAATGTGTCGTTCTCGTCGGGTGAGGCGACGGTCACCCGCACACCGTCCTCACCGTACGGCCGCACGATGATGCGGCTGTTGGCGGCGTCGGCGGCGAACTGCTGGGCCCGGCCCACCAGCGGCAGCCAGACGAAGTTGGCCTGCGAGAGCGGAAGGTCGTAGCCGGCGTCGCGCAGCGCCGCACTGACCCGGGCCCGTTCGGCGACGACGGCGTCGGTGCGGGCCAGCAGTTCGTCGGCGGCGTCCAGGCACGCGATCGCGGCGGCCTGCGACACGCTGGTGGCGGTGAAGGGCACGTAGACCTTGGACAGGGCGGTGACGATGTCCGGGTCGGCCACCGCGTAGCCGATGCGCAGTCCGGCCAGCCCGTAGGCCTTGGAAAAGGTGCGCAGCACCACGACGTTGCTGTGGGCGCGGACCAGGGCGAAGCTGTCCGGGACGAGGTCGCCGCGGACGTACTCGATGTAGGCCTCGTCGAGCACCACCAGAATGTGCGGGGGCACCGCCTCGACGAACCGGGCCAGCGCGTCGGGGTCGACGACTGTGCTGGTCGGATTGTTGGGGTTGCAGACGAAGATCAGCCGGGTCCGCTCGGTGATCGCGGCCAGCATCGCATCCAGGTCGAAGGTCTGGTCGGTGAGCGGCACCTGCACCGGTGTGGCGCCGGCAGTGCGCACCTGCAACGGGTAGATCTCGAAGCTGCGCCAGCCGTAGAGCACCTCGTCGCCCACCGTCGAGGTGATCTGGATCAACTGCTGGCACAGACTCACCGACCCGCACCCCACCGAGATGTGCTCCGGGGCGAAGTTCACGTGCTTGGCGAGGCGTTCCTTGAGCTCGACGTAGCCGTTGTCGGGGTAGCGGTTGATGCCCGCGACCGCGGCCTCGATGGCGGCCCGCACGCTGGGCAGCGGGCCGTGGACGGTCTCGTTGCTGGCGATCTTGATCGCGCCGGGCACCGTCTTGCCCGGGGCGTAGGCGGGCAGATCGGCGAGCTCGGGGCGCAGACGGGCGGACACCCGACCAGTTTATGGCCCGTCCGGGGCGCTCTTCGATGTGCTTTGCTTCTGCAGGTATCGCCTGTGTACGCTCTTGGCTCGGCGGTAAACGTCAGGAGGCGTGCCAGAGCGGCCGAATGGGGCTCACTGCTAATGAGTTGTCCACCTCAAAGTGGACCGGAGGTTCAAATCCTCTCGCCTCCGCGGTGAAACTGCCGGCTCGCCGGCGTCATACAACTGAACAAGCACCACCACAAGCGCCCGTAGCTCAACGGATAGAGCATCTGACTACGGATCAGAAGGTTAGGGGTTCGAATCCCTTCGGGCGCGCTCTTTAATTGGTCTATGGCCGATAGCGACACTCCCTGGGAACCGCCGCTGGCGGGTAGCGAGGTCGAGCATCTGCTGGGCGCCCTCGAGCGGCTGCGCGCCACGTTCCTCTGGAAATCCGACGGGCTGGACGCCGCCGGCCTGGCCCTGCGGATCGGCGCGTCGACGTTGACCCTGGGCGGGCTGCTCAAGCACATGGCGATCAACGAGGACTTCATCACCACCGTGAAGCTCACCGGAGATCCGGTCGGCGAGCCGTGGGAGTCGCTGTTCGACGGCACCGAGGACTGGGAGTTCACCTCAGCGGCCGCCGACACCCCCGAACAGCTCTACGCGTTCTGGCACGACGCGGTCGACCGGTCCCGCGGCCGGCTGGACGCCGCACTGCAACGTGGCGGCCTGGATCAGCTGGTGGCGGTCAGCAACAGCGACGGCGAGCACGCGAGCCTGCGCCGGCTGCTGTGCGACCTGATCGAGGAGTACGGCCGCCACACCGGCCACGCAGATCTGCTGCGCGAGGCGGTCGACGGCCGGGTCGGGGAGGACCCGCCGTCGGGTTGGCAACCCGTTTCACGCGGGTAGGAATTGGTGCGCCGGGGGCCGACTGGGCGTGGATAGGCTGGTGGTTGTGTCGGCGACCGCGGGGGGTGGGCAGCAGCGGCTGCACGAGGCTCTGTCGATGGCGTGGCGGAACGCCAGCGAGCACCCTCACTCGCCACTGGCGCAGTACACCTACGCCAGCCTGCTGCACGAGTCCGGACGAGCCGACGACGCTCTGGTGGCGGTCAACGAGGCACTGCGACTGGAGCCGGCATCACCGGATGCGCTGGTGTTGCGCGGCGACATCTATCGCACGCTGTGGGGCGCAGCGGCGGCCGAGCCGCAGTATCTGGAGGCGTTGCGTCTCGACCCCGACCACGCGTTGGCCACCCACAACCTGGCGGTAAGCCGGCTGCGCTGGGGTTCGCTGACCGAGGCGGTCCGCGGCTTGGTGGCGGCAGGTGGGCTCGACCCGGCGTTGCGTCCGTCAGTGCTCGACAACCTCGGCCTGGCGCTGCTGCGGGTGTTGCGGATGGCCACTGCCTCGGTGGTGTTCCTGGCAGTCGCGCTGATCGTGGTGATGGCCGCACACGACGATGGCCTGCCGACGGTGATCCCCCGCATCGCGGCGGCGGTGTTGGCTGCGGCGCTCGGTGCGGCGCTCGTCTGGGTGGGGCGAACGGTGCCGTCGCCGACGCTGGGAGCGGTGCTGCGGCGCCGGGTCATGTTGGCGGTGCGGATGGGATTCGTCGCTCTCGCAGTGATTCTCGGGGTGCTGACGGCGGTCGTGGGATCCAATCCGGTGTCCGACATGTCCGGCACGCTGCTGCTGTTCGGCGTCGTGGGGCTGACGGTGCTCGGCTGGGTGACCGCGAGTTAGGTACCTAGGTGCCCGTCGCGGGGCCGATCGCCCAGCGCCCCACCATGTGGAAGAGGAATCCGATCCTGTCGTGTGGCGAACCAAGCCGTTCTTGTTGCAGCGCTCGTACCAATAGGCTTCCCACGCACCGTCGTGGCGCGAAGACCCTACTCACAGTGGAGCGGCTCCTGAGAACGCTTCTCCAGGGATCCCCTGGCGGAGAACCTCGTTCAGTTCCTCGAACGTCAGTACTATTGCGTGGGAAAACCCCACGGCATCTGATTCGCCCATCCAGCCTCGGTCCTGCAACTCGTGCCCGACCGTCAGGCTGACTCTTGACGGATAGCGTTCGGGGTCAGTTTTTTCCAATGAAACGCGAGGATCGAGCCCCTGCCTTGCCCACTGACATTGAGGCGAATCCCTGTACCTTCCCGGGCGGGCCTCCTCGTTTATCGAGTACAGGAGAAATTTCTCTGCATCGGCGAACGCTCTGAACATCCAGTATGTCTGCATTGATCCGCGCTCTACGGTGCTGATGTAGAAGCCATCCGCTTTCCTCTCCAGGATGTAGAGCATTTCGCCGGACGGATTGGCGAACCTCAACACGTTTTCAGCGCCCATCTGCGGTGGGAGCGCACCCCAGTAGACTTCTTCATCGGACTCCCACTTCTCGGGAGGCCGTTGGTTTTCTCCTGGCCGCCGATGGTGGGCCCACAAATAGACCCGCTGCCACCGGTACCACGTTGATACGAGCCGTTGAAGATATCCCGGGAAGTAGTCAAGATCTGGACCGTCGGAACTTGTCATGTCGCTTCTATATCTCTTCCAGGAAACCGAATTGGATTAGTTTCAATACGCTGGGTCTCGTTCCCTCGGGCGCGATGATTCTGTATTGGGTTCCTTCACCTGGATGCCCGAACCACGGTGCTGCTCTTGACTGTTCAATAGCCCATCCCGTAGGCAATGGGTTCTCCACGTTGACCCTATATCGGAAGTAGTCCTTTTCAAGACTGTCAGGGGGAAGTGCCCGGCCTTCATAGGGCGTTCCGTCCGGCGCAAGCCAGGCGCCGCCGGGATGGCCGACGCGATCCACAATTTCTCCGTCGAGTTCCAGACGCATCTCCTCCAGGCCGAGGGTGCGGACACTCCCGGGTACTGCATAGGGTTTCGCTGGGTCGTCCGCGTCCGGGTATCGCAGCTGACCGTTCTCATCAACGAATTGAGCATCGAACTGCTCCCGAGTGAGAGTCCCGTAGGGATTTGCCTCAGGGAATATTTCGCCTGCACGGGGCGGCTCGACAGGGGTGCCGGCGTGATCGCTGGGGGCATGGGTCCCGCTGACGCCGGAGCCGCCGGAATCCGTGTTTCCCTGAGTGTTCGGACCGCCAGACGATCCGATGTCGCGTGGTGGAGGCGCTGGCGTGGACCCGGTGTCGGGAGGGACCTGACCACCTACGTGGTTCGTTGCGGGTGTCGACCGGTCGCCCGCGCCGACCCCCGCAGAACCGGCCCCCCGCCCCGACTGCTCCACCGGTGCGCGCTGACCCGACCCGCCCTCGGCACCCGGCGTGGGCGGACGCCCGCTCGGCACCTCGGGCCGGCCCGGAGGCGGCGCCGTCCCGGGCCGCACGGGCGGCACCTCCGGAAGCCGCGGCCCACCGCCGGGCACGCGCGCCCAGTCGCCGACTTCGCCGAGTTGGGGCAGCCGACCCTCGTCGAGCATCCGCCGGGACAGGCTCAGCCCCCTGGCGACGCTGCCCGTCTTGGACAGTGCCCCGCCCGGCACGAACAGCGACCCGATGTTGAACGCGGCTTCGCCGGCGGCGCGGCCGGGGTGGTCGCCGGACCACTTGTCCCAGGCCACGAATTCCTTACCCATGTTGGCCAGCACGCCGGGCGCGGACGACGGGTCCTGCATCACCGACATCGCCAGCTCGGCCATGCCCTGCCAGGTGTCGGGGTCGGCCAGCGCCACCGTCCCGGACACCGTGCCGATCAGCCCGGTCAGCGCACCCACCTGGAGATCGGTGTAGCGGGTCACTGCGTCGGCGAGCGCATTGCCCACACCGTCGCCGAAGTTCTCCACCAGCACGGGCCGGATCCATTTCTGGAAGGCGGTGGCCGCGTCCCCGATCAGGATGGTGAGCTCGTCGAGCAGTCCGACGATGCCCTTGACCTGCTGCTGGAAATTGCTGAGAACCGTCCCGACATCACGTGCCACCTCCCGCAGGATGTCGTCGCCCTCCCCGGTGAGCAGCCCGGTGACGGTGTCCCACAGGCCGCTGATCGACAACCGGTCCAGCAGTCGGCGGATGGCGTCTTGGGTGTCTTGCACGGTGCCGGCGAAATCCGAAACCGTTTGGGCCACCGTCGAAGCGGCACCGGTCAGCGACAAGACAGCCGCTCCGAGCTCGTCGACGGCAGCGACCATGGCCGCCCTCTCGGGGATCGACTGCGCGCCGACCACCGTGCGGATCCCGGTCAGCTGCGGCTCGATCAGCGCGAACCCGGTGGCGAAGTTGCGCCACTGCATGGCGGTGATCCCCATCATCGCCGAATGACCCGACGGCCAGGTCATCGCGGTTCCGGCCAGCAGCCCGAAGGTGGGAATGGCCTGCAGGAAAGGCTGGACCAGATACCACTTCGTCGGCGCCGGCACGATCACACCGTTGGGTCCGGGCGGAACGTGGGCGGCCATCGTCGTCGTCGGTTGACCGCTGACACTGGCGCTCGGACCGGGCCCGCCGATGGTCGACGCGGCGTCAGCATTGCGGTAGTTGGTGCCGGTGGCCTCGATCCGCAGTCCGGTCGAGGTGAACGCGTCGGCGGCCTTGGCGACCGCGTCAGCGAACTCTTGCGCCTGGCGGCCGTACTTCATGCCGAAGTTCAGTCCCGCCGGGTCGGTACCCGAGGCGATCCCACCCGACAGCGCCGTACCCAGCGCATCGGAGATCCGGCCCAACTGCGAGCCCAGCGATGCCATGTGACGGCCCGCGGCGATCAGGGCTTCGGGGTCAACCTCGATGCGCATCCACGCCCCCACCGCGGGCTTGGCTCACGCCTGCCACATCTGACTGTTCATGCGCACCGCGTCCGAGTAGTTCCGATGGGCGGCTTCGGCGATCTGGCGCAGCGCCGAGAGTGCTTGGTCCATCTGATCGGCACCGTCCTCCCACTGCTGCTGGGCCAGCGCCTGGGCCTCCGACCCGCCGCCATGCCACGCCCTCCGAAGCGCAGCCATGGTGACGTCGATCTCCTCGAGGCACTCGTCGACCTGCGCCCCGAACTCCTCCATGTGGCTGATCGCCGCGCGCAGCGCAGCCAAATCCACGACCAGCACGGCGGTCGCCTCCTAGTCGCCGGTCTGCATCGTCGAATCCAGCGCGGCGCCGGACTGCTCGTCGGTCTTGGCGTACTCGTTGGCGGCCAGCGACAGCAGATCGGCCATGGTCTCCAAGCCGCGGATCACCTGGCCGGCTCCGCTGTGCCACTGGTCCCACGCCGGGCTGTACGCCGACGCGGCGTCGCCCTTCCAGCCCGCCTCCAGCAGCTGCCGCGTCTCGAGGTCCATGCTCGCCAAGCCGTCCTGCAGCCGCTGCCCGGCCTCACGCAGCCGGTTGGCGGCCGCCGACAACTCCGACACGACGACGTCGACCGAATCGCCCATCTCTCCCCTCCCGACTCCACACCTTATGCGCCCCGTCTGGAGGGTTCGCGCACCAATTTCTCCCCGGCCGCCGATCTCCTAGGCTGCAAGGGTGCGCCTTCTGCTGATCGCCGACACGCACCTGCCGAAGCGAGCCAAAGATCTGCCTGGCGAGGTCTGGGCGGCTGTCGACGAGGCCGACGTGGTGATCCATGCCGGGGACTGGGTGGAACCCGCCCTGCTCGACGCACTCGAGGCCCGGGCACAACGCCTACTGGCCTGCTGGGGCAACAACGACGGTGCGGAGCTGCGCCGCCGGCTGCCCGAACGCGCCGACGCCATCCTCGGCGGGTTGCGGTTCACCGTCGTCCACGAAACCGGGGCGGCCACCGGCCGCGAAGCCAGAATGGCCCGCGAATATCCGGACACCGACGTGCTGGTGTTCGGGCACAGCCACATCCCGTGGGACACAGTGGCCAAGACCGGTTTACGGCTGCTCAACCCGGGCTCGCCGACCGATAGGCGGCGGCAGCCGCATTGCACCTACATGACCGCGACGGTGCGTTCGACGTCCCTGACCGATGTCCGGCTGCACCAGCTGCACCGTGGTGGCTGACGGACCCGGCCCTCAGCCGCGCTGGACTTTTTCGTGGTGCGCCCCGCAGACGAACAGCGCCAGCCGCGCCGGGACGTCACCGGGGTTGCGCCAACGGTGGCGGGTGCCGTTCTGCACCACGGTGTCGCCCGGGTGCAGCGTCACCTCGGCACCGTCGTCGAGTTCGAGGATGGCGGTGCCTTCCAGCACCACTTCGAAGTCGATGGTGTCGGTGGTGTGCATCCCGGGGTCGTCGCGTTCCAGATAGGCCAGCAGTCCGGGCAACTTCTCCTCGGCGTCGGCCACGGCCTCCTCGGCCGACAGCTGCGACGCAGCGGGTTCGGCGCTGCCGGGCGGCAGGGTGAACGTCGAGAACCGGAATCCGCCGACCGGTGGGAAATAGGTGCGCCAGTTCGGCATCGAGCCGTCGTCGGGGAACTGGGGCGCCTGGTCACCTCCCCACAGCATGGTGAATTCGGAGCCCGGCAGCAGTGCCGGCTCGCGGGGTGCGACGGATTCGTCGCTGACGAACACGGACTTGCCGGACGCATCGTGTCCGGTCACTACTCGGCGGACATCCATCGCCCCAGTCAACCACCGTGGGTGGGGTTCTCGTGGCAATGTTGCGGATATGCAGAACAAGCCGCCCACCGCGACGATCGAAGCCGCTCACCGCGAGCACCTGGGGAACCTGCCCTTCGAGGACACCAGGGATTTCGAGGATGCCGACCGCGGGTTCATCGCCGCGCAATCTCCGTGTGTCATCACCGCCGCCGACGGCAGGGTCGTCTGGGACAACGACGTCTACGGCTTCCTGTCCGGCGACGCGCCGCCGACGGTGCATCCCAGCTTGTGGCGGCAGTCGACGCTGGTGGCCAAGCAGGGTCTCTACGAGGTCGTCGAGGGTATCTACCAGGTGCGCGGATTCGACCTGTCCAACATGACGGTCATCGAGGGTGACACCGGGATCATCGTGATCGACCCGCTGGTGTCCACCGAGGTCGCCGCCGCGGCGCTGGCGCTCTACCGCGAGCACCGGGGGGACCGCACCGTCAAGGCCGTCATCTACACCCACAGCCACGTCGACCACTTCGGTGGCGTGCTGGGCGTGACATCGCAGGACGACGTCGATGCCGGCACGGTGGCGGTGCTGGCCCCGGAGGGTTTCACCGAGCACGCGGTGCAGGAGAACGTCTACGCCGGCACCGCGATGGCGCGCCGCGCCGGCTACATGTACGGCGCCGCCCTCGAGCGGGGCCCGCAGGGGCAGGTCGGGTGTGGACTGGGCCAGACCCCGTCCACCGGCGAGGTCGCGATCATCGTGCCGACCGTCGACATCCGCGAGACCGGCGAGAAGCACACCATCGACGGTGTGGAGATCGAGTTCCAGATGGCGCCGGGCACCGAGGCTCCCGCCGAGATGCACTTCTACTTCCCGCGGTTCCGGGCGCTGTGCATGGCCGAGAACGCCACCCACAACCTGCACAACCTGCTGACGCTGCGTGGCGCGCTGGTCCGTGACCCGCACGGCTGGGCCGGCTACCTCACCGAGGCGATCGACACCTTCGCCGACCGCGCCGACGTGGTGTTCGCCTCGCATCACTGGCCGACCTGGGGCAAGGACCGCATCGTCGAGTTCCTCTCGCTGCAGCGGGATCTGTATTCCTACCTGCACGACCAGACGCTGCGCCAGCTCAACCAGGGCTACACCGGTATCGAGATCGCCGAGAACTTCGCGATGCCGCCGGCATTGGAGCGGGCCTGGCATGCGCACGGCTACTACGGGTCGGTCAGCCACAACGTCAAGGCCGTCTACCAGCGCTACATGGGCTGGTTCGACGGGAATCCGGCGCGGCTGTGGCCCCATCCGCCCGAGGCGATCGGTCCGCGGTACGTGGCGGCGATGGGTGGTCTCGACCGGGTGGTCGAACTGGCCCAGAGTGCCTTCGACGAGGGTGACTACCGTTGGGCGGCTACTCTTCTCGACCACGCGATCTTCACCGACGAGAACCACGGGGCGGCGCGCGCACTCTATGCCGACACCCTCGAGCAGCTGGCCTACGGCTCCGAGACGGCGACGTGGCGCAACTTCTTCCTGGCCGGGGCCACCGAGTTGCGCGAGGGTAACTTCGGTACCCCGACCACGACGTCGACGACGATGGCGGCCCAGCTGACCCCTGAGCAGCTGTTCGACGTGCTCGCGATCAGCGTGAACGGGCCGCGGGCGTGGGATCTGGACCTGGCCTTCGACATCACCTTCGGGTCCGACGTCAACTATCGGCTCACGCTGCGCAACGGGGTGCTCGTCTACCGCAAGGTGCCCGCCGATCCGTCGACCGCGCAGGCGACCCTGCAGCTGGAGGACAAGCTGCGGCTGATCAGTCTGCTCGGGGGTGACTTCGACTCACCGGGGCTGGCGATCAGCGGGGACGCCGCCGCGCTGCAGTCGTTGACCTCGGTGCTGGATCAGCCGGACCCCTCGTTCAACATCATCACGCCGTAGCGGCGGTGATGTTGTCGCAGTGACGATCTGGGCTCCGGCAGCCCGCTGAAACGCAACTGGTCACGCTGAGCGCACCTTCAGGTGTCGACGTCCTTTCGGGTTGACCTGACCCGGGTTCCTTTTCAGGGGATCCCGCCGTCGGCGCGCACGATCGATCCGGTGGTGAAACTCGACGCGTCCGACATCAGGAACAGCGCGGCGCCGACGATCTCGGTCGGCTGGCCGGCGCGCTGCAATGCGCTGCCGGCGAACGGGTTGGTCTCGGTGTCGACGTTCCAGGCCGCACTGATGTCGGTGAGGAAAGGTCCGGGCATCAGCGTGTTGACCCGGACGGTGGGGCCGAACGCGAGCGCCAGCCCCTCGGTCATGGCGTTGAGGCCGGCCTTGGATGCGGCGTAGGGGATGAACGACGGATGCGGCCGCAGCGAGCCGTGGGTGCTGACGTTGATGATCGAGCCGCCGCCGTCGGCCACCATGCGCTCGCCGACCAGGGCCGACAACCGGAACGGGCCCTTGAGGTTCAGGTTCATCACCGAGTCGAACAGCTTCTCGGTGACGTCGGTCAGCTTCTCGTAGACCGGTGACATGCCGGCGTTGTTGACCAGCACGTCCACCCGGCCGAACTCGCCGTAGGCGGCGTCGACCAGTCCGTCGAGTTGGTCCCACCGCCCGACGTGCACCGGATACGGGAAGGCGCGCCGGCCGGTCTGGGCGGTGATCTCCTCGGCGGTCGCCACGCAGGCGTCGTACTTGCGGCTGGCGATGACGACGTCGGCGCCGCACCGCGCGGCGGCGAAGGCCATCTCGCGGCCGAGACCGCGGCTGCCGCCGGTGATCAGCACCACTCGCGAGGTCAGGTCGAACAACCGATCGGCGTATCCGTGTGGGTCACTCATGATTCTCCCGTGCTGTGTTGCGGACCACCCGGTGGACGAACCTCAGCTTGGCGGTCACCGGCGGTGGAATGGTGAAGGGATACAACGGGCTCTTGCCCATCGCGGTGTTGACCCGGTTGAAGAACAACGAGATCCACGACCAGTCTTCGAGCAGCCGCTCGACCGGCACGTCGTCGTAGCATTCCAGCGGTGCGATGTCGCGGGGCGCGCTGAACCGCACCCGGTCGGCGTGCAGCACCATCCCCGCCTCACGGGCGGTGTCGATGGTGTCGGTGATGTGCAGGTAGTGGGCGAAGCACTCGGCGAAGTCCTCCCACGGGTGCATGGTGGCGTACTCGGAGATGAAGCTGTCCTGCCAGCCGGCCGGCGCGCCGAAGCGGTAGTGGCGGGCGATGGCGTCGGAGTAGCTTGCCCGCTCGTCGCCGAACAACTCGCGGCACTCGTCGAGGTAGATCTGCGCGCCGGGGCCGCTTTCGACGAGCACATGTTGGTAGTAGTGACCGACCTCATGGCGGAAATGTCCCAGCATGGTGCGGTAGGGCTCGCCGAGGTGCACCCGCAGATTCTCGCGGTAGGCGTCCAGCGACTCGACCAGGTCGATCGTGACGACTCCGCCGGCGTGCCCGATGGTGACCTTCTCGCCGTGGCTGTAGCTCGAGAGCAGGTCGAACGCCAGACCGTTCTCCCCTTGCCAGAAGGCCCGCACCGGCAGGCCGATGTCGACGAGCTGGTAGACCAGCCGGCGCAGGGCAGCGGCGGTCGGCACCAGCTTCTCGCGGGCCAGGGTGTCGGAGGCCTCGGGTTCGCGACGGATCAGCGAGTCCGACAGGCACCGGCCGCGGCGGTAGGTCTCGGTCCCCTGCTCGGGGACCAGCCAGTTGCAGCCCAGCGTCGTGTGCTGGGTGCACCGGACCCAGCGCCGGTCGTCGAGCATCGCGACCTCGTCGTCGAGCGCCCGCATCGACGCGGAGGGCAGGTGAAGGCCCAGCGCAGCGCCGCAGCCGGTGCAGTGGGCCGACTCGAACGCGGCGAAAGAGTCGCACACGGGGCAGGCGAAGGCGCGCACGGGCCATATGGTGTCACGGTGCAATTGCTTCTGGTCCGACATGCACTTCCGCTGCGCAGCGAGCCCGGGCAGGGCTCCGACCCGCACCTGTCCGTCGAGGGCGCCGAACAGGCCGCGCGGCTGCCCGAGGCGCTGGCGCGGTTCCCGATCGCCCGGGTGGTGAGCAGCCCGCAGATCCGGGCGATCGAAACGGCCCAGCCGGTCGCCGACGCCCTCGGGGTGGACGTCGAGGTGGATGACCGCTTCGCCGAGTACGACCGCGACCTCGGCCACTACATTCCGGTCGAACAGATCGCCGCGGAGAATCCCGGGGAACTGCAGCGCCTCATCGACGGCCACCTGCCCAGCAGCGTCGACGAGGACGCGTTCCTGGCGAGGGTCGGGGCGGCCGTCGACGACCTGCTCGGCGCGGCCGAGCACGACGACACCGTGGCGGTGTTCAGCCACGGCGGGGTGATCAACGTGTTGCTGCACCGGATTCTGGGCACCGAGCGGCTGCTGTCGTTCCACGTCGACTACGCGTCGGTGACCCGGCTGCTGTCGTCGCGTACCGGGCGGCTGGCGGTCGCCGGGGTGAACGCGACCGAACACGTATGGGACCTGCTGCCCAGAAATCAGCGGTGGTAGACAGGTCAGCGTGACCGACCTCGAAGGCCTCGACCTCGCCGCCCTGGACCGCCACCTCGCCGACGCCGGGATTGCGCGCAGCGGGGAATTACGCGCCGAGCTCGTCTCCGGCGGCCGGTCCAACCTGACGTTCCTGGTCAGCGACGACGCCTCCCGGTGGGTGCTGCGTCGCCCGCCGCTGCACGGGCTCACCCCGTCTGCGCACGACATGGCCCGTGAGTACCGGGTCGTGGCAGCGCTGGCCGACACCGCGGTGCCGGTGCCGCGGGCGGTGACGATGCGTAACGACGACTCCGTGCTGGGGGCGCCCTTCCAGATGGTGGATTTCGTGCCGGGCCGGGTGGTGCGCTACACCGATCAGCTGGCCGAGATCGGTGATGCCGCCGCGATCGAGTCCTGTGTCGACAACCTGATCACCGTGCTCGCCGACCTGCACGCCGTCGACCCCGACGCGGTCGGGCTGGGCGACTTCGGCAAGCCCGCCGGCTACCTCGAACGGCAGGTGCGCCGCTGGGGATCGCAGTGGGAACTGGTCAAACGCGAGGACGACCCGTGCGACGCCGACGTCAAGAAACTGCACGGCAAGCTCGCCGAGACGATCCCGGCCGGCAGCCGCGCCGCGATCGTGCACGGTGACTACCGCATCGACAACACGATCCTCGATGACGAGGATCCGACCAAGGTCGTGGCCGTACTGGACTGGGAGATGTCGACTCTCGGTGACCCGCTGTCCGACGCCGCGCTGATGTGTGTGTACCGCCACCCGACGTTCCGGCTGGTCCACGCCGACGCCGCATGGGCCGCCGAGCAGATTCCGCCCGCCGACGTGCTGGCCGAGAAGTATTCGAAGGCCGCCGGCCAGCCGCTGGACAACTGGGATTTCTACATGGCCCTGGCCTATTTCAAGCTCGCCATCATCGGTGCGGGCATCGCCTACCGCGCCAGGGAGAGCGGAGTCACCGATGACAGCGATAAGGTCGAGGAGGCCGTACGTCCGTTGATCGCTGCCGGGCTGGCCGAACTGTCCTGACCGCCGAGGTTTCGCCGTCGGTAGACGGCGGGTAGAGGTACGCGTGCCCCAAAAACCACCCTCGAAGTTCCTCTCCCGGATCGGAAGGAAGCGTCCGGCGATGAAGCGTGATGTCGGAGCCGAGCTCGACGTGCAGATCACCGCGCCCACCACGCTCGAGTTCCAGGTCGCGGTGGCCCCGCATCCGGGTGTCGAGGTGACCGAGTCCTTGTCTTTTGTGTTGAACGGCAAGGAAATCGGACCCTCTGAGGTCCGCGAGATCACCGGCGAACACGGCAACCGGATCCACACCCTCGACGCGCCGGTCGGCAACCTGAAGGTGAGCTACGCGGCCACCCTGATCGGTCACGCCGAGCCGGCGCCGCTGCACGATCTCGATCTGTCCACCTACCTGCGGCCGAGCCGCTACGCCGAGGCCGACAAGTTCTTCGGCTTCGCGGCGACCGAGTTCGGCGAGTACGGCGACACGGCCACCCTGTTGGAGAAGGTGTCCTCCTGGGTCGGCACCCGGC
>JAXHTL010000116.1:0-15358 GCA_034190095.1 Actinomycetota bacterium
CAGCCGCGCGACCAGGGCGGCGACTCGCCCATCCCCGGGCGCGGCGGCGGTCTGGGCGCGGAACTCGGCCAGAAAGCGCCGGCTGGTGACGTCCCAGTCGTCGAGCAGGTCACGTACCGATGGGTCGGTGAACACCAGCCACAACAGGTTGCGGTCCTCGGCGGCGACCCGGGCCACGTTCGGGTAGAGCGCGGCGTACGCGGCGTTCCAGCCCGCGATCGCCCAGTCCGCGGCCAGCGCGCAGGCGGGCCGGCCGGTGAGCTCGTCGAGCAGGCGCTGGATGTGGGCGGGCGCCGGTTCGACCCCGGTGTCCGTACCGCGGTGTGGGGGCGCGTAGCCGGCCAGGCCGAGCAGGTAGTGGTGCTCGGGGTCGCTGAGCCGAAGTGCCCGCGCCACGGCGTCGAGCACCTGGCGTGACGGGGTGATCGCCCGGCCCTGTTCGAGCCACGTGTACCAGGTGACGCTGACCCCGCACAGGGCCGACACCTCCTCGCGGCGCAGCCCGGTGACCCGGCCGCGTGGCAGCGGGGGCAGCCCGGCCGCCGCGCGCGGCAGGTCGCCCCGGCGCGCCCGCAGGAACGCGCCCAGCTCGGCACGGCAATCGGAGTGTGCCGTCATGGCCACCAATGGTATGGCGGTGGCGGGGCTTCGACGGCGAGCCGCCCTGGTGCTCCGACTACTAGCAGCACCGCCGTCTTCTGTGCCGCGGCGCCGGCCGCGACAGTGGGCGGATGCCCGAACTGCGCTCCCGAACCGTCACCCATGGACGCAACATGGCCGGTGCACGTGCCCTGCTGCGGGCCGCCGGTGTGTCGGCCGCCGACTTCGGCAAGCCGATCGTCGCGGTGGCCAACAGCTTCACCGAGTTCGTGCCGGGGCACACCCATCTGCAACCGGTCGGCCGGATGGTCTCGGCGGCGATCCGCGGGGCCGGCGGGATCCCGCGCGAATTCAACACGGTGGCCGTCGACGACGGCATCGCGATGGGCCATGCGGGCACCTTCTACTCGCTGCCGTCGCGGGATCTGATCGCCGATTCGGTCGAGTACATGGTCGAGGCGCACCGCGCCGACGCGCTGGTGTGCATCTCCAACTGCGACAAGATCACCCCCGGAATGCTGATGGCGGCGCTGCGGCTCGACATCCCGACCGTCTTCGTCTCCGGCGGCCCGATGGAAGGCGGCCGGACCGTGCTGGCCGACGGCACCACCCGGTCGGGCCTGCACCTGATCGACACCATGACCACCGCCGCCGACCCCTCGGCCGGCGACGACGATCTGCGCCGGATCGAGGAGGCCGCCTGCCCAACCTGCGGGTCCTGTGCGGGGATGTTCACCGCCAACTCGATGAACTGTCTGGTGGAGGCGCTGGGCCTGGCACTTCCCGGGAACGGTTCGACGCTGGCCACCCACGCCGCCCGGCGCAGGCTCTTCGAACAGGCCGGGGCGCTCGTGGTCGGGCTGGCGCACCGTTGGTACGAGCGCGGCGACGCCACGGCGCTGCCCCGGGCCATCGCCGGCCGGGCCGCGTTCGCCAACGCGATGGCCACCGACGTGGCGATGGGCGGGTCCACCAACACGGTGCTGCATCTGCTGGCCGCCGCGCAGGAGGCCGGCCTGGACTTCGGGCTCGACGACATCGACGCGGTCTCGCGCCGGGTGCCGTGTCTGTGCAAGGTCGCCCCCAACGGCGTGCACCTGATGGAGGACGTGCACCGCGCCGGCGGTATGCCGGCGCTGATGGGGGAGTTGCGGCGGTTCGGTGCGCTGGCCGAGGACGTGTGCGCGGTGCACTCGCCGTCGCTGGCGCACTGGCTGGACCGGTGGGATGTCCGCGGCGGGGCCGCCGCGCCCGAGGCCTACGAGTTGTTCAGGGCGGCGCCCGGGGGCCGGCGGTCGGCGGCGCCGTTGTCCATCACCCGGCTGCACGACACACTCGACACCGACGCGGTGTCGGGCTGTATCCGCTCGGCGGCGCACGCCTACAGCGCCGACGGTGGGCTCGCGGTGCTGCGCGGGAACCTCGCCCCGGACGGATGCGTGGTCAAGACCGCCGGGATCGACCCGCAGATGCTGCCCTTCCGTGGGCCGGCGGTGGTCGTCGAGTCCCAGGAGGAGGCCGTCGAGGCGATCCTGGGCGGTCGGGTCTCGGCCGGGGATGTGCTGGTGGTGCGCTACGAAGGTCCGCGGGGCGGGCCGGGCATGCAGGAGATGCTGCATCCGACGTCGTTCCTCAAGGGCCGGGGGCTGGGGTCGGTATGTGCCCTGCTGACCGACGGCCGCTTCTCCGGGGGGAGTTCGGGGTTGTCGATCGGGCATGTCTCCCCGGAGGCCGCGGCGGGTGGGGCGATCGCCCTGATCGAGGACGGCGACATGATCGACATCGATGTCACCGCCCGGCGCATCGTGCTCTGTGTCGACGACCATGAGCTGCACCGACGGCGGATCGCGCAGGTCCGGCGCGGCGGCTTCGGGCCGTTGCGGCGGGACCGGCCGGTGTCGACCGCACTGCGTGCCTACGCCGCGCTGACCACCTCGGCCGATCGGGGCGCGGTGCGGCAGGTGCCCGCCGATTCGGTGCCGGGGGAACATCACACCGTGCGCGCTCGTTGACCCAGACGTGACTACTCGAGACATCACCGCTGAACAGTTCAACGACATCGTCACCGAGAACGAGATCGTTCTCGTCGATTTCTGGGCGTCCTGGTGCGGCCCGTGCAAGCAGTTCGCACCGACCTACGCGGCCTCGTCGGAGGAGCACCCCGATGTGGTGTACGCCAAGGTCGACACCGAGGCCGAGCAGCAGCTCGCGGCCGCGGCCGACATCCGCTCCATCCCCACCCTGATGGCGTTCAAGAAGGGCAAGTTGGTGTTCAACCAGGCCGGTGCGCTTCCGCCGGCGGCGCTGGAGGACCTGGTCCAGAAGGTCAAGGAATTCGACATCGACGCCGCGATCGCCGCGCAGGAGAACGGGCAGGAGTAACGCCGCGCGGCGCGCCCGCTAGCGTGCTGGGCGTGACCGAGCAGCAGAATCCGGCGCCGTTGGTCCTCGTCGACCGCCCGAGTGCACACGTGGCGGTCGTGACGCTCAACCGGCCGGAACGCATGAACTCGATGGCCTTCGACGTCATGGTGCCGTTGAAGGAGGCCCTCGACGAGGTGGCCCACGACAACTCGGTTCGCGCGGTCGTGCTGACCGGGGCCGGGCGTGGGTTCTCGTCGGGCGCCGACCACAAGTCGGCCGGCGCGGTACCGCACGTCGACGGGCTCACCCGGCCCACGTTCGCGCTGCGCTCGATGGAGGTTCTCGACGACGTCATCCTGGCGTTGCGCAAGATGCACCAGCCGGTGATCGCCGCGGTCAACGGTGCGGCCATCGGGGGCGGCTTGTGCCTGGCGCTGGCCTGCGACATCCGGGTCGCCGCCGCGGAGGCCTATTTCCGGGCGGCCGGCATCAACAACGGGCTGACCGCCAGCGAACTGGGGTTGTCCTATCTGCTGCCGCGCGCCATCGGCACCTCGCGTGCCTTCGAGGTGATGCTGACCGGCCGTGACGTCGGCGCCGCCGAGGCCGAGCGGATCGGCCTGGTCTCCAGCGCCGTCCCCGGGGACGAGCTGCTGGAGGTGTGCGTGCAGATGGGGGAGCGGATCGCGCAGTTCTCCCGGCCCGGGGTCGAACTGACCAAACGCACGCTGTGGAGCGGGCTGGACGCGGCCAGCCTGGAGGGACACATGCAGGCCGAGGGCCTGGGTCAGCTGTTCGTCCGGTTGCTCACCGAGAACTTCGAGGAGGCGGTCGCCGCGCGTGCGCAGCAGCGGGCGCCGGTGTTCACCGACGACAAGCCAGCATCGCGGCCGACGAGCTGAGCTCGTCGCGGGCCGCGGCGATCGCCTCCACGACGGTGTCGATGTGGGGCGGGCGCACCACCGAATGGTGGTCGCAGTCCAGGGTGTGGGTCTGCAGTTCTCCGGTGAGGATGCGCGTCCACAGCCGCGGGTCGTCGGCGTTGAGGTGGCTGAGCATCAGCAGCGCGCGGCCGCCCCACGGCCGGGGCTCGTGACGGTAACCGGCGATCATCCCCACTTCCTCGACGGCGCGGGTCTTGCGCGCATAGTCGTTGAGGAACAACCCCGCCAGCGGCACCGTGCGCTGACGCTCCCACCAGGTCCGCAAGCCGTTGGCCTCGTCGGTCTGCAGCGTGACCGTCGCGCCCGGCACGTCCCGGCGGGCGTGGTGGGCGACCCGGGGCGACAGCCAGGGGTCGAGCATCACCACCATCTCGACGTCCTCGCCGTCGGCTTCGAGCAGGCGGGCGGTCTCCAGGGCGATGTGCGCGCCCAGCGAATGGCCGACCAGCGTGTAGGGCCCCCGCGGCTGGATGCGGCGCAGATCGGTCAGGTGGCGGGCCACCGCCCGGGCGATCGACCAGTCGGGGAACGTGTGCGGCGTGAGCCCACTCGGTTCGAAGGCGTAGACGGGGGTGTGGGGGCCGACCCGTTCGGCCAGCGGCAGAAAGCACAGTGCCGACGCGCCCGCACCGGTGAAGCAGAACAGCGGCGCCTGCTCGGTCTCCGGCGACATCGGCCGTAGTGCCACGGTGGTGGGCCGCAGCCGCTCGTGGCCGCTGTCGGTGTGGGGTGCGGGGTCGAGTTTCTGGGCGAAGTCGGCCACGGTCGGCGCGCAGGCCAGATCCGACGGTGTCAGGTGGATGCCGTGCATGTCGCGCAGCGCCACCAGCATCTGGGTCACCGACAGGGAGTCGCCGCCGAGTGCGTAGAAGCTGTCCGAGCGCCCGATCCGTTCGATGCGCAGCACCTCGGCCCACAGCTGGGCGACCGCCGACTCGTAGCGGCCCCGGGGGGCTTCGTAGTCCGGGCCGGCGGGTTCGGGAAGCGCCGACCGGTCGACCTTGCCGCGGTCGCCGCGGGGCAGCGCGGTGAGGATCTCGATGTGGGCCGGCACCATCCAGGGCGGCAGGTCGCGATGGAGCCGGGTGCGCAGTTCGGCGACCGACGGGGTCCGCTCGGTGGTGCTGGGGGCGACGTAGGCGGCCAGCGCGGGGGCCTGCGAAGCGCCGGATCCGAGGTGGGCGACGACGGCGACCTCGCGGACGTCGTCGTAGGCCGACAGGGTCGCCTCGACCTCGGCCGGCTCCACCAGGTAGCCGCGGATCTTGACGGTGTTGTCGGCGCGCCCGGACAGCACCAGGTTCCCGTCCGGATCCCAGCGTCCGATGTCGCCACCGGTGTAGGTCGTGGTGCCGTCCCCGTTGTCGACGAACGACGGCGGCAACGACGCGCCGTTCAGGTAGCCCGGGCCGAGGTAGCGGGAGGTGATCGAGACCGTTCCGTCGGGCCCGAGGTCGGCGTGTTTGTGGGGGGCGGGAATCCCGACCGGCAGCACGCCGCGGGGCAACGGCGCGGTCGGTGCGATGTCGAAGCTGGCGATGGCCAGCGTCTCGGTGGAGCCGGCCCAGTTGGTGATGATCGCGTTCGGGGCCAGCTCGCGAGCCAGTCGCACGTGGCGCACCTGCATCGGTTCGCCGGTGCTGACGAGCCGTTGCACGCGGGGCAGGGTGGCACCGGCGGCGGCGCGGTGCAGGGAGTCGACGAACGACGGTGTGCAGGCGATCGCTTCGGCGCCGGAGGCCTCCAGCCGGGCGAACGCCTCGGGTGCGCTGTATTCGCGCGGGTCGACGCCGATGATCTCGGCTCCACCCATCAGGGAACCGAGCAGGACGTTGAGCCCACCGGCGAAGCTGATCGGCATGCACAGGGCGACCTTGCGGCCGTGGGCCAGCCCGAACCGCTCGGTGAGCAGCTGCGCGTCGGCCAGCCACAGGCCGTTGGTGTGCCACACGGCCTTCGGCACGCCGGTGGAGCCGGAGGTGAACTGGATGCTGGTGACGTCGTGCGGTCCGCGGGTGCCGCCCAGCGGCTCGCCGGCCCGGTCGCCGGAATCGTCGATGGCGGCCGGGATGGACACCGGCACCACCCGCACGTCGTGCTCGTGCAGCACGTCGGCGATGGTGTCGATGCGGTTGGCCGGCAGGTCCGGGTCGATGGTCACGACGGTCGTCGGCCCGGCGAACAGGCCCAGCACGGTGGACACGGTGGCCGGGGTGAGGGTGGCGGGGATGAGTGCCGCCTGAGCTCTCCCGGTCGGGGCGGGTGCGGCCCCCTGCATGGCCCGCGCCCCGGCGAGCAGCTCGCCGTAGGTGACCTGTCCGGACGCGGTGTGCAGTGCGACGCGATCCGGGTGGGTCCGGGCGGTGGCGTCGATGTGGGCGGCCACCGAGCGGTGCTCCAGCGGGTGCTCGGGGGGAACGGGGTGCGTCGCTCCGGCGGGTGTCGCGCCCGGCGTCGTCGTCTGCGGGTGCCCGGGGTGCCGGCGCCGGACACCGGCGACGGTGACCGCCCCGCCAGCCAGGATGGCCCCCGCTGCCAGGACTGTGACTCCGAGACGGTCCATGCGGTGTCGTCCTATCGCTGGTCGCTGTAGAGCTCGGCCGGGAGCACCGGCCGCTGGGGCAGGTTAGCCTAGGTTTACCTAATACGCTAGCCGGTGCCGCCGGTCTGCGCGGCGGCCCGATACCCGCGGACCGCCAGCGGGCCGAACACGGCCGTCAGAACCAGCAGCCAGGCCAGGCAGGCGAGCAGCGGCGTGCCGGCCGGTTCACCCTCGGCGAGCGCGCGCATGGCGTCGACGACGGGCGTGAGTGGCTGCAACCGGATCCCGGGTTGCAGCCAGGCGGGGAAGAGCTCGACGGGGGCGACCCCGCCGGTGCAGAACGCCATGCCGATCGCCGAGGTGCCCAGCAGGGTCAGCAGGGCGCTGCTTCGGGTGTGCACCGAGACGGTCACCACGATGGCCGCGAACACGGCGACGACGAGCGCCGGTATCGCCAGGAACACCACCAGCGCCAGCCAGTCACCGTGGAAACGCAGCCCGAGCGACATCCCGACCAGCAGGATGACGATCCCTGCGGCGACGGTCCGCAGCGCCTCCGACAGCAGGGTCCCGGCCAGGAAACTGCCCCGGTGCACCGGCATCACCCACAGGCTGCTCAGCAGCCCGCTGTCCCGTTCGGCCGGAATCTGAAAGCCGGTCCCGATCGCGGCCATCATGGCGCCGGCCACGGTGCACATCGGAACCAGCGCCGAGAGGTTGTCGGCGCCGGTCAGCTCCACCATCGATTTGCTGACCACGAGGTCGTAGGTCAGCAGCAGCAAGGTGGGCAGCAGCAGTGCCTGCAACGGCACCACCGGGTAGCGCCGCCAATGCTTGACGTTGCGCTCGGCCAGCACGAGCGCGGTCCTCATCGGCGCCGCCCCTGCAGGTGGGTCGCGATCGCGCCGAAGGCGAGCAGCAGGCCGATGCACCAGCCCACCGCGGCGGCCAGGTCGGCGGCGCCGACCGTGTCGTGCGCGAGATCGCGCAGCGTGTCGACGATCTGGGAGACCGGCTGGTGGCGAACGAACGGCTGCACCCACTCCGGAAACGACTCGGCGGGCGCCAGTGCGGTCGAGACCAGGATGAGTATCAGCTGCGGCACCAGCAGCAGCTGACCGGCCCCGAGCCGGGCGATCGCGGTGCCCACCGCGTCACCGGCCAGTGACAGCGCCACCGCCAGCACCAACGGGATCAGCAGGAAGGCGATCACGTCGGCGAACTGCGCGGGCAGGTGGACACCGATCAGCAGGGCGGTGCCGATGGTGGCGACCAGTGCGAGCGTCCCTCGCATCAGGCAGTAGATCAGCCGGGCGGTCATCGGCGTCAGCGCCGACATCGGCTGGATGCGCAGCCGAATCGCGAAACCGGAGGCCTGTTCGGCGGCCGCCCGGTCGGCGGTGGTCACCGCGCCCAGCAGCATGGCCTGCACGATGATTCCCGGCAGCACGTAGTCGGCGTAGCTCAACTCGCCGGTGTCGATCACGTGCCGCAGCGCGAGGTTCACCCCCACCAGCGTCACCGCCGGAGCGAACACTCCCAGGGCGAGGTCGAAATCGCGCAGCGAGATGCGCACCATGCGCTCGGTGAGCGCGGTGAGCGCCGTCATGGCGCCGTGGGGGTCAGGTGCAGGAACACCTCGTCGAGAGTCGGTTTGCGCAGCGAGACGTCGATCAACTCGACGCCGAGTTGATCGGTCCGGCGGATCACCTCGCTGAGGGTGGCGACCCCGTCGGCGGCGCGCACGGACACCGTGTTGGTGTCGGCGTCGGCGTCGAACTCGTCGAGTTCGGCCAGCGCCGCCGACACCCGCGGGATGTCGGCCGCATGCACCAGCGTGATCTGGCAGTAGGTCGCGCCGATCTGTTGTTTGAGCTGCTCGGCGGTTCCGCTGGCGACGACCTGCCCGGCGCCCAGGATCACGATGGAGTCGCTGAGCACGTCGGCTTCTTCCAGATACTGCGTGGTGAGCAGGACGGTGACGCCGTCGGCGGCCAACGCCGACACCAACTCCCACACCTGGCGCCGGCTGCGCGGGTCCAGGCCCGTGGTGGGCTCGTCCAGGAACAGCACCTCGGGCCGGGCCACCAGCGCGGCCGCGATGTCGACCCGGCGCCGCATGCCCCCGGAGTAGGTCCGCACGGACCGGTCGGCGGCATGGTCGAGCTCGAATTCACCGATCAGTTCATCGGCTCGGCGGCGCGCGGCCCGGCGCCGCAAGCCGCGCATCTGGCCGAACAGCACCAGGTTCTCGCGCCCGGTCAGCATGTCGTCGAGACAGGCGCTCTGACCGGTGACACCGATGCTGCGGCGGACCTGGGCGGCCTGACCGACGACGTCGAAGCCGGCGACGAGCGCCCGGCCGGAGGTGGGGGGGATCAGCGTCGACAGGATCTGCACGGTCGTGGTCTTGCCGGCCCCGTTGTGGCCCAGCAGCCCCAGCACCGAGCCGGTCGGGACGGTCAGGCTGACCTCGCGCAGCGCGGCCACGCCGTCGTAGGACTTGGACAGGTGATCCAGCTCGATCACCGGATCTCCTTCCTCGCCGGGTACGGGTGGGGTGGTCAGGCCACCGCCGCTCGGCACCCCAACTCGAAACAGAGCTTAGGCTAACCTCGCTTGGTCTTCGCGTCGCGGGGCCGGTAATGAGTTGGCGCCGGGTCGGGCACGCGCACTAACCTGGGTTTGATCAGCAACGGGCGCGCCACCGCCGCGCCCGATTTTTTTCATGAAGTCTCGTCGGGAGGGTCAGCGTGATCACCGCAACGGACCTCGAGGTCCGCGCCGGGGCGCGCACGCTGCTCGCCACCGAAGGGGCGGCGCTGCGGGTGCAGCCCGGCGACCGGATCGGCCTGGTCGGGCGCAACGGCGCCGGGAAGACCACCACCATGCGCATCCTGGCCGGCGAAGGGGAGCCCTACGCCGGGACCATCACCCGCTCCGGTGAGGTCGGCTACCTGCCGCAGGACCCGCGCGAGGGAGACCTCGACATGCTCGCGCGGGACCGGGTGTTGTCGGCCCGCGGCCTCGACACCCTGCTCGCCGACCTGGAGAAACAACAGGTCCTGATGGCCGAGGTGGCCGACGATGCGGCCCGCGACAAAGCGGTGCGCCGCTACGGCCAGCTCGAGGAACGGTTCGCCGCGCTCGGCGGTTACGCCGCCGAGAGCGAGGCCGGGCGGATCTGCGCGAGCCTGGGACTGCCCGAACGCGTGCTCACCCAGCCGTTGCGGACGCTGTCCGGCGGACAGCGGCGCAGGGTCGAACTGGCCAGGATCCTGTTCGCCGCCAGCGACGGCGCCGGAGCCGGCTCCAGTTCGCAGACCACCCTGCTGCTCGACGAGCCGACCAACCACCTCGACGCCGACTCCATCGGGTGGCTGCGGACCTTCCTGCAGAACCACACCGGCGGGCTGGTGGTCATCAGCCACGACGTCGAGCTGCTCGCCGACGTGGTGAACCGGGTGTGGTTCCTGGACGCGGTGCGTGGTGAGGCCGACGTCTACAACATGGGCTGGCAGAAGTACCTCGACGCCCGCGCCACCGACGAGGCCCGGCGCCGCCGCGAACGCGCCAACGCCGAACGCAAGGCCACCGCGCTGCGCAGCCAGGCGGCCAAGATGGGTGCCAAAGCCACCAAAGCCGTTGCCGCGCAGAACATGCTGCGCCGGGCGGACCGGATGATGGCCGCGTTGGACGAGGAACGGGTGGCCGACAAGGTGGCCCGGATCAAGTTCCCCACGCCCGCTGCCTGCGGGCGCACCCCCTTGATGGCCAAGGGGCTGACGAAGACCTACGGCTCGCTGGAGGTGTTCACCGGGGTCGACCTGGCGATCGACCGTGGATCGCGCGTCGTGGTGCTGGGTCTCAACGGTGCGGGCAAGACCACGCTGTTGCGGCTGCTCGCCGGTGTCGAGACTCCGGAGGCGGGCGCCCTGGAGCCCGGGCACGGCTGCAAGATCGGCTATTTCGCGCAGGAGCACGACACCCTCGACAACGAAACGACGGTGTGGGAGAACATCCGCCACGCCGCACCCGACACCGGCGAGCAGGACCTGCGAGGGCTGCTGGGGGCGTTCATGTTCAGTGGCGCGCAACTCGACCAGCTCGCGGGCACGCTGTCCGGCGGTGAGAAGACCCGGCTGGCGCTGGCCGGTCTGGTCGCCTCGACGGCCAACGTGCTGTTGCTCGACGAGCCGACCAACAACCTCGACCCGGCCTCGCGCGAGCAGGTCCTCGACGCGCTGCGCAGCTACGTCGGCGCCGTCGTGTTGGTGACGCACGACCCGGGCGCTGCCGAGGCGCTCGACCCGCAGCGTGTGGTGCTGCTGCCCGACGGCACCGAGGACTTCTGGTCGCAGGAGTACCGCGACCTCATCGAGCTGGCCTGACGGCCGCGGAGGTGTCAACGGCCGCTGCGCGGGGTATGCGTCTATCGCCGTAGACACCGGGAGGCGTTGATGAAGAAGGACACCCAGTCGAGGGACCAGTTGCTCACCGAGCTTCGCAGTGCCTACGAGCGCGGAGCGAGCATCCGGAACCTCGCGGCGTCGACCGGTCGCTCCTACGGCTCGGTGCACAGCCTGCTGCGGGAGTCGGGCACCACCATGCGCAGCCGTGGTGGGCCCAATCACCGTCGCAGGCACTGAGCGCTACTGCTGGCGCACCGAGTCCTCGACCAGATCGAGCACGGCGCTCAGTTTCTCGGGATCGTCACCGGAGGCCAGCCGGGCCACCAATCCGTCGAGCACCAGTTCCAGATAGGTGCGCAGCACGTCGCCGGGCACATCCTCGCGCAGCCGTCCGGCCTGTTTCTGGCGCCGCAGCCGCTCGGCCGTCGCCGCCGACAACTCGGCCGACCGCTCGGCCCAGCCGCTGCTGAAGGCGGGATCGTTGCGCAGCTTGCGGGCGATCTCCAGCCGGGTGGCCAGCCAGTCGAACTGATCGGGTGCGGCGAGCAGGTCGCGCATCACCTGGATCAGCCCCTCCCGCGCCGCGACGTCGGCCATCCGTTCCGCGTCCTCACGGGCAAGCTCGAAGAACAGCGTGTCCTTGTCGCGGAAGTGGTGGAAGATCGCGCCGCGCGACAGCCCGATCGTCTCCTCGAGCCGTCGCACGGTCGCGCTCTCGTACCCGTACCGGGCAAAGCACCGGCGGGCACCGTCGAGGATCTGGCGACGGCGGGCCGCCAGATGATCCTCGGTGACCCGGGGCATTGATCGGCCGCGCCGTCTACGACTTCAGCATGTTGCGCAGCACGTACTGCAGGATGCCGCCGTTGCGGTAGTAGTCGGCCTCGCCGGGGGTGTCGATGCGCACGACCGCATCGAACTCCACCACACGGTCCGAGCCGTCCGCTTCGTTCTTGCCGGTGGCGGTTACCTTGACGGTCTTCGGGGTCTTGCCGTTGTTGAGCTCCTCGATCCCGGCGATGTCGTAGGTCTCGGTGCCGTCGAGCTTCAGCGAGGCCGCCGACTCCCCGGCCGGGAACTGCAGCGGGATGACGCCCATGCCGATCAGGTTGGAGCGGTGGATGCGCTCGAACGACTCGGTGATGACGGCGCGCACACCCAGCAGTGTGGTGCCCTTGGCCGCCCAGTCGCGCGAGGATCCCGAGCCGTACTCCTTGCCGCCGAGCACGACCAGCGGGATGCCGGCCTCCTGGTAGTTCTGTGCGGCGTCGTAGATGTAGGCCTGCGGACCGCCGTCGACGGTGAAATCGCGGGTGTACCCACCGGAGACGTCATCGAGCAGCTGGTTGCGCAGCCGGATGTTGGCGAACGTCCCGCGGATCATCACCTCGTGGTTGCCGCGTCGTGAGCCGTAGGAGTTGAAGTCCTTCTGCTCGACGCCGTTGGCTTCGAGGTACTGCGCGGCCGGGGTGCCCTTCTTGATGCTGCCGGCCGGCGAGATGTGATCGGTGGTGACCGAATCGCCAAGTAGAGCAAGCACTCTGGCGCCCTTGATGTCGGTCACCGGGGCCGGCTCGGCGGGCATCCCGTCGAAGTACGGAGGTTTGCGCACATAGGTCGAGTTCGCGTCCCACTCGAAGGTCTTGCCCTCGGGGGTCGGCAGGTTCTGCCAGCGCTCGTCGCCCTTGAACACGTCGGCGTAGTTCTTGGTGAACATCTCCTGGTTGATCGCCGAGGCGATGGTGTCGGAGATGTCCTTCGGCGACGGCCAGATGTCCTTGAGGTACACGTCGTTGCCGTCGCCGTCCTTGCCCAGCGGGTCGGCCTCGAAGTCGAAGTCCATGGTGCCGGCCAGTGCGTAGGCGATGACCAGCGGGGGCGACGCGAGGTAGTTCATCTTCACGTCGGGGGAGATGCGGCCTTCGAAGTTACGGTTACCCGACAGCACCGCGGTGACGCTGAGGTCTTCGTCGTTGACCGCCTTGGAGATCTCCTCGGGCAGTGGTCCGGTGTTGCCGATGCACGTGGTGCAGCCGTAGCCGACCAGGTAGAAGCCCAGCTTCTCCAGATACGGCCACAGGCCGGCCTTGTCGTAGTAGTCGTTGACCACCTGCGAGCCGGGCGCCATCGACGTCTTGACCCAGGGCTTGGAGGTCAACCCCTTCTCGACGGCGTTGCGGGCCAGCAGCGCCGCACCGAGCATCACCGACGGGTTGGAGGTGTTCGTGCACGACGTGATGGCCGCGACGACCACCGCCCCGTGATCGAGGACGAACTCGCCCCGCTCCTTCGAGGTCACCTTCACCGGCTTGCTCGGCCTGCCGTCGGAGCCGTTGGCGGCCGATTGCACGTCGACCGCGCCGTCGTCGGCGAAGGACAGCGACACCGAATCGCTGGCCGGGAAGGACTCTTCGACCGCCTCGTCGAGTTTGGTCTCGGGGGCGGGGTGGTTCTCCTCGACGTAGTTGTGGATGTCCTTGCGGAACGCGTTCTTGGCGTCGGACAGTTCGATACGGTCCTGGGGCCGCTTGGGGCCGGCGATCGAGGGCACCACGTCACCGAGGTCGAGTTCGAGGTACTCCGAGTACTGCGGCTCGTGGGCCGGGTCGTGCCACATGCCCTGGGCCTTGGCGTAGGCCTCGACCAGCGCCAGCTGCTCCTCGTCGCGGCCGGTCAGGCGCAGGTAGTCGATGGTGACCTCGTCGATCGGGAAAATCGCTGCGGTCGAACCGAATTCGGGGCTCATGTTGCCCAGGGTGGCGCGGTTGGCCAGCGGCACCTCGGCGACGCCGTTGCCGTAGAACTCCACGAACTTGCCCACCACGCCGTGCTTGCGCAGCATGTCGGTGACGGTGAGCACCACGTCGGTGGCGGTGACGCCGGGCTTGATCTCGCCGGTGAGCTTGAAGCCGACGACCCGGGGGATGAGCATCGAGACGGGCTGGCCGAGCATGGCAGCCTCGGCCTCGATGCCACCCACGCCCCAGCCCAGCACGCCCAGGCCGTTGACCATGGTGGTGTGGCTGTCGGTGCCCACACAGGTGTCGGGGTAGGCCACCCCGTCCCGGACCATCACGGTGCGCGCCAGGTACTCGATGTTGACCTGGTGCACGATGCCGGTGCCCGGTGGGACCACCTTGAAGTCGTCGAAGGCGCCCTGACCCCAGCGCAGGAACTGGTAGCGCTCACCGTTGCGCTGGTATTCGATGTCGACGTTGCGCTCGAAGGCGTCGGCGCTGCCGAACACGTCGACGATGACGGAGTGATCGATCACCAGCTCGGCGGGGGCCAGCGGGTTGACCTTGTCGGTGTCGCCGCCGAGATCGCCGACGGCCTCACGCATCGTGGCGAGGTCGACGATGCAGGGCACCCCGGTGAAGTCCTGCATGACCACGCGTGCCGGGGTGAACTGGATCTCGATGCTCGGCTCGGCGGACGGGTCCCACGCGGCGATCGCCTCGATGTGGTCCTTGGTGATGTTCGCGCCGTCCTCGGTGCGCAGCAGGTTCTCGGCGAGCACCTTGAGGCTGTAGGGCAGTTTGGCGGTCCCGGGAACGGCGCCGAGGCGGTAGATCTCGTAGCTGTTGTCTCCGACCTCGAGCGTGTCGCGTGCTCCGAACGAGTTCACGGATGAATTCTTGGTGCTCACATCAACTCCCGGCTGTATTCATCGCCGCGACGGGCTGTGTCGGCGGCGTTCTCACCCTAACAGTACGCTTGTCCTGCAATTAATCCCAGGGTGCCCTCCAGTCTTGTCGTTGGCCGCTGCTGGTGCCACTTCAACGGCTCCGTCCCCCGTGGCGATCGTGTCTGAGCCGTCCGGGGCCGGGGGTCGGCTAGGGTGCGCGTGTGAGCGGAGCGCAGTTCCTCGGGCACCTGCCCGGCTATATCCCGCCGGAGATCGACATGGATCAGGTTCAGGCCGACGTGTCCGACGACGGGATCAGCGTCGCGCCCGCCTATCAGGCGCAGGTGCCCGCGCTGCGAGAGGTCATCGAGTCCGCGCGCGAGCAGGGGATCGATCTCAAGATCGTCGCCATCGACTACGACCCGCCGATCGACACGCCGCTTCGCGACATCGCCACCGAGGTGGGTCAGGCCAATCCGGGTTCGACGGTGCTGGCGATGAGTCCCTCCTACGCCGGCACCTACAGCACCGAGTTCGATCGGGTGGACCTGGAGGCGGGCGAGGACCTGGCCGAGACGGGCAACCCGGTGCAGTCGTCGACCAATTTCGTCGGGGAGCTCACGGCTTCACACTTTGCGTGGACGCCATTCACGATTGTGCTCATTTTCGCCACCATTCTGGCGGTCGCGGCGACCCGCGCGTTGCAGAAATGGGGCAAACGGGTGGCCGCTTCTGAGGCAGCGTCGGCCAGCGACGATTAGAGGGGTTCCTCTCGCTGCGCAAATTCAAACATCACCGTTTGATAACGCGAAAAGCAATTACATTGTTGTAGTTCGTTACTAAAGTTTCTTTAGCGTTAGATGTGACG
>JAXHTL010000117.1:0-15237 GCA_034190095.1 Actinomycetota bacterium
TCGAGGTCACCAGGATGTTCCAGGTGAAGATCGGCATCCGGAACATGGTCATGCCCGGGGCGCGCATGCACACCACGGTGGTGATCATGTTGACCGCGCCCAGGATGGTGCCCAGACCACCGACGGCCAGGCCCATGATCCACAGGTCACCGCCGGCGCCCGGGGAGTGGATGGCGTCGGTCAGCGGTGAGTAGGCCGTCCAGCCGAAGTCGGCGGCCCCGCCGGGGGTGATGAAACCGGCCAGCGCGATCAGCGCGCCGAACAGGAACAGCCAGAACGAGAAGGCGTTGAGCCGGGGGAAGGCCACGTCGGGGGCGCCGATCTGCAGCGGCAGCACCAGGTTGGCGAACCCGAACACGATCGGGGTGGCGTAGAACAGCAGCATCACCGTGCCGTGCATGGTGAACAGCTGGTTGTACTGCTCGTTGGACAGGAACTGCAGCCCCGGCACCGCCAGTTCGGTGCGGATGAACAGCGCCATCAGCCCGCCGATGAGGAAGAAGGCGAAGCAGGCGACGCAGTACATGATGCCGATCAGCTTGTGATCGGTGGTCGTGATCAGCTTGTAGATCAGGTTGCCCTTGGGACCCAGCCGCGCCGGGAACGGACGCCGTGCCTCGAGTTCTCCGATTGGGGGCGCTTCGGCTACCAACAGATCCTCCAACCTTGCCGTGTCGTACCGGGGCGGCCTGCGAGCCGCCGGATCCCGGTGTTCGGTATGAATCCTAGCTCCCGAACCGCGGCGGGGTCGCGGTGGTCCTACAAACTGTCGTATTCGCCTCCCGTTCGCTGCTGCACCGACCGGGCCGATGGCTCGGAACGGCACCTGACCTGTGCCGAATCCGCAGGGTGTTACCGTCTGCGACGTGCTGTTCAAGCGAGCGCGGGTGGGCTGCCGGGTGTCCCGGCGGGTGGCGCTCTGCACGGTGGGCGCACTCGCCGGTGTGTCGGCCCTGACCGGCTGCGGCGGCGACGGGCCGCCACCGGACAACTCCATCATCACCAGCACGACCAGGATCGCCGGCGCCGGCGTACTGGGCAACGACCGCCGGCCCGACGAGTCGTGCGCCCCGGAACCCGCACCGCTCGAGGAGGGGCCGCCCGAGCGCGAAGTGCGCAACGCGACCGCCCACGCCGTCGAACCCCCGGTGCCCGAAACGACCCTGGTGCCGGCCGATCCGCAGCGCATCGTGGTGCTGTCCGGTCCCGAGCTCGACGCCCTGTGCGCTCTGGGACTGCAGTCCCGGATCGTCGCCGCGGCACTGCCGGACGGCTCCACGTCGCAGCCGTCGTATCTGGGCAGCGTCATCCATGAGCTGCCCGGTGCGGGCAGCCGCACGGACCCCGATCTCGCGGCGATCCGCGACGCCGGACCCGACGTGATCCTGGCCTCGGCGGCGCTGACCCCGTCCGACCATCCCGAGTTGGCCGAGATCGCGCCGACGGTGTTCAGCGGTGCCGCCGGGGCGGCCTGGCGGGACATCCTGCGCACGGTGGGCGCCGCGGCAGGACGGCCCGCCGCGGCCGACGCGCTGATCGACCAGTTCGCCGCTGCCGCCGACACCACCGGCGCCGAGAGCGACGCCACCCATTTCCAGGCGTCGGTGGTGCAGTTCACCGACACCGCGCTGCGGGTGTTCGGCGTGGAAAACTTCCCGGGCAGCGTGCTCGCCGAGGCCGGGGTGGACCGGCCGGCGAGTCAGCGCTTCACCGACAAGCCCTACGAGGAGATCGGGATCTCCGAGGCCGACATGGCCGACGGCGCGGACTTCTCCAGCGTCGAGGGTGACCTGATCTACGTCTCGTTCGCCTCCGAGGAAGCCAAGCAGCGCGGCGCCGAGGTCATGCGCAGCGACGCGTGGAAGCGGTTGTCGGCGGCTCAGGACGACCGGGTGTTCGCGGTCAACAACGCCGTCTGGCAGTCCGGCCAGGGCATCGTCGCCGCCCGCGGAATCCTGGCGGACCTGACGTTGGTCAACGCCCCGATCAACTGAGACGTCAGCGACGTCACACAACGCCGGGGACTAACCCCGCGGGTTGGTTCGTTGTCCTGTTGCTGAGCCGCACCGTCGCGGCATCTCCCGTGCTTCCGCGAGATGATGAAGAGGACCTGATGAGCACTGTTTCCGCGTACGCCGCCACCTCTGCCACCGAGCCGCTGTCGAAGACCACGATCACCCGCCGCGAGGTCGGACCGCACGATGTCGCGTTCGACATCCATTTCGCCGGGATCTGCCATTCCGACATCCACACCGTGCGCGGCGAGTGGGGCGCGGTGAAGTACCCCATGGTGCCGGGGCATGAGATCGCCGGAATCGTGACCGAGGTCGGATCCGAGGTGTCGAAGTTCAGCGTCGGCGACCGCGTCGGGGTCGGCTGCTTCGTCGACTCGTGCCGCGAGTGTGAGTTCTGCCTGGCCGGCGAGGAGCAGTACTGCAACAACCCGGGCATGGTCGGCACCTACAACGGCGTCGGTGCCGACGGTCAGCCCACCCAGGGCGGCTACAGCGGCGCCATCGTCGTCGACGAGAACTACGTGCTGAACATCCCCGACGCGGTGGGACTCGACGCGGCCGCTCCCCTACTGTGCGCCGGCATCACCACCTACTCTCCGCTGCGGCACTGGAACGCCGGGCCGGGAACCCGCGTCGCCGTCATCGGGCTGGGCGGTCTGGGGCATCTGGCGGTCAAGCTGGCCGCGGCGATGGGCGCCGAGGTCACGGTGCTGAGCCAGTCGCTGAAGAAGATGGAGGACGGCCTGCGCCTCGGCGCATCCGAGTACTACGCCACCAGCGACCGGAGCACCTTCAAGAAGCTCAAGGGATCGTTCGACCTGATCCTCAACACCGTGTCGGCCAACCTCGACATGGGCGACTACCTGGGCCTGCTCACGCTGGACGGCACGTTGGTCGAACTGGGCATGCCGGAGCGGCCGATGGAGGTGCCGCCGGGCGCGCTGATCTTCGGGCGGCGCCGGCTGGCCGGTTCGTTGATCGGCGGTATCGCCGAAACCCAGGAGATGCTGGACTTCTGCGCCGAGCACGGTGTCGCCCCAGAGATCGAGGTGATCGCACCGGATTACGTCAACGAGGCCTACGAGCGGGTGATCGCGAGCGACGTGCGCTACCGGTTCGTCATCGACACGGCCTCGCTGCGGTAGGGGCGGCCGGGCGACGTCGCGGCGCGAGCGTTTCCAGGTCGGTCCCCGGCGTGCCGGTCTAGAAGTCCCAGTCCTCGTCCTGGGTGTTGACGGCCTTGCCGATGACGTAGCTGGAGCCCGAGCCGGAGAAGAAGTCGTGGTTCTCGTCGGCGTTCGGGCTCAGCGCGGACAGGATCGCCGGGTTGACGTCGGTCTCGTCGCGCGGGAACAGCGCCTCGTAACCCAGGTTCATCAGCGCCTTGTTGGCGTTGTAACGCAGGAACTTCTTGACGTCCTCGGTCAGGCCGACCCCGTCGTAGAGGTCCTGGGTGTATTCGACCTCGTTGTCGTAGAGCTCGAAGAGCAGTTCGTAGGTGTAGTCCTTGAGTTCGGCGCGGGTCGCCTCATCCGAGAGCGCCAGGCCGCGCTGGTACTTGTAGCCGATGTAGTAGCCGTGCACCGCCTCGTCGCGGATGATCAGCCGGATCATGTCGGCGGTGTTGGTCAGCTTGGCCCGGCTGCTCCAGTACATCGGCAGGTAGAAACCGGAGTAGAACAGGAAGCTCTCCAGCAGCGTGGAGGCCACCTTGCGCTTGAGCGGTTCGTCGCCCTTGTAGTACTGCATCACGATCTCGGCTTTGCGCTGAAGGTTCGGGTTCTCTTCCGACCAGCGGAACGCCTCGTCGATCTCGAGGGTCGAGCACAACGTGGAGAAGATGTTGCTGTAGCTGCGGGCGTGCACCGACTCCATGAACGCGATGTTGGTGTAGACCGCTTCCTCGTGTGGGGTCAGCGCGTCCGGGATCAGGCTCACGGCGCCGACGGTGCCCTGGATGGTGTCCAGCAGGGTCAGCCCGGTGAACACCCGCATCGTGAGTTCTTTCTCATGGGCGGTCAGCGTGTTCCAGGACGGGATGTCGTTGGACACCGGCACCTTCTCGGGCAACCAGAAGTTTCCGGTCAGACGCTCCCAGACCTCGGCGTCCTTGTCGTCCTGGAGGCGGTTCCAGTTGATCGCAGAGACGCGGTCGATCAGCTTCATTCCCTCGGACACCAGGACCCCATTTCGCCGGATTTTCGCCTGTTCTGGCTGTTCTACAGGCCGACACCGACACTACAACCTGTGGGGGCCGAAAACGTGTGACGCCGCAACATCTTGTGTTGGCGTGTCGCGGGAGTTTTCAGTCGAAGGAGTACTCGGAGGCCCTGAACCGCCGGGTCGCCAACCAGTACTGCCACGTCATCCCGCTCCACAGGGTCCGGTTGACGCCGTGCTCGTCGAGATACCAGCTGCGGCAGCCGCCGGTACTCCAGACGGTGCCGCGCAGGTCGTGCTGCAGTTCGTCGTTGTAGCGGTCCTGTGCCGCGCGCGTCGGGGCCAGGGCCTGGGCGCCGGCCCGGTCCACCGCCGCGATCGCCTGGGCGGTGTAGCGGATCTGCGATTCGATCATGAACACCACCGAGTTGTGGCCCAGCGCCGTGTTGGGGCCCAGCAGGAAGAACAGGTTGGGCATGCCCGCCACGGTGATGCCGCGCAGCGCCTCGATGCCCTCGGAGTTCCAGCGGTCGACCAGATCCTCCCCGCCGGGGCCTTTGATGTCGACGTAGGTGTAGGAGTCGGTGACGTGGAAGCCGGTCGCGAAGACCACCACATCGACGGGACGCTCCCGGCCGTCGGCGGTGACGATGCCGGTCGGGGTGAACCGGGCGATCCCCTCGGTGACGACCTCGGTCCTCGGATCGGCGATACCGCGGTAATAGGTGTCGGAGTTGAGGATTCGCTTGCATCCGGCCCGGTAGTCGGGGGTCAGCTTGCGGCGCAGCTCGCGGTCTTTGATCGAATGCCGGATGTTCCACCTGCCGAGCAGCTCGCCGATCTTGAGCAGGCGGGGCTGTTTGGTCATGGCGAAGCCGACGACCTCGTGCACCCAGTAGATCGCGGCGCGCATCGCCGCCCGGGTGCCGGGCACGTTGCTGAACACCCGGCGCATTCCCTCGGGGATGGGGTTGTTGGGCCGGGGCATCACCCAGGCCGGGGTGCGCTGGTAGAGCTGCAGGCCGGCCACCTGGTCGACGATCTCGGGCACGATCTGGATGGCGCTGGCCCCGGTGCCGATGACCGCGACCTGCTTTCCCCGGATGTCGACGCCGTGGTCCCAGCGCGCGGAGTGGAAGGCCGAACCGCCACCGGCGAGGTAGTCGTCGAGGCCGTCGAAATCCGGGATCAACGGGATGTGCAGGCCGCCGGCACCCGAGATCAGGAACTGGGCGATGTACTCGCCGCCGTCGACGGTGTAGACGTGCCAGCGCTGTTCGTCGCCGTCCCAGTGGGCTCGGTCGACGCAGGCGCCGAACGCGATGTGGTCGCGCAGGCCGTACTTGTCGGTGACGCCGAGCAGGTAGTCCTGGATCTCGGGCTGGAAGGACCACATGTGGGTCCAGTCGGGCTTGGGTTCGAACGAGAACGAGTACATGTGCGACGGGATGTCGCATGCGCAGCCGGGATAGGTGTTGTCGCGCCAGGTGCCGCCGATCTCGTCGGCCTTCTCCAGGATCAGGAACTCCACCCCGCGGCGCTGCAGTTCGATGGCCATCCCCAGCCCGGAGAATCCGGATCCGATGATCAGCGCACGGGTGCGCACCGGGGTGCGGTCGCCGGCGTCGGTCCCGGCTGCGTCGGCGGTCCGGTCAGCAAGCGTCATGCGCACGACTGTACCTGGGAACGGCGGTACCGCTAAGGCCCGATTTTTGCCGAAATGGCATTCCAGCAGGCTCGCTCTCGTACTTCTGCTGCTGGAATGCCAGTTCGGCGAAAACAGATCAGGCGACGTGTTCGTGACGCCGGACGCCCTCGTGCAACGGCAGATCGGGGTCGACCTGCACGCCGAGCACCTCACAGGTTCCGTTGATCGAGCCCATCATGATGGTCGTCAGATAGTCGACGAACTTCTCCGACGGCAGCCGCCGCGGGCTGTCCTGCTCGGAGCCCAGCCACCAGTCGGTGGCCGAGGCCGCGGCGCCGAAGGTGGCGAACGCCGCCATCTCGAACGCCGCACCGTCGAGCTCCATCTCGCGCAACTCGTTGTTGAACATGTCGGCCATGGCCAGCGTGATGTCACGGCCCTCGTTGAGCGCGCGCATCGTCGATTCGCTCTGCTCGGCGAAGCGGCCCTGCATCAGGAACCGCACCACGTTGGGGTGCTCGTCGACGAGGCGCACGTACTGCTCGACGGCACGGTGGATGATCGCGCGGGCGGGATCCTTGGCAACGTCGATGGCCGGGAAGATGGCGCTCCACAACATGTCGCGCATGCGCTGGCCGATCGCCTGGAACAGGTCGGACTTGTCGGTGAAGTGCCGGTAGATCTTCGGCTTGGCGGTACCCGCCTCCTCGGCGATCTCGCGCAACGACACCTCCGGCCCCAGCCGGTCGATCGCGCGGAAAGCGGCGTCGACGATCTCAGAGCGCACCTTCTTGCGGTGCTCACGCCAGCGCTCGCTGCGGGCGTCCACCTTGACACCCGATTCCTCGGCAGAGCGTGATCCCGACCCTCGACGCACCCGGCCACTGTACCCGCCCGGCACCGCTGACCTGGCCAGACCGCGCCAGAGGGGCCCTTGGCGGCCCTGTGAGCAGGCACGTTCGCCCACCGCGATGGCCTCAGCCAACTTGGGTACTATCTGCAGCGACAACCGCTCAAATGAGACGAGAGTTATGACGCAGCGATACGACCTGGTCATCGCGGGCGGCGGCCCATCGGGCTCGGCCGCCGCATGGCAGGCCGCCCAGACCGGCGCCAACGTGGTGGTCCTGGACAAGGCTCAGTTCCCGCGGGCCAAGCCTTGCGGCGACGGGCTGACCGCCCGCGCGGTCAGCTACCTGCAGAAGATGGGCCTGGCCGACGAGGTCGCCACCTTCCACCGGGTCGACCGGGTGACGGTGTTCAGCCCCAGCCGCTGGGAACTGTCGTTCCCCAAGCGCCCCGGCATGCCCGACCACGGCCACACCGTCAGCCGTGAGCACCTCGACACCGTGCTGCTCAAGCACGCCGAGTCCGCGGGAGCCGAGATCCGGCAGGGCGCCGAGGTCGCCGGCCCGGAGCTCGACGCCAACGGCCGGGTGATCGGCGTGGTGCTCAAGAGCGGCGAGAAGGTCTACGGCGATGCGGTGATCGCCGCCGACGGCGCCTACTCCCCCATCAAGCGGGCACTGAAGGTCGATTCGGAGTACAACGGCTACTCGGCAATCGCGATCCGCTCGGAGATGCCGGCCAACCGGCCCGACTCCGACAGCCTGGACATCTACCTGAAGCTGATGTTCGAGGGTGATCAGCTGCCGGGCTACGGCTGGGTCTTCCCGATGGGCAACGGCATCTTCAACATCGGGCTCGGCTACGTCAACAGCTACAAGAACTGGCAGTCCATCAACGCCACCAAGTTCCTGGGCGACTTCCTGCGCACCCTGCCGCGGGAGTGGGACCTGCCGGCCATCGAGGAACTCAAGAAGAACAAGAGCGTGCGGGCCTGGCGACTGCCGATGGGCTTCACGGCGTGGCCGCCCTGGCGCCCGGGCGTGCTGTTCGCCGGCGACTCGCTGGGCGCCGGCAAACCGGCCTCCGGGGCCGGCATCTCCAAGGCGCTGGAATCCGGTCTGGCCGCCGGCGAGTGTGCGATCGCTGCGCTCACCAACGGCGGTCCCGACGACTTCACCAACTACGCCCAGCGCATGGAGGCGGCCTGGGGCCGCGAGTACAAACGGGGTCGCTACATGCACAAGCTGATCGGGCAGCCCAAACTGGCCAACGCCGGGGTCAAGCTGATCGACAACGCCGCATTCCGCGACCGGATGCTCAAGGCGCTGTACAAGAAGGCGCAGGGCCCGCAGCACACGTTCTGAGCGCGCCGGCACTCAGTGCAGGGTCCGCCCCTGGTCGGCCCAGCGCCGGCCCGACGCGGATCGGCTGCGCCGCCGCTCGTACATCGCGAGGTCGGCGAGTTCGAGGACGGCGTCGATGCTTCGGCCGTCCCCCGGGCGGTGCGCGGCGAAGCCGATCGTCAGCGCCACCGGAACCGCGGATCCGTCGGTCAGCGTGATCGGGGTGCTGTCCAACTGGCTGGTGATCCGGTTGGCCAGTTGCGCCAGGCCGTGGTCTTCCACCGAGCTCGTGACCACCAGGAACTCGTCGCCACCCCAGCGGGCGACGAGGTCCTCCTTGCCGACGGCGGCCAACAGCCGTTCGGCCACCTCGACCAGAATGTGATCGCCGGCGTGGTGGCCACGCCGATCGTTGACCGACTTGAACCGTTCGATGTCACAGAACAGGACTCCGTAGCCGAGCCCGTCGGCGTCGAGCTGCTCGAGCCGGCCCCACGCGGTTGACCGGTTCGCGATCGCGGTCAGCGGGTCGGTGGCGGCGCGCCGCACCAGGTCGGCCTCGCGCAGACGATCCTCGGTCACATCCATCACCTGCGAGACGAAGCAGTGCGGCCGGTCATGCGGAGCACGCACCAGCACGACGGTCAGCGCCGCCCAGATGACCCGCCCGTCGGCGGCGATGTAGCGCTTGTCGATCCGGTAGGAGCGCCGGCGCCCGTCGAGGCATTCTTCGAGCAGCGACACGTCGGCGTCCAGATCGTCGGGATGCGTGATCTCCTGGAAGGTGAGCTCGGCCATCTCCAGCCTGCTGTAGCCGAGCATCGCCCGAAGTGCCCGGTTGGTGCGCAGAAACCGGCCGTCCAGGCCGACGACCGCCATCCCGATCGGCGAATGCGACAGCGCCAGCTCGAACCGTCGCTCCCCCAACACGTCGAAGGCCCCGGCCAGCGGATCGGTCGGCGCCGCGGTGGCGTCGGCGGCGGCGAAACCGTGTTCGTGTGACTTGGGGCGGCCCAGGTAGTAGCCCTGCGCCCAGACGATCCCGGCGGCGCCCACAGCGTCGAGCTCCCCCTGGGTCTCGACCCCCTCGGCGATCGCGGTCGCCCCGATCTGCCCGGCGAACTCGGCGATGGCCTGGGCGAGTCTGCGCCGGGCGTCATCGCTGTCGATGTGACGGATGATCGACTGGTCGATCTTGACGAACTCGGGCCCCAGCTCGAGAACGTGGGAGAAGGACGAGAAACCCGCGCCGACGTCGTCGACCGCCACCCGCATGCCGCTGGCCCGGCAGCTCTCCAGGGCTTCTTCCAGCGCCCCGTAGTTCTGCACGGCGTCGTGCTCGGTGATCTCCAGCACGATGCGCGACGGGTCGACGTCGGTGAGCAGTTCGGCCCACGGAGCGAGCAGCACCGCCGCCGGGGACATGTTGACCGAGACGAACACATCGTCGGGCAGCTGCGGCACCAACGACAGCACCCGGGCCAGGATGGCTGTCTCCAGCTCGGTGTCCAGGCCGAGCGCGGCCGCCTGCTCGAAGAAAGCGTCCGGCCGGAAAGGCTCGCAGGGAAACCGGGCGAGCGCCTCCACGCCCATCACCCGTCCGGTGTCCACATCGTGGATCGCCTGGAAGACCACCTCGAAGTCCCGTTCGGCCACCACCCGCCGGATCGCCGAGCGCTGACCGGCGAGGCCACCACCGCCGTGTTCCGGCGACTCGATGAGCACCCCGATCAGGCCGGCGACGCGTTCGACGATGCGCAGGTCGACGTCGACGAGTTCGGGTCTGGCCTGCTTGCCGACCGCACACACCATGCCGACCGTGGTCCCGTCCACCCCGAGCACCGGCACCCCCACGTAGGCGCCCAGGCCCAGTTCGCCGGTGATGGGCAACGCCGCGGTCGTCTCGTTGGCCGCGGTGTCGGGGATGACGGGGGGCAGGCGCCCATCGATGACCCGCACGCAGTAGGAGCCCGGTAGCGATGCGGTGTCCCCGCAGGCCAGACCCAGCGCCTCGGGGTCACCGTCGAACACCTCGAACACCTGCACATCGTCGCCGAACGACGACAGCCACGCCGTGTCCAGTCCCAGCCGGTGCCGAAGTTCGCTCAACAGGGTCCGGACCAGGTCGACCGGAATACCCGGATCGGTTGGAGCGGGGTCCACCTGGACCTCCTCGACCTGCATGGCAAACATGGTAAACGCGGCAATCGAGGAATGCCCACAAACCTCGATACCAGCCGGGGTACCAATGACAGCACCGCGCCCAACGCCCGGATATGGCGCGCTCGCCTGCGGCAAGAGCGCGACAGAAGTTGTGCGGCCGTACCAGAACGCACCAGCGGGTGCCAAACCCCCGGCCACTCGGCGGCAAACATCCATCCGGGCTGTCACCGGGCGCACGTAGCCTCTCCGTCATGGAGCAACGCATCAGCCTGATCACGCTGGGAGTGGCCGACCTCGCGCGGGCGCGGCGGTTCTACGAGCACGGACTGGGCTGGGAACCCAAGGACGCACCTGAGGGTGTCGTGTTCTACCAACTGCCCGGCATCGCGCTGGCATTGTTCGGCCGCGACGACCTCGCCGAGGACGCCCGACACCCGATCGACGGCCGGTTCAGCGGCATCACCATCGCCATCAATCAGCGCAGCGAAGCCGACGTCGACGCGGTGCTCACCCAGGCCGCGGCGGCGGGCGCCACCATCCTCAAACCCGCCGAAAAGGTCTTCTGGGGCGGCTATTCGGGCTACTTCGCCGACCTCGACGGCCACGTGTGGGAGGTCGCGATGAACCCGTTCTGGACGATCAACGAGGACGGGACGCTGAGGATCTGATCAGCTTCGTGCCACCACGGTGAGCAGCACCACCGAATCCGTCAGGGCTTGCAGATTGTGCCGTTCGTCGGGAATCGGCAGGTAATCACCTTCCGCGGCGGTCACCGCGCCAGCGGCACTGCCCAACTCGACCTTGCCGATGAGCACCAACAGCGTCGCTTCACCTGGGCTGTCGTGATCATCGAGCCGGTTGCCGGCGGCCAGCGCCAACACCGTCTGGCGCAGCATGCGTCCGCGGCCGCCGTACACGGTCTGCGCAGACCGCCCAGCCGGCGCACTTCGCGCGGCAGCCAACTGATCTTCACCCACGGTTCTCAACGACACCGGGTTCACATCAACCATCCTCTCCGAGGGTCTGAGACCTGCCATTCGGGCGCAGTACCACACCGACTTCGCACGATCCCGCCACCGGGTCTGGAGTCACCGACACGTGATAGGTCTGGCCGAGCGATTCGGCGTTGCCGTCGATGACCTCCTGGATGAGGCCGCGCTGAATCCCACGGACCACTTCGGGGGCCGTCGCCGCCACTTCGGCGAGTGGACACGTGCACAGCTGCACAGTCAGCTCTCCGAAGGACATCAGCACTGTGCGCACCTGAAAGCCCAGCGCGGTCAGCGTTTCCACGACCAGGTCGGCCACCGAGATCTCGGCACGCGGCCCGACGAGCCGCACCCGGTGCGCCAGATCCGCGCCGATGCGCTGAGCGCGCTCTTCGCGCTCCTGCGGTGTGCCACCGAGATGCACCGCGAACAGCGACACGATATCGGCGTAGTCGAGTCTGGGCGCCAGTTCGTAGGTGAGCCTGGGCCGACCCGCTCGCGGCGACCGGACACTGCCACGCCGGATGTAGCCCTGCTCCTCCAGCGTGCTCAGGTGGAACCGGGCGGTGGTGACGTGGACCGCAAGCGTGTCGGCCACCGATTGGACGTCGAGCGGCCCGGGGGCTTCCCGCAGGAGCTCGAGCACCCTCTGCCGCTGCTGCCCGGCGACTCGTTGCGACCGGGATTGAAGGTCGTGGCGCTGCACAGGCACCTTCTGAGTCTGTCACGGCACGACGCCGACCAAGGCGACGGCGGTGAGCGAATGGCGATATCGGTGGAAGGTGCGGCGCATGCCGACAACGCGGCGACGTGCCGCTGGACGCCTGATGAGGTTGCCAAGGATGCGCAGCGCACCGACGAGACCTTCATCGGCCAGCACACGCGCCGGGTTGAGCAGGGCCATCGGCGCATGGTCGACACTGACCACTTCGAACCCGGCCTCGTCGAGGAGTGCGGTCCACTCGGCGGTCGTCAACGGCCGCGCATTGACCTTGATCGCGCGGGCCATGTCCCGGCGGATCTCGTCCTTGACCTCCTGCGGCATGGTGTCGGGCTCGAGACCCAGTTCGTGGATCGCGTAGCGGCCGCCCGAGCGCAGCATCCGGAAGGCCTCCGCCACGATCGCACGTTTGGCTTTGTCTGACTGCATGGTCAGCATTGCCTCACCGACGACCACATCGGCGCAGCCGCTGGGTAATCCGGTCTGCGCCGCGTCCGCGACGACGACCGCGCCGTCAACCGGGGACACGATCGATCGAACCGCGTCGGTCGCCGCGGCCGTGTCATCGACGCCGACGTAGGAGCGCGGCGCGAGCGCGACGATGTCGCTGGCCGTGCGCCCCAGTCCAGGTCCGAGTTCGACGACATCCGCACCGGCGATGTGCGCCGAGGACAACAGCCGACTTGTCAGCTCGAGACCGCCGGGCCGCAGCACCCGCTTGCCCAGCCTGGCCAACAGCCAATGGCCGGGCAGGTCGGCCTCCGAACGATCCGGCAACGGAAGTGACTCGGCGCCTGTCGGTTTGGCATCAGCCATGTCGGAATGTCCTTTCGATTGTGGCAATCAGGAAGATCACACTGAACAGTGCACAGACATAGATCAGCGCCGTGTTCTCGTTCCACGGCGGAACCAGGATCGCGTCCTGGCCGGTGGCATACACCGCGTTCATCATCGGCATGAAGCGCTGCAGCCACGCACCGCTCGGCAGATATCCGGCCGCGGACTCGAATGCGTACACCCAGAGCAGGATCAGACCGGCCGCGGCCAGTGGAGACTCAACGAGCGCGCCGATACCTGTCCCGGCACCGGCTGCGAAGAACGTCAGCACCGCCAGGGTCCAGACCAGGCGGATAGCCACCGCGTCGGTGGCCGACACCGCGCCGTACACGTGTGGCGACACAACGGGAAGCGCGGCAAGCACCACCACCAGCGTGGCGACGGCGACCGCCATTCCCACCACCCCGTAGAAGATCCATCGACCGAGCAACACAGGCCAGGTCCGCGGCACCGACAGCCGCACGTGTTCGGCTGCGCAGTAGCGTTTTTCGGATCCCTGACCGTCAGCTGCAGCGACGGCCGTCACGACGACGGCGATGGTGATGACCCAGTAGCCGGCATTCGAGGTCGATACCTGCAGTACCGAGATCTGACCCGGAATGCGGGCGAATGACTCGGCCACCCCGGCAATCCCCAAGGTGATGACCGTCGGCAACACGACCGCGGCAGGCATCATCACGGTCCAGAGTCTGCTGAGCCCTCCGGCGCGGATCCGCTCGGCACGCACACTGCGAACCACGGCCTGCGCACTCACGCGCACTCCAGCAGAGTCGATTCCAGCCAGGCACGGGTGTCGGCGCCGGACGGTACGACGTCGGCGAGCGCACCCGCGGTGTTCAGCCTGCCGCCCTGCAACACCATGATGCGATCTGCGCTCAGCGATACCTCGGCGAGCATGTGCGTGGCGACCACGACGGTGTTCCCCTCGGCGGCGAGCTTCCTGAGCAGGCCGCGGAACCAGACGATGCCGGGGACGTCGAGGCCGTTGAGTGGCTCGTCGAACAGCATCGCATGGGGTCGGCACAGAAGTGCTGCGGCGATCGCGACCCGTTGCCGCGCCCCCAGGGACAGTCCACCGATGCGTTCGTGCCGTTGTGGGCGCAACCCGGTTTCATCGAGCGCCGTACCGACCTCGGCGTCGTCGACGCCGGCCAGTGCTGCCAGCCAGCGCAGTTGGCGCCACACCGTGTGGCCGGGGTCCAGCGCCGACGGGCCCAGGTGGGCGCCGAGCAGCCGCGGGTCACCCGACGGGCGGCGCCCGAAGACGAGGACCTCGCCACGATCTGCGGAGTCGAGTCCGGCGATCATCCGCAACAGCGTGGTCTTACCGGCCCCGTTGAGACCCAGCAGTGCCGTCACCGAGCCGGCGGGGAACGTCGTCGTCACGTCGTCGATCGCGCGGCTGGCGCCAAAGGTCTTCGTCAGACCGCTGATCTGGATCATTCGAAATTGCACGGGATCGGCAGGCCAAGGGTCTTGATCCCGTTGCACAGCGACTTGCTGGCCAGCTTCCACTGACCATCGATGCGGCGCCATTCGGCGACGATCTGGACGGTCGGTGCGCCCTGGCGGCTGGCGTTGATCACTGCGGTGTGACGATCACCGTCGTGCGTCTCGGGGCCCGTGACCAGACTGGAGCCGCGCGGCGGCCGGAAGAAACCGATGCGGTAGACCATCTTCGGCACGACGACCGCCCGGTCGCCGCCCTCGAGTTGAGCCGCCTTGACCTCGTCCGGCGCCGGGGTTCCGACGAGGAGCCTGATCTGCGCGTCGAGTTCTGCCAGCGTGGGCACCTCGGAGGTGATCGCGAAGTTCTGCAGCTCGGCATGGGTGTCGGGATCGGCGTGGGCCGCCGGCGCAACCCCGCTGAGCATCCCGGCGACGAGTGCCATCACCGTTGCGGCCACAATTCGCGTCATCGACTTCCGCCCTAAATAAACAGGAGAACTTTCCGGTTAATGTAGGAGTCGTTGGTCGATCAGGCAAGGCTTACCTCAATAAAGCCGCGATGGTTGTAAGCCGCCTAGCTTGCTGACATGGGAGCCCGTCGGTGTCGGGTAGCCTCAAGGAGACGGGGTCTTGTGTGCTGGGGGGCGTGATGGCCAAGAATCTGGATGTCGACACCGGCGGTCTTCAGGTTGCTGCGGCGAGTAGTGCTCAGTGCGCTGCTGAGGTGCTCGCCGGCGGTTCGGTCGGGCCCGTTGTGGGTGGGCGGTTCAGCGAGGCCGGTGTCGCAGCGCTCGACGCAGCAGCTGCAGCGTTACGTGTCCGGCAGGCCGACCGCATCGCCGGTCAGGCCGGTGACATGGCGGCCGCCAGCGTCGGCTACGACGACACCGACGGGAGCAGCGCCGACGACATCTCGGTGATCATGTGAGCCCAGCCGCCGCAGCATCGGCGGTGCCGACCCGCTCACAGGTGCAGAGCTGGGACACCACCGCCCTCGACGACGCCGCCCCGCGGTGGCGCGGGGCGGCCACTGCGGCGGAGACGGCGTTCGAGCAGCATCGGC
>JAXHTL010000118.1:0-15124 GCA_034190095.1 Actinomycetota bacterium
CCCACCGGATCGGCACCGTCCCACGGCGTCCGTTGGGGGGCCGACCGTGGGTGTGTCTCCGATTCGGCGCTGGTGCGATCTGCTTGTCCACCAACGGGTTCCCCGTCAGAGATCTCGGCGGAGGCGCCGAACGCGTGCTGGTTTCGTGGCGCGTCAGCATATGGTGACGGTCGTCGAGTGCCGACGCATTCGCCGGTGAGTATGGGCTGAGGCACCGACAGCTCCGTGACCCAACCCACAGCATTTTTGTAGGCGTGTCCGTCTTGCGCCGGATAGGCCGAAGGTGGATGATGTTGCGCATAACGCATCAAGTTGCGTTATACGCAACATTCCTTCACATTCGCTGTCGAATCGGAGCGGCTGCCCCATGCCCAAAATTGTTGTGATCGGCGCTGGCATCGTCGGTACGTCGCTGGCCGACGAACTGACCGCCCGCGGCTGCACCGACGTCACCGTCGTGGACCGCGGTCCGCTGTTCGCCACCGGTGGGTCGACCTCGCACGCCCCCGGTCTGGTGTTCCAGACCAACCCGTCCAAGACCATGACCGAATTCGCCCGGTACACCGTCGAGAAGTTCAACAGCCTCGCGCATCCCGGCGGCTGGGTCTTCAACCAGGTCGGCGGCCTGGAAGTGGCCACCACCGCCGAACGTTGGGCTGACCTGCACCGCAAGGCCGGCCTTGCGCAGGCCTGGGGCGTCCCGGGGCGGCTGATCACGGCGGCTGAATGCGCCGACCTGCACCCGTTGGTCGACCGCAGTCGCATTCTCGGCGGCTTTCACACCCCCACCGACGGCCTGGCCAAAGCGCTGCGCGCGGCCGAGGCCCAGGCTCGCCGGGCCGAGGCCAGGGGAGCGACGCTGCGGCCGCACACCGAGGTGCTCGGCGTCGTCGAACGCGGCGGCCGCGTCGCCGGTGTCCGGACCGCAGACGGCGTGATCGACGCCGAGGTGGTGGTGTGTGCGGCCGGCTTCTGGGGTGCGCAACTGGCCAAACAGGTGGGCCTGGTGTTGCCGCTGGTGCCGATGGCACACCAATACGCCCGCACGGGGCAGGTCGCCGATCTGGTCGGGCGCAACACCGAGCTCAGCGAGGCCGGACTGCCGATCCTGCGCCACCAGGACCGGGATCTCTATTTCCGCGAACACGTCGACCGCCTCGGCATCGGCTCCTACAACCACAAGCCGATGCCGGTCGACATGTCCACGCTGCTGGTCGACACCGCCGATGAGGCCATGCCCTCGATGCTGCCGTTCACCGAAGAGGATTTCGCCCCGGCTTGGAAGGCGGCGATGGAACTGCTTCCAGCGCTTGGTGACTCGAAGGTCGAGGAAGCCTTCAACGGAATCTTCTCCTTCACGCCCGACGGCGGGTCCATCATGGGCGAGCACCGCGACCTCGGCGGGTTCTGGGTCGCCGAAGCCGTATGGGTGACCCACTCGGCGGGGGTGGCCAGGGCGACTGCGGAGTGGATCCTCGACGGTGCCCCGTCGATCGACACCCACGAGTGCGATCTCTACCGTTTCGAAGACGTCGCGCGCAGCCCCGAGTTCATCATGCAGACCAGTTCGCAGGCCTTCGCCGAGGTCTACGACGTGATCCACCCCCATCAGCACCGCAGCGCTCTGCGCGGCCTGCGCACCAGCCCGTTCCATGCCCGCCAGATGGCGGCCGGCGCCTTCTTCTACGAGGGCGGCGGCTGGGAGCGACCCGCCTGGTACGAGTCCAACGCCGACCTGACGCAACGCCTTGCCGCACAAGGCCTGCGCCTTCCCGAGCGGGACGAGTGGGCAGCCCGATTCTGGTCCCCGATCTCGGTGGCCGAGGCCGCATGGACCCGCAACCGTGTCGCGATGTACGACATGACACCGCTGACCCGCTATCAGGTGACAGGGCCGGGCGCACTGCAGTTCCTGCAGCAGATGACCACCAACAACGTCGACAAGAGCGTCGGGTCGGTGACCTACACCCTGCTGCTCGACGAGACCGGCGGGATCCGAAGCGACCTGACGGTCGCCCGGTTGAGTGCGGATACTTTCCAGGTCGGTGCCAACTCGCCGATGGACTTCGACTGGCTGTCCCGGCACCAGCCCACCGGTGTCGTGTTGCGTGACATCACCGGTGGCACATGCTGTCTCGGCGTGTGGGGGCCCTCGGCACGTGACGTCGTGGCTCCGCTGTGTCCCGACGACCTCTCGCACGAGGGCTTCCGGTACTTCCGTGCCATTCACACCCATCTCGAGGCCATTCCCGTCACGATGCTGCGTGTCTCCTATGTCGGCGAGCTCGGTTGGGAGATCTACGCCAGCGCCGAATACGGTGCGGCGCTGTGGGATCTGCTCGCCGAGTCCGGCAGTGCCCACGGGATCATCCCGGCCGGCCGGATCGCGTTCAACAGCCTGCGAATCGAAAAGGGTTACCGCAGCTGGGGTGCCGACATGACGGCTGAGCACACGCCGGCAGCCGCCGGTCTGGACTTCGCGGTGCGGATGGACAAGGCGGTCGAGTTCGTCGGCAGAGACGCGTTGAGCCGGGCGCAGGAGCCCGCATCGACGCTGCGCAGCATCGTCTTCGACGACCCCGACGCCGCCGTGCTGGGCAAGGAGCCGGTCTTCGTCGGCGGCGCCTGCGCGGGCTACGTGACCAGCGCCGGCCACTCGCCGACGCTGGGCCGCACGATCGCCTACGCGTGGTTGCCGGCCGGGGTCGGCATCGGCGACGGCGTCACCGTCGACTACCGGGGCACCACGCTGCACGCCACCGTGCACGCCGAGCCGGTGGTCGATCCCGAGATGTCCCGGATCAGGAGGTAGACGATGTTTGCCGAGCAGAAACACTACGACGTCATCGTGATCGGCCTCGGGGGGATGGGCAGCGCCGCGGCCTACCACCTGGCCGCCCGTGGCCAGCGGGTGCTGGGGCTGGAGCGGTTCACCCCCGCCCACGACAGAGGGTCCAGCCACGGCGGATCGCGCATCATCCGGCAGTCCTACTTCGAGGACCCGGCCTACGTGCCGCTGCTGCTGCGCGCCTACGAACTGTGGGAACAGCTGGCCCTGGCCAGCGAGCGGGACGTCTACCGGATGACCGGCGGTCTGTTCCTGGGGCCGCCGGACAGTCTCACCGTCGCGGGCAGCCTGCGCGCCAGCCAGGAGTGGGGTCTGGACCACCAGGTGCTCGACGGAGCGCAGATCCGCGCCCGGTTCCCCAACTTCACCCCCAACCCCGGCGACATCGCGCTCTACGAGGCCAAGGCCGGCTTCGCGCGGCCCGAGCTCACCGTGCACGCGCACCTGGCTCTTGCCGAGAATGCCGGGGCCAGCCTGCAGTTCGGCGAACAGGTGCTCGAGTGGGTGGAGACCCCCGGAGGTGTGGCCGTGCGCACCGCCGAGGCGACCTACACCGCGGGGCAACTGGTGATCTGCCCCGGCGCCTGGGCGCCCCAACTGCTCGACGAGTTCGGGGTGCCGATCACCGTCGAACGTCAGGTGCTCTACTGGCTCGACCCCGCCTGCGGGACCGCCTCGTTCACCGATCACCCGATCTTCATCGACGAAAACGCCTCCGGTATGCAGATCTACGGCTTCCCGGCGATCGACGGCCCGCGCGGAGGGGTCAAGGTCGCCTTCTTCCGCAAGGGAGTGGAGTGCACACCGGAGACGATCGATCGCACGGTCTATCCGCACGAGGTGCTCGAGATGCGCGAGCGGGTGAGCCAACTGCTGCCCGCCCTGGACGGGCCCTGTCTGCACTCGTCGACCTGCATGTACTCCAACACCCCCGACCAGCACTTCGTGATCGCCCGGCACCCTGAATGCGCGAATGTGACTGTGGCCTGCGGATTTTCGGGTCACGGCTTCAAGTTCGTGCCCGTGGTGGGGGAGATCCTCGCCGACCTCGCCATCGACGGCGCCACCGACCATCCGATATCGCTTTTCGACCCGAGCAGGCTGGTGACGACATGACCATTGCTGAAGAGACCCCACCACAGTCGGCGCTGCTGACCACGCTCGGGGGCACCTACTACACGAGCGAAGCGGTCTTCGCCGACGAGCAGGCCAAGATATTCGAGACGATGTGGGTCTGCACCGTACGTACCGCCGAACTGGCCCAGCCCGGTCAGTTCCGCAAGGTGCAGGTCGGCCGGGAAAGCGTGCTCGTGGTCCGTGGCCGGGACGGCGCGCTGCGGGCGTTCCTCAACGTCTGCCGGCACCGCGGAGCGCAGCTGTGCACCGAGGACGAGGGTCAGGTCAAGCGGACGCTGCGGTGCCCGTACCACGCCTGGACCTACGGTCTGGACGGCAAGCTCGTCGCCGCACCCAACCTGGGCACACTGACCGACGAGACGGGTCAGGCCATCGACCGCTACCGGTACGGGCTGGTACCGGTCGCACTCACCGAATGGCTCGGATACGCCTGGGTGTGCCTGGCCGACGAGCCGCCGTCGTTCCTCGACGAGGTCGTCGGCGACGTCACCCACCGCCTGGGCGACCACGGCGCCATCGACCGCTATCGCATCGACGATCTCGCACTGGGCCGTCGGGTGGTCTACGACGTGAAGGCGAACTGGAAGCTGATCGTCGAGAACTTCATGGAGTGCTACCACTGCTCGGCCATCCACCCCGAGCTCGTGGAGGTGCTGCCCGAGTTCGCCCGGGGGATGGCCGCCCAGTCCTACGTCGGACGCGGTGCCGAGTTCGGCTCCGATATCGCCGGTTTCACCGTCGACGGCTCCCCGGGGTTCACCACGCTGCCGGGGTTGACGCCCGAACAGGACCGGCGCTACTACGCGGTCACCATCCGGCCCACGGTGTTCGTCAACCTGGTGCCCGACCACATCATCTTCCACCGCATGTATCCGGTGGCCGCCGACCGCACCGTGGTCGAATGCGACTGGCTCTACGCCCCCGAGGTGCTCGACGCCGGCCACGACGTGTCGCGCTCGGTCGAGTTGTTCCACCGGGTGAACGTCCAGGACTTCGACGCCTGCGAGCGCACCCAGCCGGCCATGGGCTCGCGGGCCTACCGGTACGGCGGGGTGCTGGTGCCGGCCGAGCATCACATCGCGGAGTTCCACCACTGGGTGCTGTCCCGATTGACGCGCCCGGCCTAGGCGCGCCGCCGGGCCCGGTGGTCTGCCGTATAGGCTCGGTGGCAATGGCAAAGCGTCAGGACAATCGGACCCAGGGCGGCGATCCGCCCGCCGCCGTGCAGTCCGTCGACCGCGCATTGCAGGTGCTCGACATTCTCGCCGAGTTCGGCCAGGCCGGGGTCACCGAGATCGCCGCCGAACTCGGGGTGCACAAGTCGACGGTGTCGCGGCTGATCGCGGTGCTGGAGGCGCGCGACTTCGTCGAGCAGGTCTCCGAGCGGGGTAAGTACCGGATCGGCTTCGCGATCACCCGGCTGGCCCACTCCAGCGGAGCGCATCTGGACCTGGTCAAGATGAGCCAGGACATCTGCAACGGACTCTCCGTCGACGTCGGCGAGACCGCGAACCTGGCCGTGCTCGACGACAACCGGATCGTCAACATCGTCGAGGCCATCGGTCCCGCCGAGATCACGCTGCGCACCTGGGTCGGGCAGAGCTGCCCGGCCCATGCCACCTCCAGCGGCAAGGTGTTGTTGTCCGGGCTCGATGCCGCCGAAGCCCGGTCCCGTTACCAGGACGGCTTCGAGGCCTTCACCGACACCACCGTGTCCAGCATCTCCGAGCTGACCAACCAGCTGGCGGCGGTGCGGGACCGGGGCTGGGCCAGTGTCAGCGAGGAACTCGAGGTGGGACTCAACGCCGTCGCCGCACCCGTCTACGACGTGCATTCCCAAGTGGTTGCCGCGCTGAGTGTTTCGGGACCCAGTTATCGGCTGGGGGTGGACCGCTTCGAAGAGGTCGCCAAGCTCACCATCTCGGCGGCCGACGAGATCAGCCGCCGGCTCGGCTGGATCGCGCGGGACTGAGAACCAGCAGGTCGGTGACATCGGATGCGGCGTCACACCCCGGGCGCGACGCCTCGTCTCGCTGTTTCGCACGACTCGGGCGTGGTCCGGTCACCGCTTCGGCCGGGCAACAAGTAGTCTCGATGAGGTGCAGCGACGAATCATGGGCATCGAGACAGAGTTCGGTGTCACCTGCACGTTCCACGGCCATCGCCGGCTCAGTCCCGACGAGGTGGCCCGCTATCTGTTCCGGCGGGTGGTGTCGTGGGGACGCAGCAGCAACGTGTTCCTCCGCAACGGTGCGCGCCTGTACCTCGACGTGGGCAGCCACCCCGAGTACGCGACCGCCGAATGCGACAGCCTGACCCAGCTGGTCACCCACGATCGGGCTGGTGAGCGTGTTCTGGAAGACCTGCTGGTCGACGCCGAGCAGCGGCTCGCCGATGAGGGTATCGGCGGTGACATCTACCTGTTCAAGAACAACACCGATTCGGCCGGCAACTCGTACGGCTGCCACGAGAACTACCTGATCGTGCGCGCCGGGGAGTTCTCCCGGATCTCCGATGTGCTGCTGCCCTTCCTGGTCACCCGCCAGCTGATCTGCGGCGCCGGCAAGGTGCTGCAGACCCCCAAGGCCGCCACGTACTGCCTGTCCCAGCGTGCCGAACACATCTGGGAGGGGGTCTCCTCGGCGACGACCAGGTCTCGTCCCATCATCAACACCCGCGACGAACCGCACGCCGACGCCGAGAAGTACCGCAGGCTGCACGTCATCGTCGGGGACTCCAACATGAGCGAGCCGACGACCATGCTCAAGGTGGGTTCGGCGTCGCTGGTGCTGGAGATGATCGAGGCCGGTGTGGCCTTCCGGGACTTCTCACTGGACAACCCGATCCGGGCGATCCGGGAGGTCAGCCACGATCTGACCGGCCGGCGCCCGGTGCGGCTGGCCGGCGGCCGGCAGGCCAGCGCGCTGGACATCCAGCGCGAGTACTACGCCCGCGCGGTGGAGTACCTGCAGACCCGCGAGCCCAACCCGCAGATCAATCAGGTGGTCGACCTGTGGGGGCGCCAGCTCGACGCCGTCGAGAGCCAGGACTTCGCCAAGGTCGACACCGAGATCGACTGGGTGATCAAGCGCAAGCTGTTCCAGCGCTACCAGGATCGCTACGACATGGAGCTGTCCGACCCCAAGATCAGTCAGCTCGACCTGGCCTACCACGACATCAAGCGGGGCCGCGGCGTGTTCGACCTGCTTCAGCGCAAGGGACTAGCAGCCCGCGTCACCACCGACGAGGAGATCGAGGCCGCCGTCGACACCCCGCCGCAGACCACCCGCGCGAAGCTGCGCGGTGAGTTCATCAGCGCCGCCCAGGAGGCCGGCCGGGACTTCACCGTCGACTGGGTACACCTCAAGCTCAACGATCAGGCGCAGCGAACCGTGTTGTGCAAGGACCCGTTCCGGTCGGTCGACGAACGCGTCAAACGGCTCATCGCCAGCATGTGATCAGGCGCGGTGGACGCTCACCGCGTAGTCGCCGCCGCGGTAGGGCTCCCGGTCCCAGGTCGCCCAGCGGTGCACGAGCTGCAGGCCCGCCGCGGCGGTGATCTCGTCGTAGCGATTCACCGTGAGCCGGCCCGTCTGCACCTGGAACCCGGCGACCAGCAGCCCGCCCGGCCGCAGCCGCGCCGCGAGTTGGTCGACCACGGTCTGCTCGGTGCCGCGCTGCAGGAAGATCATCACGTTGCCCGGGAGCGCCACCAGGTCGAACGCCTCGTCGAGGTGGGCGCCGGTGTCGACGAGGTCGGCGTCGATCCACCGCAGCTGCGGCGCCTTGGAGCGCGCCGTGGCCAGCATCGCCGGATCGGCGTCCAGCCCCACCACCGCGATGCCGCGGGCGGCGAGCTCGATGGCCACCCGGCCCGTCCCGCACCCCGCGTCCAGCACGCTGGCCCCGCCGATGTCCGTCAGCAGCGATTCGATCAGGTCGGCCTCACCGTGCACGCTCGCGCCGCTCTCGGCCAGCCGCCGCCACCGGTCGTCGTAGTCGTCGCCACGGGGCACATCCGAGCTCTGCCAGCGATTCACCGGGCCGATCCTGTCAGATGCGCCGCGTCAGGTTCTGGGCGGCTCGCCGCCGTCGGCTCTGGGCGGCGCACCTTAAGCTCTTAGGCGTGGGGATCTCCAAAGTCGAACGGTTGATGAACCTCGTCATCGCGCTGCTGTCCACGCGCACGTTCATCAGCGCCGACCGCATTCGCGAGACCGTGTACGGCTACTCCGGCGACGGCAGCGACGAGGCCTTCTCGCGGATGTTCGAACGGGACAAGAACGAGCTGCGTGACCTGGGCATCCCGCTGGAGACCGGTCGGGCATCGACGACCGACCCGACCGAGGGCTACCGGATCAACCGCGACGCCTACGCCCTGCCGGCGGTGGATCTGACGCCGGACGAAGCCGCCGCCGTCGCGGTGGCCACCCAGTTGTGGGAGTCCCCGGAACTGATCACCGCCACCCAGGGTGCGCTGCTGAAGCTGCGGGCCGCCGGTGTCGACATCGAAGCCGGCGAGGGCGATATCGCGATCACCTCCACCGCAGCACTGCCCGGCCTGCGAGGATCCGAGGAGGTGCTGGGAATCCTGTTGTCCGCCATCGATTCAGGCCAAGCCGTGCAGTTCGGCCACCGCCCGGCACGTAGCGAGCCCTACGTCACCCGCACCGTGGAACCCTGGGGCGTGGTCACCGACCGCGGCCGCTGGTACCTGGTCGGACACGACCGCGACCGGGACGCGGTCCGGACCTTCCGGCTGTCCCGCATCGGTGCGGAGGTGACCGCCGTCGGGGCGCCCGGGTCGGTGCACCCGCCCGAGGACGTCAACCTGCGCGAGATCGTGGCGCGGGTCGTCGGTGACTGGCCGTCGAGCGGGCAGGCCAGGGTGTGGGTGGCCGACGGGCGGGCGACCGCGCTGCGCCAACGCGGCACGCTGATCGGGCCCAGCACACTCGGCGGCCGGCCCGGAGCGGAGATCACCATCGAGATCGGCATGGTGGACCGGCTCGCCCGCGAGGTCGCCAGCTACGGCGCCGACGCGGTGGCGCTGGAGCCGGATGCGTTGCGCGAGGACGTCCTGGCGCGGTTGCGGTCGCAGGCGACCTCCGACCGCGAGGTGAGCGCATGACCGCCACATCGGCACGGCTCGTCCGGCTGCTGAACATGGTGCCGTACTTCCAGGCCAACCCGCGGATCACCTACGGTGAGGCCGCCTCCGACCTGGGGGTGAGCGTCAAACAGTTGCGCGAGGACCTCAATCAGCTGTGGATGTGCGGGCTGCCCGGCTACGGGCCCGGCGACCTGATCGACTTCGAGTTCTCCGGTGACACGATCGAGGTCACCTTCACCGCCGGCATCGATCATCCGCTGCGGCTGACCTCGCCGGAGGCCACCGGTGTACTGGTCGCGCTGCGGGCCCTGGTGGACGTGCCGGGGATGGTCGACCCCGAGGCGGCGCGCAGTGCCATCGCCAAGATCGAGTCCGCGGCGGGCCGGGCCGGAACCGGCCCGGACGGGGCCGCCGTCGAGGAACCCGCCCCGGTGGAGAGCGAGGCCGCCGCCGCGGTGCGCACCGCCGTCCGCACCGACCGGGCCCTGGCCATCGAGTACTACTCCGCCTCCCACGACACACTGTCGAGCCGGGTGGTCGATCCGATCCGGGTCGTGCTCGTCGGTGACCACAGCTACCTGGAGGCCTGGTGCCGCTCGGCGGAAGGTGTCCGGTTGTTCCGGTTCGACCGGATCGTCGACGCGCGCGTGCTCGACGAACCGACCGCGCCGCCGCCACCGGCGGTCGAGGCGGGCCCCGACACCTCGCTGTTCGACCCGGACACCGCTGACCCGTCGCTGCCGACCGCGACGCTGCGTGTCGCCCGCTCGGCGTCCTGGATGTTCGACTACTACCCGCTGCGCGTGCTGCGGGAATACCCGGACGGCTCCTGCGATGCCGCAATGATCTACGCCTCCGACCACTGGATGGCCCGGTTCGTGCTGGGGTTCGGATCCGCCGTGCGGGTGCTCGATCCACCACAGTTGGCCGAGCGGGTGCGCGAGGCCGCTGCTGCTGCGTTGGACGCCTATCGGCTCGGCGGGGAACCGTCGAACGAGTAGACTCGGCGCAGACGTCTGGAGGTAACCAAATTGGGTGGTTTGCAACCCTGGCACTGGGTCATCGTCATCGCCGTGTTCGTGTTGCTGTTCGGTGCCAAGAAGCTCCCGGACGCGGCGCGGTCGCTGGGTAAGTCGATGCGCATCTTCAAGTCCGAGATCAAGGAGATGCAGTCGGACTCCAACTCGGCCAAGTCGGATCAGCCGACCCAGATCACGTCGGAGCGGGTCGCCGAGCCCGGCGACGTGACCGGAGGTGCCGCCACGCAGGCTCCGGCCGAGCCGTCGTCGGACAAACGCTCGGCTTGACAGGTCGGCCCTCACCCCGCGGCTTCGATGCCCGCGGGGTGAGTTCGCGCCTTCGTCAGCAGCGCTAGGCAGCCGTGCAGATACCTGGACTCTTCAAGAAATTCGACCCGCGGCGCCGCCGGTCGCGGGTCAACCCCGACGGCACCATGTCGTTGGTCGAGCATCTCACCGAACTTCGGGGCCGATTGCTGATCTCGGTCCTGGCCGTCCTCGTGACGACGATTCTGGGCTTCCTCTGGTACACCCACGGCGTCTTCGGCCTGCCCAGCCTGGGTGACTGGCTGCGCGGACCGTACTGCGAGCTGCCGGCGTCCTCGCGGGCATCCATCACCGAGGACGGTTCCTGCCGGTTGTTGGCGACCTCACCGTTCGACCAGTTCATGCTTCGCCTCAAGGTCGGCCTGACCGCGGGGATCGTGATGGCCTGCCCGGTCTGGCTCTACCAGCTCTGGGCGTTCATCACCCCGGGGCTGTACGCCAAGGAGCGCCGCTTCGCCGTCGCCTTCGTCACGATCGGCGCCGCGCTGTTCATGGCCGGTGCGGTGCTGGCCTACGCGGTGCTGGCGACCGCCCTGGGCTTCCTGCTGACCATCGGCAGCGACGTGCAGGTGACCGCGCTGTCCGGCGATCAGTACTTCGGCTTCCTGATCAATCTGCTGCTGGTGTTCGGTTTCAGCTTCGAGTTCCCGCTGCTGATCATCATGCTCAACCTGGTCGGTGTGCTCACCTATGAGCGGCTGAAGGCGTGGCGGCGCGGCCTGATCATGGGTCTGTTCGTCTTCGCCGCGTTCTTCACCCCCGGGTCGGACCCGTTCTCGATGCTGGCGCTGGCGCTGGCCCTGACGTTGTTGCTCGAGGTGGCGATCCAGGTCTCCCGGTTCAGCGACAAACGCAAGGCCCGCCGCGCCGCCATGGAGTCGGTCCCCGACGACGAGGCCGCCCCGATCGGTGGCGCCGAGACGATCGAGAAGCCGTCGTCGGTTCCCGCGCCGTCGCGAGTCGTGGTCGATGACTTCGATGATCAAGCCACCTGACCCCCCGGTGCTCGGTGACATCACCGACTTCACCGCGCAGTTGCCGTTCGCGCTGGACCCGTTCCAGCGCCGCGCCTGCGAGGCCCTGGCCAACGGCCACGGGGTGCTGGTGTGCGCGCCCACCGGCGCGGGCAAGACGGTCGTCGGCGAGTTCGCGGTGCACCTGGCGCTGGCCGCGGGACGCAAATGCTTCTACACCACCCCCATCAAGGCGCTGAGCAACCAGAAGCACAACGATCTGGTCCGCCGCTACGGCCCGGAGCGCATCGGCCTGCTCACCGGGGACCAGGCCATCAACGGGGACGCCGACGTGGTGGTGATGACCACCGAGGTGCTGCGCAACATGCTCTACGCCGATTCGCCCGCCCTGCGCGGCCTGTCCCATGTGGTGATGGACGAGGTGCACTTCCTGGCCGACCGGATGCGCGGCGCGGTCTGGGAAGAGGTGATCCTGCACCTGTCCGACGACGTCCGCCTGGTGAGTCTGTCGGCGACGGTGAGCAACGCCGAGGAGTTCGGCGGCTGGATCCAGACCGTGCGCGGCGACACCACCGTCGTCGTCGACGAGCACCGCCCGGTGCCGCTGTGGCAGCACGTGATGGTCGGGCGCCGGCTCCTGGACCTGTTCGACAGCCGGGCCGGTGGGGCGGGGACCGGTCGCGGCGCAGGAAACCTGCTGGTCGACCCCGAGCTGCTCCGCCACATCGCGCACCGCCGGGAGGCCGACCGGTTGGCCGACTGGCAACCCCGGGGCAGGGGCCGGGCCGGGCGGTCCGGTCTGTACCGGGCCCCGGGGCGTCCCGAGGTGATCGAGGTGCTCGACAAGGCCGACCTGTTGCCCGCGATCACCTTCATCTTCTCCCGGGTCGGGTGCGACGCCGCGGTCAAACAATGTCTGCGCTCCCCGCTGCGGCTGACCAGCGATGCCGAACGCGCCCGCATCGCCGAGATCGTCGATCGGCGCACCGCCGACCTCAACGACGCCGATCTGGTCGTCCTCGACTTCCACCAGTGGCGCGAGGGACTGCTGCGCGGTCTGGCCGCCCACCACGCCGGAATGCTGCCCACGTTCCGGCACACGGTGGAGGAGTTGTTCACCGCGGGCCTGGTCAAGGCGGTGTTCGCCACCGAGACGCTGGCGCTGGGAATCAACATGCCGGCCCGCACCGTGGTGCTGGAACGGTTGGTGAAGTTCAACGGTGAGCAGCACCTGCCGTTGACGCCGGGGGAGTACACGCAGCTGACCGGGCGGGCCGGTCGCCGCGGGATCGACGTCGAGGGTCACGCCGTGGTGCTGTGGAACCCCAACGACAGCACCGCTGATCCGGCCGAGATCGCCGGGCTGGCCTCCACCCGGACATTCCCGCTGCACAGCTCGTTCGCGCCGACCTACAACATGACGATCAACCTGGTGAACCAGATGGGACCCGAGCAGGCCCACGTGCTGCTGGAGCGGTCCTTCGCGCAGTATCAGGCCGACCGGTCGGTGGTCTCGGTGGTGCGTGCGGTGGAGCGCGGTGAACGCATGCTCGCCGATGCGGCCGCCGAACTCGGCGGTGCCGACTCGGCGATCCTGGACTACGCGCGGCTGCGGGCCCAGATCACCGCGCGGGAACGGGCGCAGTCGCGGGCGTCGCGGCTGCAGCGCCGCCAAGCCGCCAACGACGCCCTGAACGCGCTGCGGCGCGGCGACATCATCGCGATCACCCACGGCCGCCGTACCGGGCTGGCGGTCGTCCTCGAACCCGCCCGCGACGGTGACGACCCCCGCCCGCTGGTGCTCACCGAGCACCGCTGGGCAGGCCGCATCTCCTCGGCGGACCTCCCGGGCGGCGGCGCCCCGCTCGGTACCATGACGCTGCCCAAACGGGTCGAGCACCGCAATCCCAAGGCCCGTCGCGACCTGGCCTCGGCGCTGCGGTCGACGGCGTCGGGCCTGGACGTGCCGTCCGCGCGGGGCCGCCGCGGCGGCCAGGCGGCCGAGCCGGACATCGACCCCGAACTGGCCGCGCTGCGCTCCCGGATGCGGGCCCACCGCGCACACCAGCTGCCCGACCGGGAGGACAAGGTGCGCGCCGCGGAGCGCTATCTGCGCATCGAACGCGACAACGAGGCGCTGCGCGCCAAGATCGCCGCGGCGACGAACTCGCTGGCCAACACCTTCGACCGCATCGTGGTGCTGCTCACCGAACGTGGCTACATCGCCGAGCGGCCCCACGATGAGGCCGACACGCCCGAGGATCCCGTGGTCACCGATGACGGCAGGCTGCTGGCCCGCATCTACAGCGAAAGCGACCTGCTGGTCGCCGAGTGCCTGCGCTCCGGGATCTGGGAGGACCTGAATGCCGCCGAGCTGGCGGCCGCCCTGTCGGCGGTGCTCTACGAGTCCCGCCGGGACGCGCACCCGACACCCGACGGCACCGGCATCCCCACCGGCCGGTTGCGCCGGGCGCTCAACCAGACGCGGCGGCTGTGGAGTGAGCTGCGCACCGACGAGCAGCGGCATCGGCTACCCCAGAGCCGCGAACCCGACGACGGGTTCGTCGCGGCCGTGCACAGGTGGGCCAGCACCGGGGACCTCGCCTCGGCGCTCGCGGCATCCGACACGGCGGGGGTCGGTTCATCGATGCCTGCCGGTGATTTCGTGCGGTGGTGCCGCCAGGTGCTCGACCTCGCCGACCAGGTCCGCAACGCGGCACCGTCACCGGCGCTGCGGGCCACCGCGAAACGCGCGATCGACGACGTCAGGCGCGGCGTCGTAGCTGTTGATGCCGGGTAGTGTGTGAGGCCGGCAAGCCGTACCGACAGCACACCGCCGGGACGACCGAGGAGAGACATGAGCGGACCGCAGGGACCTGACCCGACGCAGCCGTGGCCGGGGCAGCAACCCGAGCAGGGCGCGGACCAGCCCACCAACGAGGCACCGAGCAACCAGGGCTGGCAGCCGCCCAGCGGCTCGGAGCAGGTGCCCGGTGCTGATCAGCAGTCCTGGCAGCCGCCGGCCTACACGCCGCAGCAGTACCCGCCGTACCAGCAACAGCCGCCGGCCTACCCGCCGCAGCAGTACCCGGGCGCCGAGCAGTACGGCCAGCAGCCCGAATACAGTCCTGCCGGCTATCCGCCGCCGGGGCAGTACGGCCAGCCGGGCGGGTACGGTCAGCCCTACGGCCAGCCGCCCGGGTACGGGCAGCAGCCCGGCCAGTACGGGCAGCCAGGTCAGTTCGGCCAGCAGCCCGGCCAGTACGGCCAGTATCCCGGGGGCTATCCGGCGCCCGGTTCGGAAGAGGGGTCGAAGCGCTCGCTGGCGGTCATCGGCGGCGTGGCCGGCGTCTTCGTCGCGATCGTCGTCGCGGTCGTGCTGGTGCTCGGCTTCTGGGCGCCGGGTTTCTTCGTCACCACCAAGCTGGACGTCGACTCCGCGCAGGCCGGCGTGCAGCAGATCCTCACCGACGAGACCAACGGCTACGGCGCCCAGAACGTCAACAACGTGGTCTGCAACGACGGCGTCAGCCCGACCGTGCGCCGGGGCGACAGCTTCACCTGCGAGGTCAGCATCGACGGCACCAAGCGGCAGGTGACGGTCACCTTCCAGGACGACGAGGGCACCTACGAGGTCGGCCGACCCCGGTAGGCGGACGGGGCTGCCCGGCGCTCAGCCGGGCAGCGAGTCCAGCGCACTCTGCAG
>JAXHTL010000119.1:0-15025 GCA_034190095.1 Actinomycetota bacterium
GCGATGAAACGTCAACCCCGCACCACCGGCCGGTGGATCAGACGGGGACCGCCTCACCGCAAGGCGAGGCTGCCTGATGATCGAGCGCACTCACATTCGCTCACGAAAAGGTAACGGTTCACCCGTCCGCCCCCGGAGGAGCTGACCGGGATGACGGAGCTGCACTGACCGGCCGCGGCAGCAGCAACAACCCGGCGAGCAGCCAGGCGGTGACCGGCAGCCAGAGCAGCGCCTGCATCTGCGTGGCGCCTTGGCTGACGTGCCCGGCCACCACGGCGATGCGGACCAGCGCGGCCATCGCCAGCACCGAGTACATCGCCCCGACCGCCTGGCCCTCCCGGCCCACGTGGCCCCAGCGCAGCGCGGCGGCGACCGCGCTCATCGTCACCGCACCGGAGGCGCCGCCGCAGACGAACTGGGCGATCCCCAACAGCAGCACACCGGTGGCCAGCCACGCCGCCAGCGCTGCGGCGGCGGCCAGCAGCGCCCCCGCCGCCATCACGGGCACGCCGCCGAACCGCTTGGTCAACAGCGACGCGGGCAGCATCGCCACGCTGAAGCCGATCCAGAACAGCGACAGCAGGTTCGGAAGCTCGGCCGCGGCGGCGAACCTGCGGAACAGCGGTTCGGAGTTGATGAAGGCGTGGACCTGATAGGCCACCCCCAGCAGCAGGACCACGACCAGGAACCGGGTGAACGGGGCCGCCCGGAACCGGGGGACCGTCGGCTCGGTTGCAGGTGCGGTGCGGGACAGCGTCTTCTCCGCCCACACGAGGGACCCGGTCACCACCAGGACCGACACCGCCGAGGCGGCGAACATGATCCGCGGGTCGTAGGCGGTGGCCCACATGCCCAGAAACGGTGCGACGGCGCTGGAGAGCCCCAGGCCCAGCAGGAACAACGAACTGATCCGGGGCTGCTGATCCGGTGGGGTGTAGCGGCCGATCAACGTCAGCGGGGGCGCCCGCAGCGCTGAGGACGTGACCGCCCAGAGCGCGACCAACACCAGGAACAGCCCCGGTCCGAAATCGGTGACCAGCGGCAGCAACAGGAACGCCGACGCCGAGACCGCGGTCACCGCGGCGACGATCCTGCCGAGCCGGCCGACGATGTGGGCGACGGTGTCCGATGCCATCCCGGCCGCCCAGTCGCAGAGCACGAAGATCAGCTGATCGGCCACCAGGATCCAGGGCACCCACGAGGCGTCGATACCCGCCTGGGCGGCCAGCTGGGGCAGGTAGACGACGTAGATGACCCAGCTCAGGTTGAACACCAGCTGCAGCAGACCGAAGTACAGGCCCACCCGGGACGACACCGCACGCCGTTCCGGTGGGACGCCGGCACGGTCCTCGGTGCGGTGCACCGTCAGGCCCGATTCGCGCGCTGCCGGCGCTGGATCGAGCGCGGCTGTTCGCCGGGATTCCCGAGTCGCACCACCTGCCTCCTCGGATCGCACCTGCCATGCGCGTGACGGCCCCGGCGCCGTTGGCAAGGAAGTCTAAGCGGTCTGCGGTCCGGCGGCATCGCGATCACGCCCGGTCGGCAAAGCCGTTGGGTCGCCGGCCGAATCGGCGCGGCCGCCGCGCCGGTAACACCTCGATAACGCGCTCTTGTCATGACTGACAGTTTTCCATATTGTGTCAGTCATGACAGAATTCTGGCGGCGGATACCGCGCCACCACCTGATCCGTGCGGCCTACCTGGCTGCCGGACTCAAGATCGGATCGTTGTGGCTGTTGCAGGGCGACAGCTCGCCGGTCGAACACGCGGTACGACTGATCGCGCTGTTGGCGGCGGTGATGTTGGTGGCCGAACTGGTGCGGCGGGCCGCTGCCCGCCGCGGCCGACAGGTTCCACACCACCCGATCGGCCGGTTCCTGCTGGCCAAGGTCGCGCTGGTCGGCCTCGCCCTCGTCGCCGGCCTGGCCCTCGACGATCTGCTCGCGCACGCCGAACTGTGGGTCGGCGCCGGGCTGATCCTGGTGGTCTCCCTGGCAGGGCCCCGCATCCACCCCTGGCTCGTGAAGGCCGACCGACCCCCCAGCGGCCGGGCCGGCAGCACCGACCAACCCACCGACCAGCCCGCCCTCGCGGCGCTCTAGCAGACAAGGACGACACCATGGAATTCCAGGGCACCGTCAACCAGGACATCCGCAACTCGGTTCCGGACTGGGCGCCGTACCGGGCGCCGAGCGCCCCCGAGGGCGCACCGAACGTGCTGTATCTGCTGTGGGACGACATTGGGATCGCGACGTGGGACTGCTTCGGCGGGCTGGTGCAGATGCCCGCGATGAAGCGCATCGCCGAGCACGGGATCCGGATGTCGCAGTTCCACACCACGGCCTTGTGCTCGCCCACCCGGGCCGCCTTGCTGACCGGTCGCAACGCCACCTCGGTCGGGGTGTCGTCGGTGGTGAACATGGCGCAGGGCTACCCCGGGCACAGCGGACGCATCCCGGCCGACAGTGCGCTGCTGCCGGAGGTGCTCGCCGAGCGGGGCTGGTCGACCTACGCCGTGGGCAAATGGCACCTCACCCCGCCGGAGGACTGCCACGCCGCCGGCTCGCGCCGCTACTGGCCGCTGGGACGGGGATTCGACCGGTTCTACGGCTTCCTCGACGGGATGACCGACCAGTGGTATCCGAGCCTGGTCAGCGACAGCCGCCCGATCGATCCGCCGGCCAGCCCGGAGCAGGGCTACCACCTGTCGAAAGACCTCGCCGACAACGCGATCGGGTTCCTGCGCGAACACCGCTCGGCGGCGCCGGACAAGCCCTGGTTCCTGTACCTGTGCCCGGGAGCCGGCCACTCGCCGCACCAGGTCGACACCGAATGGGCCGACCGGTACAGGGGCTGCTTCGACATGGGCTACGAGCGCTACCGCGAGATCGTCCTGGCCAATCAGAAGGAACTCGGGCTGCTGCCCGAGGGCACCGAGCTCTCACCGATGAACCCGTACGCCGAGGCCACCAGCGCCGAGGGGCTGCCGTGGCCCGAACACGACACCGTGACCCCGTGGGATTCGTTGTCCGAGGACGAGAAGCGGGTCTCGACGCGCATGTGTGAAGTCTTCGCCGGCTTCCTCAGCTACACCGATGCCCACATCGGCCGCATCCTCGACCATCTCGAGGAGACCGGCCAACTGGACAACACGATCATCGTCGTGATGTCTGACAACGGCGCCAGTGGCGAGGGCGGCCCCACCGGCACCCTCGACGAGTTCGTCCCGTTGCGTGGGGGGCTGTCGGCCGTTCCGGCCCTGGACAAGATCGACGAATTCGGTGGGCCGGGGACGAAGATGAACTACTCCAACGGCTGGGCGATGGCGTTCAACACCCCGTACAAACTGTTCAAGCGTTTCGCCTCGCACGAGGGCGGTATCGCCGACCCGTGCATCATCTCCTGGCCCGCCGGCCTGGCCGCCCGCGGCGAGGTCCGCGAACATTACACCCACGTCAGCGATGTCACCCCGACGGTCTACGACCTGCTGGGTGTCGAGGCGCCCGAAACCGTCAAGGGAGTCGCCCAGAAACCCCTGGAAGGCGTGAGTTTCGCTGCAGCGCTGCGTGACCCGTCCGCAGCCGGTGAGAAACACGTCCAGTTCTATTCGATGATGGGCACCCGGGGCGTCTGGTGCGACGGCTGGTTCGCCAGCGCGGTGCATCCGCCGACCTCGGCGGTTCCCGGACGGCCCGGCTGGTCGCGCTTCTCCCAGGATCGCTGGGAGCTGTTCCACATCGACACCGACCGCAGCCAGATCCACGACCTGGCCGCAGAGCACCCCGACAAACTCGAGGAGCTGAAGTCGCTGTGGCGTCAGGAGGCGGCGCGCCACAACGCCTACCCGCTCAACGATCTGAGCGTGTTCGAGCTCATCGAGCGCGGATTGGTCGACTTGGCGGGCTCGGCGACGCAGGCGGTGTTCTACCCCGGCACCCCCGCCGTTACGACACCCATGAGCGGGTTGGTGCGCGGGCGGTCCTTCGTGCTGCGCGCCCATGCGTCGATCACCGGACCCGATGCGACGGGAGTGCTGTTCTCCCAGGGCAGCAGGTCAGGGGGACACGCGCTCTATCTGGCGAACGGCCGGCTGCGCTATGTCTGCAACTTCGACGGGACGGAGCAGGTGCTCTCCACGGCCGGACCGGTAACCGAGGGACAGCACGAGCTCGGGGTGCGCTTCACCCGGACCGGCACCGGCAGCGGCATGTTCGACGTCGTCGGCGACGCCGTGCTGACCGTCGACGGCCGTGTGGCCGGTGCGGTCGAGCAGATGCAGATGTCGGGATTCGACCCGATGCAGCCGGTCACCGCGGGCCGCAGTGTGGCGTACTCGGTGTCGGCCGACTACACCTCGCCGAACCCGTTGCGCGGCGCGGAGCTGGACCGGGTGACCGTCGAGTTCTTCGAGCAGGGCGACCAATTCCGCGAGGCGGTGGTGGCGGCGGGGTTCGCCGCCGAGTGAGACCCGGGTCAGCGGAAGCGCATCTGCATCGTCGCCAGGCCGAAGATCTTACGGGTGCCCGACTTCGCGGTGACGATGACGACCCCGGAACGGGTCTCGGGGTCCAGCGACTTGATGCGGCCACCGAACTCGATGTCGGCCCCCTCGGCCGCGGACACGATCGCCGGTGCAGACAGCCGCACCGCGTAGCGGGTCACCGCTCCGGGGTCACCGGACCAGGACGAGGCGAATCCCGCTCCCAGGCCCATGGTCAGCATTCCGTGCGCGATCACGTCGGGCAGCCCGGCCAGCTTGGCGATGTCCTCGTCCCAGTGGATCGGGTTGGCGTCACCGGCCACCCCGGCGTAGTTGACCAGGTCGCCGCGGGACAGCCGGGTGTGGTGGGCCGGTAGCTCGTCGCCCACCTCGACGTCCTCGAACAACGGGGTTCCCGGGGTGCGGGTCGCGCCTCCCTCGGCGATGCGGATCTCACCCTCGGGGCGCACGGTCTTCTGGTAGGCGGCGTCGGCCGCGCCGACGCTCATGATGTCGACGTCGTGCATCATCGCCCGGTGCACCGCCGTCTTGACCGCCGGATCGACGTCTTCGGCGGTGACACCGACGACGGTGGTGTGCAGCGTGTGCACCCGCTCGCCGAGGGTGTCGGTGAAGGTGTTGGTGACGGTGATCAGGTCGCGGCCGGCGATCTTGCGCACCGAGGTGAGCTCGACGTCGATGCGCAGCTCGTCGCCGGCGACGATCGGCCGGTGCTGTTCGAAGACCTCTTCGGTCTGCATGTAGGTGTCGTAGCCGACCACCACTTCTTCGAACATCCGGCGATTGCAGGTCATGCCCGGGACCGAGGTGAACGTCACCGGGGCCACCAGGCCTGAATACCCCAGCTTCTCGGCGGCGGCGACATCCCAGTGGACCGGGTGGTAGTCCTGCACCGCCCGGGCGTACTCGCGGACCTTCTCGCGGCCGACCAGATAGGGGTCGTCCATCTGGTAGTAATGGCCGACCCGCGCTTCGAGTGCCGACGGTTCTGTCATGGATTCGTCCAACTTTTCTGCCGGCTGCTCGCGTGGGCCGACCACAGCACACTAACGCGCCCGCGCCGCCGCACCGGACGGCGATACCCGTGCCCGCCGGGGCCGGTGCCTCCAGCGGCGCTACCGGCTCGGCTGTGTCGCGGCGTGGCGCGCGGCCAGGTAGCCGAACACCAGCCCCTGACCGATCGTGGCCCCGGCGCCCGGATAGGTGGTGCCGAACGCGTTCGCGGCGGTGTTGCCCACCGCATACAGCCCCTCGATGGCGCTGCCGTCCTCGCGCAGCACCCGTGCCTGTGCGTCGGCGCGCAGGCCGCCGCAGGTTCCCAGGTCGCTGAGCACCGCGCGCACCGCGTAGAACGGTCCGTGCTTCAGCGGACGCAGATTGGGGTTCGGCTTGTTGGTCGGGTCTCCGTAGTACCAGTCGTAGGCGCTGCGGCCGCGGCCGAAGTCATCGTCTGTTCCGGAGGCGGCAAGCTGGTTGAACCGCGCCATCGTGGCGGTGAACGTGTCGACGGGCAATCCGATCCGGACCGCAAGGTCGGCGAAATCGTCGCTGCGGTGGGCGATCCCGGCGGCGTACCAGGACTTCGGGATGGGCATCCGGGGAAAGAGCTCACCGGCCATCAGATAGCTGTTGCGGTAGCGTTGGTCGAAGATGAGCCACATCTGCTCGACCGGGTTCCCGACCCGGCCGGACCGGAGAACGTGCTGTCCGAAGGACATGTAGTCACACGCCTCGTTGACGAAGCGGGAACCGTCCTGGTCCACGATGAGCGAACCCGGCAGTGACCGCTCGGCGAGCATCATCGGGGGCTCGGCGCCGGGCAGCGGGGCGAACGCGGGAAACCACCACGCCTGGTCCATCAGCGCGATGCCGGCGCCGGCATCCTGGGCTATGCGGATCGCGTCGCCGGTGTTGCCTTCGGCTCCCAGGCTCAGCCCCTCCCCGAGGTCCTCGGACTGGTACTTGCGGCGCCATTCCATCTGGTGGTCGAAGCCGCCCGCGGCAAGCAACACCCCGCGACGCGCGGTGACGGTGACCGAACGACCCTGTCGGGTCAGCACGGCGCCGGTCACCCGCCCGTCGTCGACGACCAACTCGTCGAGGCTGGTCTCGGTCCACACCGGGATACCGGCACGCAGGACGCCGGCGTACATGCCCGCGGCCAGCGCCTGGCCGGCCGCGACGTAGCGGCGGCCGACGAGCAACCCGCCGACACCTTGGAAGGCGCGTAACAGCATGCGCGGCAGAGCTTTCCGAGGGTAGCTGGTGAGCAGGTTCATCAGCCGGTAGTCGGCACCGGTGACCGGCATCGGGATCGGCGGCTTCAGAATGCCCGGCCGAAGCGTCGTGCGGTGCGGGCCGAGCACCGAGGCGTTGAAAGGACGGCACTCGCAGGTCCGCCCGGCCACGGTTCCACCGGGCAGCTCGGGGTGGTAGTCGGAATACCCCTCGGCCCAGCTGAACGTCATCGGTGTGGTGCGGTCGAGCATCTCGATGGCTGCCGCGCCGTGCGCGAGGAAGCTCTCGTAGCGTTCTGCCGGGGCGGCGTCCCCGACCAGGGCTTCGAGATAACGGCCGGCGTCGGTGAGGGTGTCCGGGGAACCCGAACGTCCCAGGACCGGGTTGGCCGGCACCCAGAAGGCCCCACCGGATTTCGCCGTCGAACCGCCCACGTAGCGGGTCTTCTCGACGATGAGCGAGGACATTCCGAGCTCGCTGGCGGCCAGCGCGGCAGCCATGCCGGTGCCGGATCCGACCACCAAGAGGTCGACGGTGGTGTGCGTGCGGGCGCTTGTCGTCATCAGCCTTCCTCCGCCGGTGGACGAGGCCGACTCTATTGACCGGCAGCGCCGAGGGGATCAGTCCTTCCGGTCAGCGGAACACCGGTGCCTCACGCCTGCGGATAGGGCGCCCAGCGCCGGTCGTAACCGGCCTTGCGCTCCGCCAACTGCGCGGCGCGTTGGGCGGGGGTGTAGTACACGGTCCCGGCGGGCAGGTGCTCGTCCAGATCCTCGAGCTTGACCAGCACCGAACCCACCGTGGGCAGCTCGGGGGAGTCGGGGTCGAGGTTCTGGAATCTCATCGAGATGATGCCCTGATTCAGCCCGCCGGTGGAAATCCAGTTCGCCACACCGGGATCGGCGATCGAGACCACCATCGTGTACGTGCCGTCCGGGTTGGCCAGCGACTGGTCGTCGTTCAGGCTGGTCTGCTGGTTCCAGTAGTCGTCGGTGATCGTCCAGTCGTTGTAGACGGGGACGGTGAAGAACCCGGCGTTGCCCGGGTCGATGGTCAGCACCAGCGCCTCGTCGTCGGCGAGCTGGAAGTAGCCGTTGCTCTGCAACTGATTGGCCAGGAACTCCGCGTTGCTCGCCGGCTGCGTCATCACGTTGGGTGACCGCAGCTCACCGGTTTCGGTGTCGGTCGTCGCCAGCGCCATGTACTTGGCCTGCTCGGATCCCCGGACCACCAGCAGCAGGGCGGTCAGTATGCCGCGCACGGGGCGCGACTCGGCGATACCCAGCGGCGGGATCAGCGAGAGCACCGAAGCCAGCGCCGGGTTGTCGTTGACCACGGAGCCGAGCAGGACGAAACCACCGAGCTGGGCGAACAGACTGTTGGGCGGCCCCCCGACCCGGTGCACGGCGAGTTCCATCGGATCCTCGACGTTCCAGTCGCCCAGCGTGTTTCGGGCGGCGACCAGGGTCGAGCTCGAGGTCAGCTGCAGATGGTTGGTCTGCCCGGGGGCTGCGGGATCGCCGCTGATGGTGATGACGAACGTCCCGTCGTCGCTGACGTCGAGATCCTGCAGGGACAGGATGGTCGAGGTCGTCCCGGAGGTGCCTTCGAGCACGCTGAAGGTGGTGTCGGCGGGGATGCCCTCGTAGATGCGGCCGGTCAGCACGTAGTCGGCGATCTTGTTGACCGGGACGAAGCGATAGATGGTGTCGGGGTTGTCGTAGAGCAGCCGTGAGCCCCCGACGTCGATGCCGTACCAGCTGTGCGGCGGTGCGACCTGGGTGACCACCGCAGGGTCCATCGGGTTGAGGATCTGCTGCTGGAAGGATGCCGCGAGCGCATACTCGTCGATCGCCTCGTCCAGCGCTGCGCGATTGGCCGCATCCGGACCGCCGACCAGGGCGAACTGGCGCTCAGCCGCGGACAGGAAGCCGAAGCGCAGGGCGATCTTCATCAGCGCCACCGGCAGCGACCGCGCGGTCTGCATCGCGATCCGCTCCCGGGCGATCTGTTCGGGCGTGCCCAGTGGACTGACCTGGTTGCTCACCGCGGTTTCGGCGATGGCGGCGTCCTGGGTGGCGGTGCTCAGGGGCGCGGCCTCGGTGCCGGGCTGGCGGCGGGTGTAGGCCAGCAGCGGCCAATCGGCGGGGGCGGTGACCGGGGCCGGTTGGTCGTCGGGCTCGGAGGGGGCGAACGTGGCCACCGCGGCGGCGTCGATCTGGGTGCTCGTCACGTCGGGTTCGGCGACAGCGGGGGAGTCGTCCGCCGATTCGGCAAGCAGGTCTGCGGTGTCCTCCGCGACGTCGTCGGTGTCCCCGTTCGCGGGGTCGAGTGCGTCGTCCAGGGAGTCCGCGTCGGTCCCGGAGTCCGCGTCGTCGAGCAAGCTCTCGTCGTCCAGGGAGTCGGCGTCGGCCGGGTCATCGTCGTTCTCACCGGAGGTGTCCGCGGAGGTGGCGACCCGCCCCGTCTCGCCGCCGGTGGTCGAGGACCGGGGTGTACGCGACTCGGCTCGCGAAGACTCGGTCGACGACTCCGCTGAGGCGTCCGACGAGGAGCCTTCCGACTCGGCGTGCGCGGTGGCGGGGAGGGCCAGGGCGGAGCCGACGCCGAGGAACACGGCGAGTGCACCGACCCGGCCGATGAACGCCGCGTATCCCGCCGCGGGCCGTCGAGGTGCTGGTCCGCCCGGATCGGCCGGGTCTGCTGGACGACGCATGCCGCCTCCCGCCTTGTGTGTGATAGATCACTCTGATCCACAAGGTGTAGCAGGAGTCACAGCAGAGAGCAACAACCTGTCATGTCCGTCTCATGAATGAGACAGGCACGACGATGTGTAGTGCAACCGCCGTCTGTCAGGCGGTCATCAGGTAGTCGGCGCCGCCGACGTAGACGGTGCCCGGCGCGCTCGCCGTCGTCGCGGCGCTGACGATCGCCGAGGCGAACTCGTCGACGGCCGGAAGCGGCATCTGTGCCCGGCGGGCTTCGGTCAGCTCCGGATCGCGGCGCTGCAGCAGTCGCAGCATGGTGGTGCCGTCGATCATGTCGCCGGAGACGACCGTCAGGTGGATGCCGGCCCGTTCGAAGTCCGGCCGCATGGCGTAGAGCGCGGTCTCGCCCGCGCGCTTGCTCACGGCGACCGCGGCGTAGCCCTTGGGCACCGCCTTGTCGGGAAAGAAGTGCGCCTGATGGCTGGTCACGTACACGATGCGCGCCCCGGTCGGCATCAGCGGCATCGCGAGCGTGGCGAGCCGCTTCTGCGCGTCGCGGTTGAGCCGCATGGCGTAACCGGGATCGACGGCCCCGCCGAAGCCCCCGGATGCGTTCAGGACCAGGGCGTCCAGCCGGCCGAAGCGGGCCGCGACCGTGTCGACCATGGCCGCGGCTCCGGTGTCGGTCGAGAGGTCGGCGGCAAGCGTCGACGCCTGGCCACCGAGATCGCGGATCGTGTCGGCGATCGATTCGGCGTGCCGGGACTTCTCCCGGTAGTGGACGATGACGTGCGTGCCGGGGGTGGCGAACCGCAGCGCGACTTCAGCGCCAATTCCCCGCGATGCCCCGGTGACGAGGACGATGCGTTCGGGTGTGAGTGCCATGCCGACTCCTTCCGTTTCGACGGCCGCGCCCGCGGAGGGCGAGTCGATAGCTGGCCTGTCCCCGCCACCCTACACCGATTTTTAAGAAAAATAAGGGAAAAATAAGGTCACAGTAAAGCCATGAATCGGTCGCGGCGGCCGCCGGAGCGACGCCCGGATCAGGAGTGGCGCTCGATGTAGTCGTCGGCGTCCTTGTCCCGGGTGTCGACCCCGGTCATCGCATCGTGCTCGGCGTAGAACTGCAACCACTGCATGCCGAGGCGATGGCGCAGCTCCAGCGACGCGCTCTTGATGAAGTCCGGCATCGCCTCGCGCTCCTCCTCGTCGAGGTGCGTACCGTTCTCGGTGCGGGCCTTCAGCACCGCCTCGAACCATTCCTGGCTGCCCGTCTCGTGCGTGTGCGTCGCACGCACCGCATCGCGGATGGCGTTGTGATCGGTGATGGCGTCTTCGGTCTCGTCCTGCGGGTCGCCCTCGGGATTCCCCGGGTCCGGCTGTCCGCCGTGCTTCAGCAGCGCGGGGTAGAAGACCGCTTCCTCGGCTTCGGCATGGGCGTCCAGGCGTGCGCTGAGCACGTCCCAGATCGCGGCCAGCTCTTCGGTGGACGATGCGTCGTCGAGGCGGAAGAACTGCCGCCGCAGCCAGTCATGGTCGGCGTAGACGAGGTCGATGATGTCGGCCATGCTCTCGAACTTCCCCGGTGGGCAGGAGCCGAAACACCGCCGCGCGCAGGGCGGCCGTCACGCCGGGCCGAGCGAGGCGAGGGTGAAGATCCGCACCTTGCCGGCGACCCCGGCGTCGCACTGCGACAACAGCGGTTCGGACATCGTCTCCTCGAGTTCGACGGTGATCGGCCCGGCAGCGCCACCCAGCACCACGCGGATGCCGCCGTCGTGACGGTCGACCTGCAGCGGGGCCAGGGCGTCGATCCGGTCCTCCCCGGAGTGCTCCCGCACGAAGTACTGGGCGGCCTGCACGGCGTGCGGCAGGGACGTCCGCCCGCGCAGGAACCTGTTGTCCAGCCGGCCGTCCAGATACCGCCGCACCAGATCCGCGGAATCGGTCGAGTCGACCCGGCCGTAGCACAAACCCTCGGGCAGGATCAGCATCGTGGCGGCGAAGCGGTCCCCACCCAGATGCGAGCATTCCCAGGTGTTGTCCGGATACTCCTGCGCGATGGCGCTGCAGGCGGCGCGGCCACGCACCGCGCAACAGCGGTCATGTCTGCCGTGCGCGCAGACGGCGACCAGCGGAGCGGGGCACGGACTGCCCGCCGAGCCGTCCAGCGGTAGGTCCAGGTAGCCCCGGGGGTCGTCGACCTCCCCGCACAGCAGGCCCTCGCCGCCGACCTGCGAGTGGGCGATGAACCAACGCCAGCGCCTGCCCTGGCGTCGGCCGTGACGGCGAATCGCGGCGATCCGCATCCCGGCCTTCTCGGCCCGCCGGACGATCGCGCGGCCGAGTTCGGGATCGATGATCGACGGAGACTGCAGGAACGCCGAATGCCCCCAGCCGCCGGACAGTTCGAGCAGCAGCCAGGAGTTGCCGGCCGAGGCGGTGCCGTACATCGGGTCGTTGCGCGCCAGCGACTGGTCGCTGCAGGGCGTTACCGCGGTCATCCGGCCGGCCGTGCCGCCGGTTGCGGTGCGCCCGCCGGGACCACGACGGCTTCCCGCAGCAGCCTGCGGATCAGCACCGTCGCATCCGCCCGGTCCAGCCCCGGCATGGTGGCGGCGTCCCCGACCAGCCCGCGTTGCAGCGCCTCGACGGCACCGCCGCACACCGCCGGGAACGTCATCACCCGGTCGGGCAGCCGCAGCACCACCCGGTCCGCGGTCGCGTCCACCGTCGCGGCCAGTCCGGGCCGCCACCGGACCGTCACGGTGCCGGCGTGTTCGGCCGCCTCGAGCGCGGCGAGCGGACGGATCCCGTCGGGGCGGGTGCGCTCGGCGTGGCGGCGGGTCAGTCGTTCGGCGGCACCGGCGCCGAGCCCGGCCGCGTCGTCGCGCAGTTGCTCGACGATCTGCGCCATCACCTTGGTGACGGTCGCGGCGGCCTCGTCCCGGTCGACCGGGGCGGTGCCCATCGGCAGTGACTGCCGGAAGCCCTCGACGGTGGCCAGCTGATCGACGACGGCGCGGGCCACGTCGAGGCCGGTGACGGGGGCGACGCCGACGGTCAGGTGGATCGCGGTGCCCTCCAGGGCCCGCGCCGAGTGCAGCCAACCGCGGGGCAGATACAGCGTGTCGCCCGGCGACAGCACCGCGTCGATGACCGGATCTGCGCCGGCGACCCGCTCGCCGATCCGGGCGCGATGCTGTGTCCACGGTTGGGTGGGAAGCGGATGCGGGTGCACCGGCTCGTGCACCACCCAGCGCTTCCGTCCGGCGACCTGCAGCACGAAGACGTCGTGCACGTCGTAGTGCGATTCGAAACCACGGCTGTCCGGCGGGGTGATGTAGGCGTTCGTCTGCACCGGATGGCCCAGTTCGTCGACGGCATCCCGGACGAACGCGACCAGCGGTGGCCACAACCGGTGCAGACCCTGCAGGACGATCGTGGCGCCGGCGGCGAAGGCGTCGAGCACCTTCGCCGAGTCGACCTGGTCGGGCACCTCCGCGCCGAAACCGCCCGGCCCGAGATAGCAGTCCCGGGCCAGCAGTTCGCCGTCCCTGGCCAGCCGGATGAACGGCGCCCGCACCCCGCGTTCGGCGATCAACTCGTCGACCGCGGCGGGCGAGAGCAGATCGTCGAAGTCGCGGGGAAGCTCACCGGAGCGGCTGAGCAGCGGCCGCCGCCCCCAGTATTCGGCGGCGAAGGTGTCGGGGTCGGTGGAAACGCAGCGGTTCAGCATGACCAGCGGTCACGCGGTGCCGTCGGCCCCGCCGTCATGTCCGCCGGGGTTGGAGCCGCCGTCGGCGAGTCCTTCCCCGCCTGCGGTGCCGTCGGCCCCGCCGTCATGTCCGCCGGGGTTGGAGCCACCGTCGGCGAGTCCTTCCCCGCCTGCGGTGCCGTCGGCCCCGCCGTCATGTCCCTCGGGGTTGGAGCCGCCGTCGGCGAGTCCTTCCCCGCCGCCGCCCGAGGTGGTGATGTCGTTGTCGTCGAGTGCCATGGCGCTCCCTTTCTGTCCTTCGGTACCGTCCCGTCCGGCAGTGTTGCCCCGCACACATCAACCGAAACGCCGGACCGCCACAGCTAGCCGGGCCGACCGGTCCTCATGCCGACAGCCGCTTGTCCTTGCGGTCGTCCTCGGCTCCGGAGGGTTCGGCGTCCTTGCCGGTGAGCCGGCGCAGCCAGCCCGACAGCTTGAACAGGGTTCGCGACGACGTGGTGGGTTCGCCGTCATTGCGGCGTTGCAGCAAGCGGGCCAGCTTGCGCAGGACCAACGCCACCGCCGGCACCAGCAGCGCCGTCAGGACCCAGCGGCGGACAGGTGAACTCAACAGCGCCAACACAGGGCCTCCTCGGTGAACTCCGGCATTGTGCGCAGCGGATACCCGCTGCCGGGTCCGGGTCAAACGGTGCCGACGGGCGTTTGGCGATCACCGCGAAACCGCACTACGTTTCCTGACGTGACGTTCTCAGCTGCCCGCGCGGTCGCGCGGTGGATCGCTCCCTTCCTGACTGTGGCGGTCATCGCCGCGCTGGGCGCGGCGGTCGCCCCGGTGCGCCCCGGTGACGCGCCGGCGGTGCGCCTGGCCAGCGAGGCCAACCCGCTGGTGGGGCTGCCGTTCTACGTGAACCCGCATTCGAAGGGGATGCGTGCGGCGGGCAGCAACCCGGATCCGCTGCTGGCCGCGGTGGTGAACACGCCGACCGCGTACTGGATGGACCACATCTCCACCCCGGCCGTGGACGCGAAGTACATCGCGACCGCCCAGGCGGCCGGCACCATGCCGATCCTGGCGCTGTACGGGATCCCCAACCGTGACTGCGGCAGCTACGCGGCAGGCGGGTTCGGCTCAGCCGGCGCCTATCGGTCGTGGATCGACGGGGTCGCCGCCGCCATCGGTTCGGGCCCGGCCGCGGTGATCCTCGAACCCGACGCGCTCGCCATGGCCGACTGTCTGTCACCGGCGCAGCAGCAGGAGCGCTACGACCTGATCGCCTACGCCGTCGACACGCTGACCCGCAATCCGGCCACGGCGGTCTACGTCGACGGGGGCCACTCCCGCTGGGTCGCCGCCGACGTGATGGCCGACCGGCTCAATCGGGTCGGGGTGGCCAAGGCGCGCGGTTTCAGCCTCAACACCGCGAACTTCTTCACCACCGAGGAGTCGATGGGCTACGGCCAGGCGATCTCGGGGATGACCGGCGGCTCGCACTATGTGATCGACACCTCGCGCAACGGCGCCGGACCCGTCGAGGGCGACGACCTGTACTGGTGCAACCCCAGCGGCCGGGCCCTCGGCGTGCGGCCCACCACCGACACTGGGAACCCGACGGTCGACGCCTTCCTGTGGGTCAAACGACCCGGCGAGTCCGACGGGGCCTGCCGGGGCGCCCCCAGCGCCGGCACGTTCGTCAGCCAGTACGCCATCGATCTGGCCCGCAACGCGGGCTGGTAGGAACCACCGGTGGGTCTGGGCGGATGACCGACCAGGTGAGCGGGACGTTCTTCAGCGGCGACCGGTTCGCCCTGCCGACCCCCGTCGACCCGGCCACACTGCGTGCCGGCGGCCCCGAGTTCCTC
>JAXHTL010000012.1:0-49506 GCA_034190095.1 Actinomycetota bacterium
ACCATCATCCAGACCGGGCACCACCTCAGCGCTTCGGACGACCGCAATTTCGAGTTCGGGCTCGAATGCATCCTCGACCACGCCGGCAGGCTGCTCGACTCGAATGCCAAGCCCGCCCGCAGGGCCGCCAAGAGCACCGCTGCCCGGACCAAGGCCCCGGCGCGCAGCTAGTCCCGCACGCCGAAACGGCATTCCGGCAGGTCCGTTCTCGGACCTTCGCTGCCGGAATGTCGTTTCGGTGCAGACGCAGGGGCCGCCGGGTCAGACCTCGACGATGACGGCGCCGCCCTGGCCGCCGCCGGCGCACATGGCCGCCATGCCGATCCCGCCGCCACGCCGCTGCAGCTCGTAGACCAGGGTGGTCACCATCCGGGCACCGGATGCGGCGATCGGGTGGCCCAGGCTGCACCCGCTTCCGGAGAAGTTCACCAGCTCCTCGTCGAGGCCGTACTCCTTGCAGGCCGCGACCGGAACCGACGCGAACGCCTCGTTGATCTCCCACAGCGCGATGTCCGAGGGCTTCAGCCCGGCGCGGTCGAGCACCTTGCCGATGACCTTGACCGCGCCCAGCCCGGTGTCGCGCGGCGGCACCCCGGCCGCGCCCCACGCCCTGACGGTGGCCATCACGTTGAGCCCGTTGGCCGCGGCGTAGTCGGACTCCACCACCGCGACGCCGGCCGCGGCGTCGTTGGTCCCGCTGGCGTTGCCCGCGGTGATCGAGAAACCCTCGATCTCGGGGTGCAGCACCTTCAGCCCGGCCAGCTTCTCCACGGTGGTGTCGCGACGCGGATGCTCGTCGACGCTGAAGTCGACGACCGAGCCGTCGAACTGGGTGACCTTCAACGGCACGATCTCGTCGAGGAACTTGCCCGCGTCCATGGCCGCGATCGCGCGCTGGTGCGACCGCGCGGCCCAGGCGTCCATCTCCTCGCGGCTGATGCCGTAGGACTGCGCGGTGTTCCAGCCCACGGTGATCGACATGTCGCGGGCCGGCGCGTCCGGGGTCTCGACGTGGGTGGGCGGCATCCACTTCTCTTCGAACTTCAGCTCCGGACCGGGAATGCGCCAGTTGACCAGCGGGGTCATCGACAGCGACTGCACACCGCCGGCGATCAGCACCCGCTCCATGCCGGAGCCGATCTGGGCCGAGGCATTGCCGATGGCGGTCAGGCTGCCGGCGCAGTGGCGGTTCACCGACTGACCCGGCACGTGGGACAGGCCGGTGGCATCCGCCGCGTAGCGGGCCAGATCGCCGCCACCGTAGTGCGATTCGGCGAAGATGATGTCGTCGATGTCGGCCGGGTCGACACCCGAACGGCGGACCACCTCAGGCAGCACCGTGGTGATCAGGGTCTCGGGCGGAGTGTTCACCAGGGCGCCCTTGAAAGACCGGCCGATGGCCGTCCTGGCAGCGCCGACGATGACGGGTGTGGGCATATCTCGACCTCGGTTTCAACGGAATTCGACGTTACAAAACTAACAGATAGTGTAGCGCCGCCAGTAGCGTGAGACAGCTCACTCCGGTTCCGGCGCCGGTTCGGGCACGAAGAAGTGCTCGTCACGCAGCCGGAAGGCCTCCTTGGTGCCGTGTTCGGCACGGGTCTTGACGAAGTTGAACTCCCCGGGCGCGAACTGCAGGTTGGTTCCGTAGGCGTGGAACAGGTAGCTGGCGACCTCCTCGCCCTGATAGGCCTGGCTCTGCTCGACCAGCCGGAACGCCTCCTTGGCGATGACCACACCGTCGGCCGGCATCTTCGCCGCCTTCTCGGCCCAGTAGCGGGCCCGCGCGGGCACCGCCGCCCCGTCGCAGGTGTCGGTGAAGATCCCGAGGTGCTCCATCTCACCCGCGGTGATGATGTCGCCGGTCAGCAGCAGGCGCCGGGCCAGCACCGGGCCCAGCCGGTGGAAGAACATGTGCAGGCTGCCCAACGCCGGGCCGAGGAACCGGGTGGCCGGCATGCCGATCTTGGTGGTCCGCCCGATCACCGAGATGTCGGTCATCAGCGCCATCTCGAACCCGCCGCCCAGCGCGTAGCCGTTGATCTCACCCACGGTGACCTTCGGGAAGCCCATCAGGTTGTGGTAGAAGCCGAACGACTTGCGGTCCACGGTGAGCCGGCGCCGCTGGCTGGGCCGGGACTTGCGCCGGGACTCGGCGGCCTCGCCGCCGCCCTTGGAGCCGTACCAGCCGTAGGCGTTGTTCATGTCGGCTCCGGTGCTGAACACCCCGCCGGCACCGCGTAACAGCACCACCGTGAGGTCGTCGTCGTCGGCCACCTCGTCGAGGTAGCGGGCCAGCAGATCGCGCATCGAGGCGTCGTAGGAGTTGCGCTGGGCCGGGTTGTTGAGCGTGATCGTGGCGATGCGGGCGTCGCGATCGACGTCGAAGAGCACGCGGTCGTCATCGGTGGTGGTGGTCATCAGCGTTCCTGTTCCTTGGTTGGGATCACCGTCATGGTGGGGAAATCAATCGGGCCTCGATGGTCTTGTCCGCCCCGGCGGCAAGCGTGTTGCGCCGCGCGACGGCCAGATGGTCGGCCGCCAGCCGTTGCGCACGCACGGCGTTGCCGTCGACGATCGCGTCGAGCAGCCGGTGGTGGTCACGCAGCGCCGCGCGCATCGTTTTGGGGTCCATCGGATCCTCGGGATGGTGTTCGTCGTTCCACACCGAGGACTCGTGGGCCGACCAGATCAGTTCCAGCGAGCCGATGAGCAGGATCATCGGCTCGTTGCCGCAGCGCGAGACGATCTCCTCGTGGAACCGGCGAGCGTTGGGGACGTAGCGCGCCGGCACGTCGAGCTGTTCGACCTGGGCGTCGACGGCCGCCCGCAGGTGGGGAACCACCTCGGTGAGGCGGTCCGGCCGGGTGGCGCACAGCCCGGCGCAGATCGGCTCGAGGTGCAGCAGCGCCTCGCTGACGTCTCCGGGGGTCGCGGACCGGGTCTGCAGCACCATGCTGATCATCTGGGCCGTGCGCTCGGCCGACGGCAGGTGCACCACCGCCCCGCCGACGTTGCCGCGGCGCACCGAGATCAGACCGTCGGATTCCAGGATGTGGACGGCCTCTCGCACGGCCGGCGGGCTGACCCCGAATTCGGCGAACAGCGCCTCCTGCGACGGCAGGACATCACCCTCCTTGAGCCGCCCGGTCAGGATGTCGTCGCGCAGCTTCGAGGCCACGAGCTCTGCCACCCGGGGCTGGCGAATGCGCTGCACTGACACTGTTCCGCCGACGGCCTTTCCTTGCTAAGTTGTACAGGATAGTAATCGAATCACCAACGGTATGGCTATCCGTATAGCCTGCAGACCCCGGAGAGGACGGCACCCGGTGCGCGACGAGGCCGACGCGGGCGCGGTGCGCCAGGACCGCAGCGGCGCGGTCCTGCGTATCACACTGGACCGCCCTTCCAGACGTAACTCGTTGAGCCACAGCATGATCGATGACCTGGTCGAGATCATGACGAAGGCCGCCACCGACGACACCCTGCGGGCGGTGTGCCTGACCGGCGCCGGCGGCGATTTCTGCGCCGGCGCGGACTGGGTGGCCACCAACAGCGACGGTCGCCGCCCCAGGACCGGCGACCTCACCCGGCGGATCCCGCACACGGCCAACCGGCTCGTCGAGCTCGTCGCGACCATCCAGCTTCCGGTGGTCTGCCGGCTGCGCGGGTGGGCGGTCGGGCTGGGCGCCAATCTGGCGCTGGCAGCCGACTTCACGGTGGCCGACGCCGATGCCACGCTGTGGGAACCCTTCATCGACCGCGGCTTCAGCCCGGACTCCGGGGCGACCTGGCTGCTGCCGCGGCTGGCCGGGGTGAGCCGGGCCAAGCGAATGCTGCTGCTCGGCGAGAAGGTCTCCGGATCCGAGGCAGCGCAATGGGGACTGATCCACGAGGCGGTCGCCGGCGACGAGCTCGACACGGCGACCGATGCGCTGCTCGAGCGTCTCTCCTCGGGTCCCACGGTGGCCATCGGCCTGGCCAAGCAGGCCATCAACTACGGCCTGCACGCCACCCTGGGCCAGTCCATGGCCCATGAGCTGGCAAGCCTCGAACTGAGCTGTCGGACCACCGATTTCAAAGAGGGTCTGGCCGCATTCCGGGACCGGCGCACACCGGACTTCCAAGGCAGATGAGCGAAGGACACCACGTGGGGACACCCGAGAAATACGAGACCATCACCTACGACGTGACGGGCCACACCGCGACCATCACGTTGAATCGCCCGGAGGCGCTCAACGCGTTGTCGCCGCACATGATCACCGAACTGCGGGCCGCCTACGACGAAGCCGAGGGCGACGACGACGTCTGGTTGATGATCGTCACCGGCAACGGCCGGGCGTTCTGCACCGGAGCCGATGTCAAGGAGATCCCGGAGGACGGCAAGGTCATCTACGAGCGGCCCTACCTGTCCACCTACGACCAGTGGGAGGCCCCGCAGGAGGGCACTCCCCCGTTTCGGCGGATGGCCAAACCGATACTGGCGGCCATCAACGGCATCTGCTGCGGCGCCGGGCTGGACTGGGTGACCACCGGTGACATCGTGATCGCCTCGGACAAGGCGACGTTCTTCGACCCGCACGTCAGCATCGGCCTGGTGGCCGCCCGGGAGATGGTGCGACTGGCACGGGCATTGCCGCGCTCGGTGGCGTTGCGGATGGCGCTGATGGGCAAGCACGAACGGATGAACGCGCAGCGCGCCTACGAGCTCGGGATGATCACCGAGGTGGTCGAGCACGAGCGGCTGCTCGAGCGGGCCCACGAGATCGCCGACATCGTCAACTCCAACGCTCCCCTGGCCGTGCGCGGCACCCGGCTGGCCATCCACAAGACGCTGGACCTGCCGCTGCTGGAGGGCGAGATCCTCGCCGAGACGTTCCGTGAACGCGTGGTGCGCACCGAGGATGCCCAGGAGGGGCCGCTGGCGTTCGTCGAGAAGCGAGCCCCGAACTGGCAGTGCCGGTAGGGCCGGGCGATGAGCGACTCAGAAGACTTCGAAACCGTCCTGCTCGACTGCGATCACGACTCCCGGGTCGCGACCGTGACCCTGAACCGGCCGGAGGCGCTGAACTCCTTCAACCGCCGGATGTGCGAGGAGATGCGGCAGGTCTGGCACCTGATCAAGGCCGACGAGGGCATCAATGCGGTGGTGCTGCGCGCTGCCGGCGAGCGGGCGTTCTCGGCGGGACTGGACGTCAAGTCCAGCTACGGTCAGCCCGAGATCGTGTGGAACCACGAGGACCCCGGCGAGCTGCTGAGCCCGAAGTGGCAGAAGATGTGGAAACCGGTGGTCTGCGCAGTGCAGGGCATGTGCACCGCCGGGGCTTTGTACTTCGTCAACGAGGCCGACGTGGTGATCTGCTCGGAGAGTGCGACGTTCTTCGACTCGCACGTCAGCGCCGGCCTGGTGTCGGCGCTCGAGCCGGTCGGACTGATGCGCCGCGTCGGCCTCGGTGACACGCTGCGAATGGCGTTGATGGGCAACGACGAACGGGTCGGCGCACAGACCGCGCTGCGCATCGGCCTGGTCACCGAGGTCGTCGCCGACGAACACCTCGCCCGCCGCGCCCACGAGATCGCGGCCTGCATCGCCGCCAAACCGCCGACCGCCACCCAGGGCACGGTGAAGGCCATCTGGGAGTCGTTGGACAAGCCGTACCGCGCGGCGATGGACCAGGGTCTGATCTACACGCGGCTGGGCAACCCGATCGCGAAGGGCGAACTGGCCGAACGCGCCATCCCGAAGACGAAGCCGCGGATTCGCTGATGCCGCATCCCCTGTCGCAGCGCATCGAGTCGGTGCTCGACCTCGACCCCGACGCGCGCGCCATCGAGTTCGACGGCACCTGGCACAGCTTCGCCCAGGTGTCCGCGCTGGCGCGGCGCATCGCGGCGCTGACCGGTGCGGGCCGGGCCGGGATCATGCTGCGCAACGAACCCGCCCACGTCGCGGCCCTGCTCGGCGTCCTGATCGCCGGCGGCACCGTCGTGGTCATCAACCCGGCCCGCGGCGACGAGCGGACCCGCGCCGACATCGAGGCGCTGGCGCTACCGGTGCTCATCGGACTCGCCGACGACCTGGCCGCACTGGCGCCGGGGACCACGGCCACCACGATCGCGATCAGCGATCTGGAGACCGCCCCCGAGGTCACCGTCGGCACACCGGACGGGGACCCGGGCAAGCCCGGCGTCGCGGTGTGGATGCTGACCAGCGGCACCACCGGCCCGCCCAAGCGCGTCGATCTGACCTATGACATGTTGGCCCGCAGCGTCATCGGCACCGATCCGGACAATGCCGACGCACCGGCCGAGGTGCGGCGCGGGGTGGCGATCGTCAATTCGCCGCTGGTCCACGTCGGCGGAGTGTTCCGGGTGTTGCTGTGCATCGCCGAAGCCCGCCCCTTCGTGCTGCTGCGGAGATTCGACCTCGACCGGTGGGCGGCGGCGGTGCGCGAGTACCGTCCCCGCGCCGTCTCGCTGGTCCCCACCGCGCTGCGCATGGTGCTGCACTCGGAGCTGACCCGCGACGATCTCGCCGGAGTCAGCGCCGTCACGTCGGGAACCGCACCGCTGTCGGCCGACGACGCCGACGCCTTCACCGACAAGTTCGGCATCCCCGTGCTCACGTCGTATGCCGCCACCGAGTTCGGCGGCGGAGTTGCCGGCTGGACCCTCGCCGATCACCGCGAACACTGGAAAGCCAAGCGGGGCAGCGTCGGCAGGGCCAACCCCGGGGCCCGACTGCGGGTCGTCGACCCGGAGACCGGGGCGCCGCTGGGGCCCGACGCGGCGGGCTTGCTGGAGGTCATCCCCGCGCAACTGGGGCCCGACGCCGACTGGTTGCGCACCACCGACCTGGCCCGCATCGACGCCGACGGCTTCCTGTGGATTCTCGGTCGATCCGATCAGGCGATCATCCGGGGCGGCTTCAAGGTGATGCCCGACGACGTGCGGGCCGCCCTGGAACACCATCCCGCGGTGGCCGGCGCCGCGGTGGTCGGCCTCCCCGACCCGCGCCTCGGCGAGGCGCCGGTGGCACTGGTCGAGCTGCGGGCCGGCGAATCGGCCGGCGTCGACGACCTGCTGACCTTCCTGGGCTCCCGGCTGGCCCGCTACGAGATCCCCACCGAGATCCTCGTCGTCGACGCCATCCCCCGGACCCCTTCGGGCAAACCCGATCTGACGGCCGTGCGGTCGCACTTCGCCCGGGTATGACCCAGCCGCCCGAGCTCACGCTGCCGGCGCTGCTGCACGCCCGATCGGCGCTCGGCGACAAGGACCTGCTGGTCTGCGACGACGAACGCCTCGGCTACGGCGAGGCCCTGGCCCGCTCCGCCGAACTCGCGGCTCGGCTGGTCGCCCTCGGTGCGGGCAGGGGTTCGCACGTCGGGCTGCTGTACCCCAACGGTGCGGACTTCGTCGTCGGGCTCTTCGCGGCCGCACGGATCGGCGCGGTGGTGGTGCCGTTCTCGACCTTCAGCACCGCACCGGAGCTGCTCGGCCAACTCGTCGACGGCGACGTCTCGGTGCTGCTGGCGGCGCGGTCCTATCGTTCGCACGACTACGTGCAGCGGCTGACCGAGGCGCTCGGCGAGGCGCTGCCGGAGCACGGCCCGATCTGGAGCCCGGCCGCCCCGGTGTTGCGCCACATCGTGTTCACCGGCGACGGGCCGGGGCCGCGGGCCCCCGACCACGCCGCGGTGGCGGCGCTGGAGGCCGACGTCGACGGCTGCGACGTGCTGGCGGTGATCTACACGTCGGGTTCGACCAGCGCCCCCAAGGGGGTGGTGCACACCCACGAGGCGCTGCTGGGCCATCAGCACAACCTCAACGCGATCCGGCGGCTGGGCCCGGACGATCGCCTGTTCTGCAACTCGCCGTTCTTCTGGATCGGCGGTTTCGCGTTCGGCCTGTTGGCGACCGTCACCGCCGGTGCCACCCTGATCTGCTCCAGCGCCACCGATCCGGCACGGACGCTCGACCTCCTGGAGGCCGAGAAACCCACCGTCACCAACGGATTCGCCGGCGGTATCGCCCACCTGGCCCGGGACCCGAGCTTTGCCGGCCGCGATCTGTCCAGCATGCGCCGCGGCAACCTGTACCCGATCATGGCCCCCGACTCCCGTCCGGCCGATCCCGAGCTGCGCCACAACATGCTGGGCATGACCGAGGCCGGCAGCGTCGTGCTGCTCAGCGGCGACGAGTCCGACCAACCCGAGTCCCGGCGGGGTTCCTTCGGCTACCCCGCACCGGGGTTCGAGACCCGCGTCGTCGACCCCGACAGCGGGGCCGACGCCGCCGGCGGTGAACTGTTGATCCGGGGCCGCTATCTGATGCAGGGCTATCACGGCAGGCCCCGGGAGGACTGCTTCGACGCCGACGGGTGGTTCCACACCGGCGATCTCGTGCGCCGCGACGCCGAGGGGTTGTTCTACTTCCTCGGGCGGGCCGGCTCGATGATCAAGACCGCCGGCGCCAACGTCGCACCGGCAGAGGTGGAGAAGGCCCTGACGGAGGTGTGCGCAGCCCTCGGTGTCGAGGCGACCGTTCATGTCCTCGGCCTTCCCGACCCCGAACGTGGCCAGCTGGTGGCAGCGGTCATCGCCACCGAGGGCGGGGAGCCGATCGACGCGCAGCGACTTCGGGGCGAGCTGGGGGCTCGGCTGTCCAGCTACAAGATCCCGCGCCGGTTCACCACCATCCGGCGGGCCGCCCTCCCGATGCGTTCCAGCGGCAAGATCGACCTGCCTGCACTGCAGGGGCTCTTCGATGGCTGACACCGTCGACACCCTGCTGCGCGAGGCGGCCGACCGGTTCGGCGGCAAGGACGCCGTGATCGATCCCGACGAGCGGGTCACCTATCGCGACCTGGACACCCAGACCCGCGAGCTGGCCGCCGCGTTCCTCGACGCCGGGGTCGACAAGGGCTGCCGGGTCGGCCTGCTGGCGCCCAACGGGGTGCAGTGGGTCCGGATCGCCTTCGCGCTGAGCAGAATCGGCGCGGTACTCGTTCCGTTGAGCACCTTGTTCACCCCGCCGGAACTGACGTCCGCGCTGCGGACCGCGGCCGTGCAGCACCTGATCGCGGTCGACGAGTTCCGGGGGCGGCGCTACCTGGACACCCTGCCGGGCCCGGGCGAGCTGCCCACGCTGCGCAGCGTGCACCGGACCGCCGCGCTGCCCGGCACGGCCGGCACCGCGGCGCACCGGGTCGCCGACGCGCTGGGACGCACGGTGCGGCCCGCCGACCCGCTGGCCGTCATGTTCACCTCCGGCAGCAGTGGCGCCCCGAACGGGGTGCTGCACTCGCACGGCGGCGCGATCGGCGCCGTGCGCTCGGGGCTGTCGGCCCGCTGTGTCGACGCCGACACCCGGCTCTACCTGCCGATGCCGTTCTTCTGGGTGGGAGGCTTCGCCGGTGGGGTGATGTCGGCGTTGGTGTCCGGCGCCACCCTGGTCACCGAAGCGGTGCCCGAACCCCGTTCGACACTGCAGCTGCTGGCCGCCGAGCGGGTGACACTGTTCCGCGGCTGGCCCGACCAAGCCGAAACGCTGGCTCAGCACCTCGACGGGGACGACACCGACCTCAGCGCCCTGCAGCCCGGCAGCCTCGAGGCGCTGCTGCCCGAAGCACAGCGCTCCCGACCGGGGGCCCGGGCCCGGCTGTTCGGCATGACCGAGTCGTTCGGCCCCTACTGCGGCTACCCGGCCGACACCGACATGCCCGAATCCGCCTGGGGCAGCTGCGGGAGGCCGTTCCCCGGTATGACGGTGCGGGTGGTCGACCCCGCCACCGGCGCCCCGCTCGGCCCCGGCGAGACCGGGATGGTCCAGATCCGGGGACCGCACGTGCTGCGGGGCATCTGCCGGCGCAGCAGAGAAGAGGTCTTCACCGCCGACGGCTACTACCCCACCGGCGACCTCGGTCATCTCGACGCCGGGGGCTTCCTGTTCTTCGCCGGTCGGGCCGACGACATGTTCAAGGTCAGCGGGGCCACCGTCTATCCCACCGAGGTGGAACGGGCGCTGCGCACCATCGACGGCGTGCACGGCGCCTTCGTCACCAACGTCAGCGGGCCGGCCGGTGACCAGGTGGGCGCCGCCGTCGTCTGCGGTGCGCCCACCACCGTCGAGCAGCTCCGCGCCGGGGCCAGGGCGGTGCTCAGCGCCTTCAAGGTGCCGACCGTGTGGACGCTGCTCGACGACGACGCCGCGGTACCCCGCGGGGCCACCGGAAAGGTCGATACGGCCCGGCTGCGGGCCATGCTCGAGGGCGAGCTGCTCAGATGACCTGGCGGGCCCGCAGCCCGGTGATGTCGTCGTCGGAGTAGCCCGCCTCGCGCAGCACCTCGTCGGAGTGCTCGCCCAGCAGCGGTGCGCGCCTGCGGATCTCGCCTGGGGTCGCCGAGAGGCGAAACGGCGTCTCGATGATGGGCACGTCGTGCGCGGCGCCCGGGAAGGCGACCCGCTGCAGATAGCCCATCGCCGCGACGTGGGGATCGTCGAGCACGTCCTGGGTCGAGTGCATCGGCGCGGCGGGCAGCTTCGCCGCCTCGAGCAGCTCGAGCACCTCGGCTTTGGTCTTGTCCGCACACCACCGGGCCATGATGTCGTTGAGTTCGTCGCCGTTGTGCCAGCGCAGATCGTCGTCGGCGAACCGGGGGTCGTCGAACAGCTCGGGTCGCCCGATCAGCCGGCACCACCGCTTGAACATCGGCTGCCCGGCGATCTGCAGCAGCACCCAGCCGTCGTCGAAGGTGCGGTAGAGATCGCACGGCGCCACCGAAGTTCCGCGGTTGCCCATCCGCGGCTTGTCGATGCCGAGCTGGTCGCGCTCGATGAGGAACGCGTTCGACAGCATCATCGCGGTGGGCAGCAGCGCACCCTCGACGTGCTGTCCCTGCCCGGTACGGTCCCGGTGATACAGCGCCATCATCACCCCGATGGTCATCGTCAGCGCGGTCCCGAAGTCCGCGTAGGGCACCACGGTGCGCAACGGCATGTCGGGCAGGCCCTGCCGGTACACCGCCCCGGACATGACCTGGCCGGCGCCGTCGAATCCGATTCTGTCGCTGTAGGGTCCGCCCTCGCCGTAGGCCGTCGCACTGGCCAGGATGATGTCCGGTTTGATGGCCCGCAACGTGTCGTAGTCCAGGCCGCTGGCCCGCATGCCGGCAGCAGGCATGTTCGCCACCACGATGTCGGCGCGGGACACCAGGGCCGCGGTGATGGCCTTGCCCTCATCGGTCGTGGTGTCCAGGGTGAGCGACCGCTTGTTGCGGTTGCACTGCAGGAAGGTTCCGCCCTCGCCGGTCTCGGTGACCGATTGGACCCACCGGTCCTCACCGCCGTCGCGCTTCTCGACCCGCACCACGTCGGCCCCCATGTCGGCCAGCAGCGCCGAACACCAGGGCGCGGCGATGAAGCGGCCGTAGTCCAGCACCCGGACCCCGTCCAGGACACCCATCGACTCTTCTCCTCTCCACGCCGACATCACTCGATGACCCCGCGGTGGGTCAGGTGGTCGATCAACGGCGCCGCCCCGGCGGCGAGATGTTCGGACATCGCCCTGCGCGCCGAATCCTCGTCGCGCGCGCCGAGCGCCGCCAGGATGCGCCGGTGATGGGTATTCGATTCCACCGGCCACCCGTCGATGGTGGGGAACACCGATTCCGGCGCGTAGCGGGTGATCTGCGACATCAGCTGGGCGAGCTTGGGTGAGCCGGCCGCGACGTTGATGGCCCGGTGGAACTCGTGGTTCAGGCGCACCGCCCGCTCCCCGTCGTCGGCGGCGTAGGCCTGCTCCAACTCGGTCTGGATCCGCTCCAGCTCGGCCAGCTGGTCCGCGGTGATGGAGGCGGCCGCCCTGGCGGTCAGCTCACCGCCGATATAGGCCTGCACATCGGAGACGTCGGTGATGTCGCGCTCCGTCACCGGACGCACCACGAATCCGCGCCGAGGCTGTTGGTCGAGCAGGCCTTCGGCCTTGAGCTCGAACAACGCCTCGCGCACCGGGGTGACACTGACCCCCAGCTCGGCGGCCAGCTGATCGAGACGCACATAGGTTCCGGCCGCGTAGGTCCCGTCGAAGATCCGCCGGCGCACGAAACCCGCGACGTCCTCGGCCAGCTGCGGCCGCGCCGTGAAGTCGGGCACGCTCACCTCGCTCACACCCGGTAGTCGGCCAGCAGGCGCTTGCTGATGATGTTCTTCTGGATCTCGCTGGTGCCCTCGCCGATCAGCAGGAACGGGGCGTCGCGCATCAGTCGCTCGACTTCGTACTCCTTCGAGTAGCCGTAGCCGCCGTGGATGCGGAAGCTCTGCTGGGTGACCTCGGCACACGCCTCGCTGGCGAAGTACTTCGCCATACCGGCGGCCACGTCGTTGCGCTCCCCGGAGTCCTTCATCCGGGCGGCGTTGACCATCATCAGATGCGCCGCCTCCACCTTGGTGGCCATCTCGGCGAGCTGGAATGCGACGGCCTGGTGTTCGGCGATCGGCTTGCCGAAGGTGGTGCGCTGCTGGGCATAGCGCACGGCCAGTTCGAACGCCCGGATGCCGACCCCGCACGCCCGGGCCGAGACGTTGACCCGGCCGACCTCGACGCCGTCCATCATCTGGAAGAAGCCCTGGCCGGGGGCCTCACCGAGAATGTCGGTGGCCTTTGCCTGATAGCCGTCGAAGATCAGCTCGGTGGTGTCGATGCCTTTGTAGCCCAGCTTGTCGAGCTTGCCGGGGATGATCAGTCCCGGCGCCACTTCGCCGAAACCGGCGGGTTTCTCGACCAGGAATGCGGTCAGGTTGCGGTGCGGTTTGTCGGCACCCTCGTCGGTGCGCACCAGAGCGGCCACCAGCGTGGAGCTGCCGCCGTTGGTCAGCCACATCTTCTGCCCGTCGAGGGTGTAGCTACCGTCTCCGTTGGCCCGTGCCCGGGTGCGGATCGCGGCGACGTCGGAGCCGAGTTCGGGTTCGGACATCGAGAACGCGCCGCGGGTCTCACCGGTGGCCATCTTCGGCAGGTAGTAGCGCTTCTGCTCGTCGGTGCCGTGCTGACGGATCATGTAGGCGACGATGAAGTGGGTGTTGATGACGCCGGACACGCTCATCCAGCCGCGGGCGAGTTCCTCCACGCACAGCGCGTAGGTCAGCAGCGACTCCCCCAGTCCGCCGAACTCTTCGGGGATCATCAGCCCGAACAGCCCCATCTCCTTCATCGCGTCGACGATGGCCTGCGGGTACTCGTCGGCGTGTTCGAGTTCCTGGGCGGTGGGGATGATCTCCTTGTCGACGAACTGGCGTACCGTGTCGACGATCTCGGTCTGGAACTCGGTCAGGCCGAGCGTCTGGGCCAGCTTGGTCATGCCGACGCCCCTTTCGCCGTGGCGTTCTCGAACACCGCGGCCAGTCCCTGACCGCCGCCGATGCACATGGTCTCCAATCCGTACCGGCCCCCCCGGCGGTGCAGTTCGCGCGCCAGCGTCGCGAGCATCCGCCCTCCGGTGGCGCCGACCGGATGGCCCAGCGATATGCCCGAGCCGTGCACGTTGGTGCGCTCGAGGTCGACGTCGCCGAACTTCCACTCCCGCATGCAGGCCAGGGCCTGGGCCGCGAACGCCTCGTTGAGCTCGATCAGATCCATCTCGGCCAGTGTGAGCCCGGCCCGGCCCAGCGCCGCCTCGGTGGCCGGAACCGGCCCGATTCCCATCACGTTGGGGGCCACCCCGGCCACCGCCCACGACACCAGGCGCACCAACGGGGTCAGCCCCAGGGCCGCGGCCTTCTCCGGTGTCGTCACCAGGCACATCGACGCGGCGTCGTTCTGTCCGCTGGAGTTCCCCGCGGTCACCGTCGCATCCGGATCGCTCTTGCCGAGAACGGGTTTGAGCTTGGCCAGCGACTCCATCGAGGTGTCGGCCCGGGGATGCTCATCGGTGTCGACGACGTCGTCTCCGGCCCGGGTCGACACCGTCACCGGGATGATCGCGCCGGCCAGTTGCCCCGACCGCTGGGCCTCGACGGCCCGCTGGTGCGAGCGCACGGCGAGGTCGTCCTGTTCCTCGCGCGCAATGCCGTATTCGCGGCGCAAGTTCTCCGCCGTCTCGAGCATGCCGCCGGGCACCGGGTAGTGCTTGCCGCCGGCGGTGGTGCGGCCACGCGCCAGCGCGTCGTGCACCGTGATGCCGCCCCGGGCTCCGCCCCAGCGCATGTCGGTGGAGTGGAACACCACGTTGCTCATCGATTCGGCGCCGCCGGCGACGACGAGTTCGTTGGCACCGCTGGTCACCTGCAGGCACGCCTGGATGACTGCCTGCAGTCCCGATCCGCAGCGACGGTCGATCTGCATGCCCGGCACGGTCACCGGCAACCCCGCGTCCAGGGCGATGACCCGGCCGATCGCCGGGGCTTCCATGCTCGGGTAGCAGTGCCCGACGATGACGTCCTCGACGGCCTCGGGGGCCACCCCGGTGCGCGCCAGCAGACCCTGCAGCGCTGCGACGCCCAGGTCGACCGCGGTGAGGCTCTTGAACTTCCCGTTGTAGCGCCCGATCGGGGTGCGGACGGGCTCGCAGATGACCGCTTCGGCGGTCACAGGTGCCGCCCGCCGGTGACCTCGAGGACCGTGCCGGTCATGTACGAGGACAGGTCGGAGGCCAGGAACAGCGCCACCTTGGCGACCTCTTCGGGCTCCCCGGCACGTCCCATCGGCACCTCGGCCACCTTGGAGTCCCAGATGCGTTGCGGCATGGCCTCGGTCATCGCCGAGCGGATCAGACCGGGCTGGATCGCGTTGACCCGGACCCCGAGGTAGGCCAGTTCCTTGGAGGCCGCCTTGGTCATGCCGACGATGCCGGCCTTGGCCGCCGAGTAGTTGGTCTGGCCGACCATGCCGACCTTGCCCGAGATGGACGACATGTTCACGATCGCACCGCTGCCGGCCTCGCGCATCACCGCGCCCGCGGCCCGCAGGCCGTTCCAGGTGCCCTTCAGGTGGACCGCGATGACCTGGTCGAACTGGTCCTCGGTCATCTTGCGCATGGTGGCGTCGCGGGTGATGCCGGCGTTGTTGACCATGATGTCGAGGGCGCCGAAACCGTCGGTCGCGGCGGCGACCAGCGCCTCGACGTCGGCGGCGCTGGTGACGTCGCACTGCACCGCCCGGGCCACCGAGTCGCCGCCGAGCTGTTTGGCCGCGACCTGCGTGGCCTCTGCGTTGACGTCACCCAACACCACCCGCGCCCCCTCGGCGACGAAGCACTGCGCGATCGCGAAGCCCAGTCCCTGCGCCCCGCCGGTGATCACGGCGGTCTTACCTGTCAGCAATGACACCTGTTACACCAATCCTTCACTCGTCTCGATCCCGGACCGACCCTCATCGTATTTCATATAGGATATTTGAAAAGCAGGGTGTCGTGTATCTGTCGATAGGAGCCCCCACCGATGAGCACAGCCGAAGTCAGCGACGACGACTTCCAGGAGATCCTGGCCCAGACTCGCCACTTCGTCCGCACCGCCGTCGTACCGCGCGAACAGGAGATCGTCGCCGACGACCGGGTTCCCGACGACCTGCGTGAGCAGGCCAAGAAGATGGGCCTGTTCGGCTACGCGATCCCCCAGCAGTGGGGCGGTCTGGGCCTCGACATCACCCAGGACGTGGAGTTGGCGATGCAGTTGGGCTACACCTGCCTGGCGCTGCGCTCGATGTTCGGCACCAACAACGGCATCGCCGGCCAGGTGCTCGTCGGCTTCGGCACCGAGGAACAGAAGAGCCGTTGGCTGGAAGGGATCGCCTCGGGTGAGGTGGTGGCCTCCTTCGCGCTGACCGAGCCCGGCGCCGGCTCCAACCCCTCGGGGCTCAAGACCAAGGCGGTCCGCGACGGCGACTCCTGGGTGATCAACGGCGCCAAGCAGTACATCACCAACGCCCCGGTGGCCGACCTGTTCATCGTGTTCGCCCGGACCCGGCCGGCCGACGACAAGGGGCCTGGCATCGCGGTCTTCCTGGTGCCGGCCGACAGCCCCGGAGTCGAGGTCGGCGGCAAGGACGCCAAGATGGGCCAGGAGGGTGCGTGGACGTCCGACGTGCGCCTCACCGACGTGCGGGTGGGCGACGAGGCCCTGGTCGGAGGCAGCGAGGACCACGGCTACCGGGCGGCGATGACCTCGCTGGCCCGGGGCCGCATCCACATCGCAGCGCTGGCGGTGGGCGCGGCCCAGCGCGCCCTCGACGAGTCGGTCGCCTACGCGGCTACCGCCACCCAAGGCGGGACGCCGATCGGTGAGTTCCAGCTGGTGCAGGCGATGCTGGCCGACCAGCAGACCGGCGTGATGGCCGGGCGGGCGATGGTCCGCGAAGCCGCCCAGCAGTGGCTCAGCGGCGAGGACCGCAGGATCGCACCGTCGGCGGCCAAGCTGTTCTGCACCGAGATGGCCGGAAACGTCGCCGATCTCGCGGTGCAGGTACACGGAGGCGCCGGATACATGCGCGGGGTGCCCGTGGAACGGATCTACCGCGAAGTCCGGCTGCTGCGCCTGTACGAGGGCACCAGCGAGATCCAGCGGCTCATCGTCGGAGCCAACCTGGTCAAGTCTGCACAGAAGGGTCTGCGATGAGCGGGAAACTGGACGGCAGGGTCGCTTTCATCACCGGCGCGGCGCGCGGTCAGGGCCGCGCGCATGCCGTTCGGATGGCCGCCGAGGGCGCTGACATCATCGCCGTCGACATCGCCGGTGCCCTGCCGGCGTGTGTGCCCTACGACCCGGCGACCCGCGACGATCTGGCCGAGACGGTGAAGTTGGTCGAGGCCACCGGACGCCGGATCCTGGCATCGGTGGTCGACACCCGCGACGCCGACGGCCTGCGGGCGGCCGTGGAGGACGGTGTCGCCGAGTTGGGCCGCCTCGACGTGATCGTCGCCAACGCCGGGGTCTCCGCACCGCAGGCCTGGGATGCGATCAGGCCCGAGGACTTCCGCGACGTGATGGATATCAACGTCACCGGAACCTGGAACACCGTCATGGCCGGCGCCGACAAGATCATCGCCGGCGGCCGCGGCGGATCGATCATCCTGATCAGTTCGGCTGCCGGAATCAAGCTGCAGCCGTTCATGATCCATTACACCGCGAGCAAACACGCGGTGACGGGGATGGCCCGCGCGTTCGCCGCCGAGCTGGGCAAGCACTCGATCCGGGTCAACAGCGTGCACCCCGGCCCGGTCATGACCGCGATGGGCACCGGCGACATGGTGAGCGCCCTGGGCGCCGCGATGGACACCAACCCGCAACTGGCCAACATGATGACCCCGTTCCTGCCCACCTGGGCGGTCGATCCCGAGGACATCGCCGACGCGGTGTGCTGGCTGGCCAGCGACGAGTCGAAGTACGTCACCGCCAGCGCGATCCCCGTCGACCAGGGATCGACGCACTACTGAGCGCCGAACACCCGATCGAGGAAGGCGATCTGGTCGCTGGAGGCCTTGTCGAACCAGTCGTGGCCCGACCAGACGTCGAAGTGGTCGCAGGGATAGTGGTGCACCTGCGCGCGGCCCCGGGCCGCGGTCGCGGCCACCGCGTCGGCGGGCACGTAGGAGTCGAAATCGGCGATCTGCACCAGCAGCGGGCACCGTAGCCGCTTGGCCGCCTGCGTCGTTCGGACGCCGACCACCTCCAGTCCTACCGAACAGTCGATCTCGTTGCGCCAGGTGGGACCCGCCATCGACAGGTAGCTGTCGTAGGCGCCGTCGAGGGCCAGCGCCCCGGGCTCGCCGACCGGGGACACCAGCGGCATCAGCGTCGGGGCGCCGCCGCGGGCGACGGCGACCTTGCTCCGGACCCCGGTCAGGGTCCAGCGCAGTGAGGTCAGCAGGTCGCGCGATTTCATCGCGGCCCTGCTCACCGCCATCCCGCTGGTCAACGGGGTCAGCGCGATCACCGCGGCGATGTCGTCGCGCTCGGCGGCCACCTGCAGCACGTGCCCGCCGGAGAAGGAGACCCCCCACAGCGCGATCCGCCCCGGGTCGGCCCCGGGCAGGGCCTTGGCGGCCTCGACCGCTGCGTGGTAGTCGGCGATCTGGCGCCGCACCGAAAGCGACTGCCGCGGTAGCCCTTCCGAGGCACCGAAGCCTCGGTAGTCGAAGGCCAGCACATCCACCCCGGCGGCGGCGAACCGCTCGGCGAACGGCGCCAGACCGGAGTCCTTGGTGCCACCGAACCCGTGGGCCATCACCAGTACGGGCCGGCCGCCGGACGTGCCGCCACGGTCGCCGGCGAAGTGCCAGGCGCTGCAGGTCTGCCCCGCGCTGGTGAAGCTGACCTCGGCCGGTGTCATCGCAGCACCGCCGCCGGCGCGCGGCGGGCGCGCTCGCGCCCGGCCGGGATCTCGCGGGTGCGCAGGTCGTGTTCGTAGACGAAGTAGTCGACCTGCTGGGTGTGGCGCGGCCGGTCGGTGCAGTGCCCGGCGTGCAACTGCTGATCGGCGTCGATGACCCGCTCCATCTCGTCGACCGGCGGCAGCGCGTACTGCCCGACCGCATACGCCGCGAGCAGCCGGGCCTGGCATTCGACGAACGGGAACAGCGTGGGAACCGACTGGGCGAAGCCGATGAAGACCAGATCGTCGATGCCGGGTTTGAACATCCGCTTGTAGAGCCGCAGCTGATTGCCGGGTGCGCTGACCACCTCCGGATCGAAGAACGGGAAGGTGATGTTGTAGCCGGTGGCGTAGATGATGACGTCGAATGCGTCGCTGGTGCCGTCGACGAAGTGCACCGTGTCCCCGTCCAGGCGCTCGATGTTCGGCTTCGGGGTCACATCCCCGGAGCCGAGCCGCAGCGGCAGTTCCACCGACTGGGTCGGGTGGGCCTCGAACAGCTTGTGATCGGCCGCGGGCAGGCCGTACATCGTCGGATCGGTGCCCAGCATCGGGGCGACCAGTTGCACCGCCTTGCGCTGCCACGACAGCGGCAGGTGCGGCGTGGTGCGCCAGAACATGTCACCCGGGCGGCCCGCGATGTACTTCGGCACGATCCAGGCGCTGGACCTCGTGGACAGCGTGACGTCGTTGCGCAGCGCCTTCGACGACAACTCGACGGTGATGTCGGCGGCGCTGTTGCCGATGCCCACCACCAGGATCCGTTTGCCCTGTAGGTCCAGCGGGGTGCTCGGGTCGATGTAGGAGTGCGAATGGATCGACTCCCCGGAGAAGGTGCCGTCGAAGTCGGGCAGCCGCGGATCCCAGTGGTGCCCGTTGGCGACGACCACCAGGTCGAAGTGCCGGACCGCACCGGCCTGGTCCAGGATGCGCCAGCCGCCGTCGGCGTCCCGGTCGACGCGCACCACCCCGTTGGTGAACTCGATGTGCTCCAGCAGCCCGAACGCCGCGGCGTAGTCGTCGAGGTAGGCCTTGATCTGGGAGTGGTGCGGGAACGAGGGATAGTGCTCGGGCATCGGGAAGTCCTTGAACGACAACCGATGCTTGGAGGTGTCGATGTGCAGGGATCGGTAGGCACTGCTGTGGCCGTTCGGGTTGGCGAACGCCCAGTTGCCGCCGATCCGGTCGGACGTCTCGAACGTCGTGTATTCGACACCGTAGTCGGAGAGCATCTTGCCGGCCGTCAGCCCACTGATTCCGGCACCGATCACCGCGACCCGGGGTTGTGCATGGTCATTCACCGTCGCTCCTAACGCCGAAACGCAATCTACGAGCGTTTTTGACGTACGTCAACGGTTACTGACACATGTATCGGCGCCGTGCGGCGCCACTCAGCCGAGGAAGCGGACGATCGACTCGGCCACGGCCGCCGGCTTCTCGGCACCCTCGATCTCCACGGTGGTGGTCAGCGTCGCCTGGACGCCGTTCTCGATCTCGGCGACCGAGGCGATGACCGCGCGGGCTCGCAGCCTGGCCCCGACCCGGACGGGGTTGATGAAACGGACCTTGTTGTAGCCGTAGTTGATCGCCATCGCGATGTTGTCGACCGTGTAGAGCTGATGGGTGAAGTGCGGGATCAGCGACAGCGTCAGCAATCCGTGTGCGATGGCCCCGCCGAAGGGGCCGTTGGCGGCGCGCTCCGGATCGACGTGGATCCACTGGTGGTCATCGGTGGCGTCAGCAAACAGGTTGACCCGCTCCTGCGTGATCTCGAGCCACTCGGTGGGACCGAGTTCACTCCCTTGCGCGGCGGTGAACTCCGCGAGTCCGCTGAACTTCTTCACGTGGGGCTCCTTTGGCGTGGAACGGCTGCACAACTGCCGGGGTCGAGGATGCGGTTACACAGTGCCACACGGGTTCACCGCCGTGCTCGAGCACCCGAATATCCGGCAGGCACTGTCAGAATCACCTTGCGAAACGATCGACAGCGAATCCTGAGCAGAGCCACCAGCTACCCGGGCAACCGGTGCTCGCGGGTGCCCGGAGGATGGCCGGGGCAGCACAAGGACCCATCCCGGGAGACTTTGCGTGGACCGCCGTCCATTTGCAGATGTTGCTGTCAAATGGTAATTCGACACACGACTCAGGTTCGCCAGAATTTATTCTTAGCGCTCCTATCAGTTCACCTGGTGACCATTTCAGTTGCCAGCTGCGACGCCTGGGTTTGAAACAACAACAACGCTGGATAACCAGCTATCCCGGGGCGGGAGAATTTCGCCGCACTAGCTGGAATTCACGCCCGGAAGCGACATACTTATCGTGTCGTATTCAAACAAAGCCGGATATCGCTAGCTGGCCGTCGAGCGATGGAGCTTGGTCGCGCCAAACCGGAACACCGATGGGAATGCCATGCCGATTTCTACGCTCCACCCGACTCCGACGACAACGCACGCCGACTTCCAGCTCGCGCGCAGCCACACCTGGTGGGATGCCGACGCCGAGTGCACCTTGGTCATGTCGCAGCCACAGCTGGAACCCGACCTGTGGCTGGAGTACCTGCGCTGCGCCGAGCACAGCTACCGCAAGCACGGGGTCCAGGAGGCCCTGAACATGGACGACATCCGCGACGGCCACGACACGACGCTGTTCTGGTCAGCAATCGACACCGCCGGGCGCACGATCGGCGGGGTGCGGGCGGTCGGACCGCTGAGCAGTCCCGAGGACTCCCACGCCGTGGTGGAGTGGGCGGGCCAGCCCGGACTGGCGGCGGTGCGCAAGATGATCGACGACCGCGTTCCGTTCGGCGTGCTCGAGATGAAGACCGCCTTCGTCACCGACGACGCCGACCGCAGCAAAGGGGTGACGCGAGTGCTCGCCCGCACCGCGTTCCACGCGATGGCCCTGCTGGATCTGCAGTTCTGCATGGCCACCTCGGCGGCGCACGTACTGGACAAGTGGCGCTCCTCCGGCGGCGTGGTCGCCTCGATTCCGGCCACGCCCTACCCGGACCCGCGGTACCGCACCAAGATGATGTGGTGGGACCGCCGGAACTACATCCGGCACGCCGAGCCCGATCAGGTGACGAAGATCATCAACGACATCGTGGCGATGGAGCGGGACTGGCCTGCAGCGCACGAAACCGCGGGAGTGCGTGAGAATGCCCTGTGACATTCGAGCGATCTGAGACCCCGGCGACCGACACCACAGGCCCGGCCGGGCCGCATCAGGGTGGCGCCCATGCACTGGTCCTGGACCCGGCGACCCCCGACGGCAGTCGCACGGTGGCCGCATTGCGTGCCGATCCTGCGGTCACGGTCGTCGACACGACCGCCGAACAGGCCCGCACGCTGGCCGAGCTGCTGCCCCCACCCGGGCCGGAGCTCACCGGGGAATCTTGGCGCTGGGCCTACTACCCCTGGCGGCAGACCCTTGTCGGGATCCTCGGACCGCGCGCGTACCGCCGGGTGCGCACCGACCGCAACCGCAACCTGATCAGCGACGACGAGCAGCGCGCGCTGTCCGGACTGCGGGTGGGCGTGATCGGCCTGAGTGTGGGACACGCGATCGCCCACACACTGGCGATGCAGGGACTGTGCGGCGAGTTGCGATTGGCCGACTTCGACGAGCTCGAGCTGTCCAACCTCAACCGCGTCCCGGCAACGGTTTTCGAGCTCGGCCTGAACAAGGCGATCGCGGCGGCCCGCCGGATCGCCGAAATCGATCCGTATCTGCCTGTTCGGGTCGAGTCCGCGGGCCTGACCGCCGACACCGTCGACGGCTTCCTGGACGGCCTCGACATCGTCGTCGAGGAATGCGATTCGCTCGATGTCAAAGCCCTGGTCCGGGAATCGGCTCGGGCCCGCGGACTGCCGGTCCTGATGGCCACCAGCGACCGTGGCCTCGTCGACGTGGAACGTTTCGATGCCGAGCCCGACCGTCCCGTCTTCCACGGCCTGCTCGGCGGCATCGACGCCGCCGCGCTGGCTGGACTCGACAATCGCGACAAGATCCCGCACGTGCTCAGACTCCTCGAGGGACAGCGCCTGTCGCCCCGCGCCGCGGCGTCGCTGGTGGAGGTCGGCCAGACACTGGCAACCTGGCCGCAACTCGCCGGCGACGTCCTGATCGGCGCCGCCGCGGTCGCCGAGGCGGTACGCAGAATCGCTCTGGGAGAAAGGCTTCCGTCGGGCCGGGTGCGTGTCGACATGTCAGCCACCCTCGATGCGCTCACCGATCCGTCGGCGGCTCCGACCGCTGGGCACCCTCCCCCGGCAGCCGACGAACCCGCTCCGGGTGCCCCGCGCGACCCGGTGCACGCGGTCGCGCTGGCGGCGAGCCGGGCGCCCTCGGGCGGCAACTCCCAGCCCTGGCACATCGACTCGGGCACCGGCGCGGTCACCATCCGGCTCGCACCCGAGTTCACCTCGACGATGGACGTCGGTTTCCGCGGCAGCGCGGTCGCCGTGGGAGCCGCGGTGTTCAACGCCCGGGTGGCCGCCGCCGCCCATGAGCTCGCGGCATCGGTCGACATCACCGAAGACGCCGCCGATTCACCGCTGACCGCGATCGTCGAGCTCACCGAACCGGGCAGCGACGACCGGCTCGCGAAGCTGTGGCCGGCGCTGACGGCACGCGAAACGAACCGGCGTCCGACTGCGCCGGCACCGCTGGACCGCGGCGCGGCCGACGCATTGCGAGCGGCAGCGCAGGCTGAAGGCGCCCGGCTGGTGCTGCTCGACGAACGCGACACCCTCGACGAGGCGGGCGCGATCCTGGCCGAGGCCGACCGCATCCGCTATCTGACCACCCGGCTGCACCGCGAGATGGTCTCCGAATTGCGCTGGCCCGGAGACGAATCCCCCGACACCGGAATCGACGTGCGCAGCCTGGAGCTGTCCGCGACGGAGGCGGTGACGCTCGACATCCTCAAGCAGACCGAGGTGATGTCCCTGCTGGCGTCCTGGGAAGGCGGAGCCAGTCTGGGCACCGAGACCCGCGACCGGATCGCCCGGAGTTCGGCTCTCGCGGTCATCATCGGCGACGACCCGTCGCTGGCCGGGTACGCGCGTGGGGGCTCGGCGGCCGAAGCCGTCTGGCTCACCGCCCAGCAGCACGACCTGGCCGTGCAGCCCGTCTCGCCGGTCTTCCTCTACGCCCGCGACGACGCCGATCTCGAAGAACTGTCCGCGCCGTTCGCCGCCCAGCTAGCCGGGTTGCGAACACGATTCCGCCGGGTTGCCGGTATCGGCGACGACGAGACCGAGATTCTGGCGCTGCGGCTGGGTCGCGCTCCCCGCGCATCGGTGCGCAGCCGCAGGCGGGCACTCGACACCACGGCACCCGCCGTATCCTGACTGCACGATGTCGACGAACAGCACGCCGCGCAGCCTCGACCAGATGGTCAAGTCGGTGGCGACGCAACTGATGGCCGCCACGGCGACCACCTCGGTCGAGGTCAGCCAGCACGTGCTCGCCGACCTGGTCGCCTACCTGGGAGTCGATGTCAGCTTCCTGCGCTACAACGACCACAAGATCCGCGCCTCCAAGTTGATCGCGGAGTGGCCGGTCCGCCCGAACATCCCCGATCCGGACCCGCTGGCCCTGGTGTACTTCGCCGACGCCGATCCGGTGTTCGCGGTGTCGGAGAACGCCAAGAAACCGGTGGTGCTGCGTCCGGAACCGGCCACCGGCGACTACCAACGCCGCATCGAGGCCAGTCGCGCCGTCGCGGCCACCTCGATGGCTGCCACCCCGCTGCTGTCCGGCGACGTCACCACCGGGGCCCTGGGCTTCATCAAGTTCGGCGACCGGGAATGGAGCCCGGAGGAACTCAACGCCCTGGAGGCGATCGCCTCCCTGTTCGCCCAGGTGCAGGCGCGGGTGCTGGCCGAGGAACGGCTTCGCTACCTCGCCGAGCACGACGACCTGACCGGGCTGCACAACCGGCGCGCGCTGCTGGCCCATCTGGATGAGCGGCTCGCCGCGGGCCGGCCCGGGCCGGTCTCGACGCTGTTCTTCGACCTGGACCGGCTCAAGGCCATCAACGACTACCTCGGGCACACCGCGGGTGACTGGTTCATCCGCGTCCTGGCCGAACGCCTTCGCCGCGGCGCCGACGACCACCATCTGATCGCCCGGCTCGGCGGTGACGAGTTCGTGGTGGTTCCGCCGGGGCCGATGGACGACGGAGCCGTCGAAGCACTCGCCCACCGGCTCCAGTCCGCCCTGCGGGAACGCGTGTCGATCGACGGTGAGTTGCTCACCCGCACAGTGAGCATCGGTGTGGCGCAGGGAACTCCCGGAGTGGACAGCACCTCTGACCTACTGCGCCGGGCCGATCAGGCGGTGCTGACCGCCAAGAACTCGGGCGGCAACAAGGTCGCCGTGTTCACCGATGACATGGCGATGAAGAACGAGTTCCGCAACGACATCGAGCTGCACCTGCAGAGCGTCATCGAGACCGGGGCGCTGCTGCTGCACTACCTGCCCGAGATCGACATGCGAACCGGTGACATCCTCGCCGCCGAGGCGCTGGTCCGCTGGCAGCACCCGACCCGGGGGCTGCTGTCCCCCGACGCCTTCATCGGTGTCGCCGAATCGGTCAACCTGGCCGGCGAATTGGGCCGATGGGTGATGCGTTCGGCCTGTGCGGAGTTCGCCCGCTGGCAGTCGAACGGCGTGGGCAGAGGAACGGTGCTGCGCATCAACGTCTCACCGGTGCAGTTGGTCATCGACGGGTTCGTGGAGACGGTGGCCGACATCATGGACGAATTCGATCTCGAGCGCGGCTCGGTCTGTCTGGAGATCACCGAGAGCGTGGTCGTGCAGGACTCCGAGACCACCGGGATCACCCTCGCCGGCCTGAAGGAGGCCGGCGTCCGGATCGCCATCGACGACTTCGGTACCGGCTACAGCGCCTTCTCGCACCTGAAGTCGCTTCCGGTGGACACGCTCAAGATCGACAAGGGCTTCGTCCGTGAACTCGGCAACGACCCGGGTGATCTCGCGATCGTGCGCGCGATCATCGCACTCGCCGAGGCCTTCGGACTGGAGCTGGTGGCCGAGGGCGTGGAGACCGAAGCCGCCGCGCTGACCCTGCTGCGACACGGCTGCCACCGGGCGCAGGGCTTCCTGTTGTCGCGCCCGATCGCCGGCGCGGCGATGGAGTCACTGCTGGCCAAAGGCCGGCTGCCGGTCAAGTTCTCCGACTGACGCGCTCAGCGCCACCGGTATTCCGCCAGGACCTCCGGGTCCGAGGTGAGCAGCTCGACGCGGCCGAAGCGGCTGGCCACCTTGCCGACCAGCGCCACCCGCAGGGGTGCGCCCGTGGCGAGGCCGTGGTCGCCGCCCGCTCGCGCCGCGCCGCCGGCCCGGCACACCAGCACCCCGTGCCGGGCCCGGATGCTCAGCCGGTCGTCGCCGATGGCGAACACCGCACCGGTCACCACGCCCTCGTCGAAAACCAGCCGCTCCAAGCTGGTCACCGGCTCCGGATCGACGCCGGTCTCACCCGCGAGGCTGTCCAGCCAGCGCAGTACCGAGCCACCGACGTCGGCACTGTCGGGTGCCATCGAGCCCACCTCGGCGACGGCCAGCGCGTCGCCGTCCGCCGACTCGAGTGCGGAGGCGTCCCAGCCTGCGACGCGGCTGTACAGGTAGCCCGAACGTGCGGGAACGCACTGCATTGCCCAGTCCCGCAGCAGCGAACCGTCGAAGGTCCGAATCCGGCGCCCCGGCATCGGCTCCGGCTCGCGGACCAGCCGCACCGGTAGATCGACGGTCGACCGGGGTAACGTCTCGAGCTCGATGTCCGCGGTGAGCTCGCGCAGGTAGTGCGCGGTGTCGGGATCCCCGCTGTCCACGGTGAACCAGTCGGCGGGCTCGGGCGGGGCGGGCTGGCGCGCCACGAACACGCTGCCTCCGGCGTCGACGGTGACGATCGCGGTCGCCAGGCCGGCCAGGCCCGCGTCGGTGCAGACGACATCGACCTCGTCGTCCCAGCCGGCGTCCAGATCATCCATGGTTATGTGCCCTATATTTGCCAAAGTCGACGTCGGTGACCCCGCCCCCACACCTGAGCCGGGTTCGGCAAAGCCGTATCGGAATGCTCCGATCGTTGCCGGACAGCACCGCGAGGAGCCGGGTTGCCACAGCCGTGATGGGTTTTGAGGGGATTTGCCATCATCGGCTGTGGCAACAGGAAGAACCTACCATTGCCGCCCCGTGCGGCAGCGCCGGCAGCGCCGGTACGGCATTGCCCCCGCGGTGATCACGGAGATACCCGCACCCCACCGGCGCCACTTAACTAACTAGGTTTACTCTGTCTGGGACGACCCGCACACAGAAGGGGGCTTCGATGGACCTGCAGTGGTCGGAGGCCGATCTCGCTTTCCGCGATGAGGTACGCGCCTTCCTCGACGAGAAGCTGACACCGGAGCTGCAACGCGCCGGGCGGCTGATGACCAGCGTCTACGCCGACCACGACGCGAGCATGGAGTGGCAGCGCATCCTGCATGAAAGGGGTTGGGCGGCACCGGCATGGCCGGTGGCGCACGGCGGCTGCGACTGGAGCCTGACCCAGCACTACATCTTCAGTCGTGAATCTCAGCTCGCCGGGGCCCCGTCGTTGTCGCCGATGGGCATCAAGATGGTCGCGCACGCGATCATCAAGTTCGGCACCGACGAGCAGAAGGACTACTTCCTGCCCCGCATCCTGACCGGCGAGGTGTTCTTCTGCCAGGGCTACTCCGAGCCGGAGGCCGGGTCCGACCTGGCCGCGCTCACCATGGCCGCCCGCGCGGACGGCGATGACCTGGTGTGCACCGGGAGCAAGATCTGGACCACGCATGCCCGCGAAGCCAACTGGATGTTCGCCCTGGTCCGCACCACCCGCTCGGACAAGAAGCAACGGGGCATCACGTTCGTGCTCATCGACATGTCCACACCGGGGGTGGAGATCCGGCCGCTGGTGATGACCTCCGGCGAAGAGGTGCAGAACCAGGTCTTCTTCGACGAGGTACGGGTACCGAAGTCCAACGTCATCGGCATGATCGACGACGGCTGGACGGTCGCCAAGTACCTCCTGGAGTTCGAACGCGGCGGCGGTGCCACCGCACCGGCGCTGCAGGTCATGGCCGAGGAGATCGCGACAGTGGCTGCCGGGCAGCCGGGTCCCGGCGGCGGGCAGCTGCTCGACGACCCGGCGTTCGCCCGCAAGCTGGCCGACGTCCGCATCCGCACCGAGGTGCTCGAGATCCTCGAGTACCAGGTGCTGGCGGTGGTGGCCGCCGGCGGCAATCCCGGCGCCAAGTCCTCGATGCTGAAGGTGCTCAGCACCGAACTCAGCCAGGCCATCACCGAACTCTCCATGGAGGCGGCCGGACCGCGCGGCCGGGTCTACCAGCCGCACGCGACCTGCCCCGGCGGCCCGATCGCCGAGTTCGAGCCGCCGCAGGACGGCTACGTCAGCGGCGAGGCCTGGCAGGCGGTCGCGCCGCTGCGGTACTTCAACGACCGGGCCGGCTCGATCTATGCGGGCAGCAACGAAATTCAGCGCAACATCCTGGCGAAAGCGGCATTGGGGCTCTAGATGGACTTCACACTCAACGACGAACAGGAACTGCTCCGCGACGGGCTGACCAAGTTCCTCGCGACCCGCTACGACCTGGAGAAGAGCCGGGCGGCCGCCAAGACCGGCCTGGGTTGGCAGCCCGACATCTGGCGGGCCTTCGCCGAGGAGTTGGGCATTCTCGGCGCGGCGTTACCCGAGGAGTACGGCGGCATCGGCGGCGGCCCGATCGAGATGATGCTCATCGCCGAGGCGCTCGGGCACGCGCTGGTGGTCGAACCCTACGTCGACACCGCGGTGGTGGCGGCCGGCCTGCTTCGGCGCGCCGGCGGCGACACCGCCGCCGCGCTGGTCGAGGAGATCGCCGCGGGGACCGCGATCGTCACGGTGGCCGCGACCGAGCCGACGTCCGGCGAGCACTGGAACGACGTCTCGACGGTGGCCGAGCGCGACGGCGACTCCTGGGTGCTGCGGGGATCCAAGATCGTCTCGGCCAGCACCCCGCTGGCCGGCCACGTGCTGATCACGGCGAGAACCGCGGGTGAGCGCACCGACGCCCACGGCATCTCCCTGTTCCTGGTCGAGATCGGTTCGGCCGCAGCAGATCTACCGGGCCTCGAGCTGCACCACTACCGCACGGTCGACGACCGGCGGGCCTCCGACCTGACCCTGGACGGGCTGCGGCTGCCGGCCGGGGCGCTGCTCGGCGAGCAGGACGGCGCCTGGCCGTCGCTGGCCCAGGCCCGCGACGAAGGCGCCGCCGCGATCTGCGCCGAAGGGGTCGGCTGCATGCGGAAAGTGCTTGCCGACACCGTGGACTACTGCAAACAACGCCAACAGTTCGGGCAACCGATCGGCAGCTTCCAGGTGCTCGCACACCGGATGGTGGACATGTACATGCACGTGGAGCAGGCCGCCGCGGCGGCCCTGCTGGCCACCCTCAAGCTGGAGGCCGACGAGGCCACCCGCGCCCGGGCGGTCTCGGCGGCCAAGGCGACCGTGGGCCGGGCCGCCCAGTTCGTCGGCCAGCAGGCCGTTCAGTTGCACGGCGGGATGGGAATGACCGAGGAACTGGCGATCGGACACTACTTCAAACGGCTCACCGCGCTGCAGTTCGAGTTCGGCTCCACCGATCAGCACATCACCCGCTACGCGCAGCTGACGGCGGGCTGATCTCCGAGGCGGACCGCTCGGCCCGACGGCGGATGCCGTCGAGCATCTTGCGCTCCATCACGAAGTGCGCGATGTCGTAGATCGGGTTGCCGCCGTACCCACCGTTGCCGCGGGCCAGCAACCGGGTGCTGCTGCCGTCGGGGCGCAGGTGGAATGCCCAACTGCCGGAGGCGAGTTCGCCACGCTGCACCCGGTCGAAGTCCTCGGGGCTCATCAGGACCAGGTGCGAACCGGGCTGTATCGCCGCCACCACCAGCCGGCCCCGCTCACCGCCCCGGCGGGCGAGCCACACCGTGTCGCCGACCTGCAGGTGCTGCCACTGCGGGTGGATCGTGGCCGCGTTGTGGATGTCGGCACCGACCGCGCGCTCGAGTGCGCTGTAGCTGTAGAAACCGCCACGGTCCTCGCCGATCTGGGCCAGCCAGGGCCAGACCGCCTCGGGCGGAGCGTGCACGGTCACCGCCCGGGTGGTGCGGGGCCCGTCGCTGTCGACGAGTTCGTCACCAGGGAGACCCTCGATGACCTCCTCGCCGGTGGCGCCCCAGAAGTACATCCGGGGCCGGACGCCGACCTGATAGCCGACCGCCGATGCGACCAGCGCCGCAGCCGCGGCCACCCAGGGCCGGTACCGCCCGCCCATCACGACTGCCGGGCGACGATGACGGGGACGCGTGCCGACTGCACCACCTGCGAACCGACCGAGCCGAGCAGCATGCCGGCGAACCCGCCGCGACCGTGGCTGCCGACCACGAGGAGCTGAGCCTGCTCGGCCTCCTCGAGCAGCGCACGGGCCGGCTGATCCGGGCGCAGCACGCGGCGCACCGAGACATCGGGGTAGCGCTCCCGGTAGCCCGCGAGGCGCTCGGAGAGCAGCAGGTTCTCCTCGGGCTGGACCTCGTCCCACCCCTCCTCGGGCAGGGCGTATCCGGCGTCGCTCCAGGTGTGCACCGCAACGAGGTCGACGTCGCGCCGCGACGCCTCGTCGAAGGCGATCGCCGTAGCGTGCTCGGAGGCCGGCGAACCGTCGATCCCGACGACCACGGGCGCCTGCGCCGGGTGCGGGATGAGCGGGTCCTCGTCGTGGATCACCGCGACCGGGCAATGCGCGTGCTGGGTCAGGCCCGCGCTGACCGAACCGAGCAGCACGCGGCCCACCTTGCCCAGGCCCCTCCGGCCGACCACGATCATGTCGGCGTCCTTGGTCAGATCGGCGAGCGCCGCAGTGGGCTGGCCGGACAGGATCTTCTGGTTGACACAGAACAGTTCGACGCCTTCGGTGGCCCGTTCGACCACGCCGAGCGCATCCCGCAGGAGCTGGCGGGCCGCGTCCTTCTCGTCCTCGAAATACTCCGCGGGCAACGGCGCCTGGATCCACGCCTGCAGGGACGCGCCGGGAAGCACGTGAGCCAGCGTCAGCGGGACGCGGCGCATCGCGGCGTCCCGGGCGGCCCAGTCGACGGCGACCTTGGATTCCGGCGATCCGTCGACGGCGACGACGATGCCCAGTGGGGCGGGTTGAGTGGACATCGTTGCTCCTCCTCACCTTCCGGCGGCACCGGGCGCCGCCTGCAGTGTCCACGCTACCGCCGCGGACCGGGCCGGTGAGGGGCCGACGGTCCCGCTGGAGCAAGGCCGAAAGTCCCTGTTCAACCGACCTCGCGACGCACCTCCACCACCAGCGGCCGGTGATCGGAGATCGGCTGCGCCGGGGTCGTGCACGACGTAGCCCGCAGCTGCGGATCGTCGGTCAGGACATGGTCGAGCTGCGTGGTCGGAGCCTGCGCGGGAAACGTGGGTGCGCACGCCAGCGGACGAAGCCCCGACCGGCGGCGCGCCGCGTCGAGGCTCATGTTCAGATCACCGGTGACCAGGCGCGGCGCGGGCAGCGCGCGCACATCGCGCATCAAGCGCTGGAGTTGGTAGCGGTTCCAGCCCGGGACGAACGACAGATGCGTGTTGACCACCGAGAGCTGACCGAGCGGGGTGTCCAGCAGGCCGACCACGGCCGCGCGCGGCTCTTCGTCGACGATCTGCACCCGACCCGGCGCACTCAGGTACATCGGAAAGCGGAACGGGATCCGGGGCAGCCGTACGACCTGCCAGTTCAGCGCGGGGTAGCGGGACAGCAGCGCCACGCCGTAGGCAGCCGTGCCCGGCTGCTCCGCGCCGGTGGCCGCGAGCCACGTGGCGCCCGGGGTGCCGGCGATCGCGGCGACGAACCGGTGGCTGCGAGCGCCCATCGCCTCGGCCGCGAGCGCGGTCAGGTCGGCCAGCCCCGAGCGCGGCTGCACGGCGTCGACCTCCTGCAGCGCCAGGATGTCGGCGTCCAGGTCGGCCACGCATTGCGCGAACCGCCCGAGATCGACATCGGCACCGGGAGTACGTCCATGCAGGATGTTGAACGTCACCAGCTTCATGGGTATCTCTCTACCCATCATGTCCCCGGATCCAACGACGCCGTCACCGTCCTACCGCGAGCTGCGCGAGGCGTTGCGGTGCGCGGCGTCGGCCCTGGCCGAGGACGGGCTGGCGTTCGCGCTCGCAGGCAGCTACGCACTCTGGGCCTTCGGAGCTCCTGAGCCCTCCCACGATGTGGACTTCGTCGTCGCCGAGCGGGACGTCGAAGCCGCCGTGAGCGCGCTGACGCGAGCCGGCTTCGACATCCGGCGCCCACCGGAGGGCTGGCTGTTCAAGGCCGCGTGGGGCGCCGATGCCGCATCGCTGGTCGACGTCCTGCACCGGATCAACCACGTGCCGGTCGAACGATCACTGTTCGACGATGCCGTTGACCGCGACGTGCTGGCAGTGGCCATGCCGGTGTTACCGCCGACCGAGATCATGGTGCAGAAGATGCGCGCCATGCACGAACACCACTGTGACCTCGCCGCGTTGCTGCCGACGCTGCGCGCGGTGCGCGAGCAACTGGACTGGGCCGCGCTGCGGGAGCGCACCGCCGACAACCCGTTCGCCGGCGCACTGATCCTGGTGTGCGAACGCCTGGGCATCGCCGACCCGCGGTGAGCGCTCAGCTCACCGCCGTGGGCGCCTCGTCGGATTTCACCACCTCGACCTGCGGCCGGGCCGGCACATCGTCGGCCAGGAACCACCGGAACGCCAGGTTCCCACGCGGATAGTCCAGTGTGGTCAGCGAATTGGGGTGGGAAGTCGCTGCGCGCGACACGAGGATGGTCACCGTGCCGTCGGCGTTGGGCACCGCGGTGAAGCCGTTGACGGAGCTCCGTGCGTCGGCAACCCCGGGGACCGCCATGAACTGGTTCCAGACGACCATGTTCCAGAACCGGCAGTCCGGCGGACGATGGGTGATGACCATCACCTCGTCCTCGGCGAGGTCGAAACTGCCGTACGCATAGCAGGCGTCGCGCGCCGACCAGCCGAAGTTCGCGTCGGGAACCTGGTAGGGCTCGGCGAACTCGTTGGCAGCCATGGCGGTTTCGTGGCCCAGGTTGTGGGCGTCGGAGTTCTTGACGCCGACGGCCAGTGGAACGATCGCGAACATCGTCCGCAGCCAGGCGGCACTGGCGCGCAACGCGGCCGCGGTCTCGTCCTGACCGTGCCGGAACGGCGCGGGTTCGTCGAGTGCCTCGATCTTCCAGGTCACCGGGCGGCCCACCAGCGGGTCGGCCTGATAGTCCCGGGTCATCAGAACCGCCGCCTCGGGCTCGGGCCCGAAGTCGAAGCAGAAGTTGCCATCGGCGTCGAAGTCGAGATCGTCGTCGCGGACCAGCCCCAGGACGCGGTCCGACCAGGCCCCCGGCGACGGCTCGTTGTACGCCGTCACCGAAAAGTACACGCTGTCACCGCGATTGCCGGAGATGCGGTAACGCCGGGTGGGGTCGACCGGACACATGTAGTAGATCGCGTCGGTGTTGTCCCCGCCCCAGCGCCGGTCCGGACGGAACGGCGAGTTGAGTTCGAGCCACATCGGCCGGGTGGGGTCGGCGAACAGATAGGTGTCCAGCGCCACCCCCAGCGTGGTGGCGATCATCCGGTAACCGTCGGCGACATGGCGGTCGTCGGTGACGGCCCTGGGCCCGGCGAGGAACGACTCGTCCAGTCCGCGCAGCGTGTCCAACAACTCGCGCCACGCCCGGGTGGCATCGCCGGCCCCCGCGTCGGCTTCGTTGCTCATCGGCTGACTCCCTTCGTGATCAACAGGGCGGTGCGCTCGATCCACGCCTCGTCCAGCTCGGCGCCACGGGTGAGCAGCGCCAGGAACGTCATCCCGGCGACCGCTTCGGCGACCTCGGTTGCGCTGACCCCGGAGCGGATGACGCCGCGCTGCCGGGCCGATTCGAGGTAGTCCGCGAGCCCGCGGGCCAGCACGTCGTCGAAACGCTCCAACAGCACGGTGTGCAGGGTCGGATCCGAGGCCATCTCGCCGACCAGACCCGGCAGCGCGGCCAGCGCCGCCGGCGTGCTGAGCACCGACAGGGTGCGACGCAGCATTTCCCGGACGTCACCGTCGAGTGCGCCCGTCTGGGGCAGCGCGGTGGTCGCGGTGATCGGGAACACCGCCTCGTGCACCAGATGCGCCTTGCCGCGCCATCTCCGGTAGATCGCCGGCTTGCTGGTGCCCGCCCGCACCGCGATGGCGTCCACGGACAGCTCGGCGTAGGAACACTCGCCCAGCAGTTCCACCGTGGCCCGCAACACCGCATCGTCGATGCCGCGGTTTCGGGGCCGACCCGCCTCTGTCCTCATTACGGAACTGACAGTAACATAATCCCTTGTGACGGAGACCACAGACAACGTCGTCGTGCTCGCAGACCTCACCCGCCCACGCTACGGGGCTGAGGCAGAACAGCTTCGGGCCATGATGAGCGCCCTCGCCCCGGACTGCCCGCTGGACACCGGGGTCATGCATGCCCGCGCCCGAGAGGCCTGCGGGCTCGACGACTTCGGCCCGGACGACTACCGCGACCGGCTCGACCGGTACGTGGCGGAGTTGCGCGAGATCGACATGCACGGCGCCGGCGTGGTCAACTTCCACGCCCAGCTCGTGCAGTGGCTGAAGAACCGGCTCCTGCTGACCGACCTGCTCCGGCGTCATCCCGAGATCATCGACATCGAGCTGGCGCCGCCGGTCGTCATCGCCGGGCTCCCCCGGTCGGGCACCACGCACCTGCACAACATGCTCGCCGCCGCGCCCACCTTCCGCAGCCTGCCCTACTGGGAGAGCGTCGAACCCTTCCCGCTGCCCGCCGAAGCCGGGCAACTCCCCGATCCGCGGATCACCCGGATGGACCTCGCGGTGCAGACCATGGGCACGCTGATGCCGCATTTCGCGTTGATGCACGAGATGACCACCGATCATGCCCACGAAGAGATCCAGCTGCTGGCCAACGACTTCTCCACGATGCTGATGGAGACGCTGGCCCACGTGCCCCGGTGGACCGAGTACTACTGGAGCCACGACCAGACGACGTCCTACGAGTACCTGACCACCCAGCTCAAGGCGCTCCAGTTCCTGCGCGGCGGCCGGCGCTGGGTGCTCAAGTCCCCGCAACACCTCGGCCAGCTCCCGGTGCTCGACCGGGTCATGCCCGGGTCGGTGGTCGCGTTCACCCATCGCGACCCGGTGCCGGTCGCGCTGTCGATGATCGCCATGGTCACCTATTCGGCGCGGATGTACACCGATGCGGTGAACGTGACCGAGATCGCCGCGGCGTGGGTCGACCGGCTCGACAAGCTCCTGGCCATGTGTGTGCGCGACCGCGAGACGATCGGCCCCGAACGCTCGGTGGACATCCTGTTCGACGACTTCATGGCCGACGAGGCCGGTACCGTCGAGGCCCTCTACGACATGGCGGGCGAAGAGCTCGACGACGGGGCCCGCTCGGCGATCAGCGCCTACCTCGACAGCCACCGTCGCGGCAGACATGGCCGCATCCACACCGCACCGGAGATGTTCGGCCTCGACGCCGACGAACTGCGGCAACGATTCTCGGCCTACACCCGGCGGTTTCTCTCGCAGCGCTGATCAGTCGGCGCCGCCGGGCTCGACGCGCGCGGTGCCGGCCCGGCCGCGCGACTTCGCCCGGTACATCGCGGTGTCGGCGTCGCGCAACACCTCGGCCAGACTGCGTCTGTCCCCCTCGGCCACGGTGGTGACACCGATGCTGGCGCCGATGCGCAGCGTCAGGGGCCCGAGGACGATGTCGTCGTCGAGGACGCGGTGCACCCGTTCGGCGATGTCATCGAGCTCGGGGTCCCGGACCGGGCCCCGCAGCAGGACCACGAACTCGTCGCCGCCGATCCGCGCGATGAGGTCCTGGGCCCGCATCGCCGAGCTCATCCGCTGCGCCGCAACCTGGATCACCGCGTCGCCGGTGGTGTGACCGTGGTTGTCGTTGATGGTCTTCAGCCGGTCGAGGTCGATGTACAGCACCGCGCTCAGCCGCTCGGCGCCCGCCGCACCGAGCGCCCGGCCGGCCTGCTCGAGTGCATGGCCGCGGTTGGGCAGTCCGGTCAGCCAGTCGTGGGTGGCGTCGTGGCGCAACCGCTGGCGGGCGTCGTAGTGCTCGGTGATGTCGGTGAAGGACACCACCACCGCGGAGTGCTCGGGATCGTCCGGATCGACCAGACATCCGTTTCCGGTCACCCAGAACCGGCTGCCGTCGGCGCGGTCGACCCCGACCACCACCCCGCCGACACTCAGCCCGGTCTTCAGGATCCACCCGAGCGGATGGTCCTTGCCGACGATCCGACGGCCCTGCTCGTCGTAGAGCGGGAAATCCACCGCCTGGTCGCTGTGATGCTTGCCGGCCAGGTCGGCCACATCGTCGCCCAGAATCCGGCGGGCGGCCCGGTTCGAGTACTCGAACGTCCCGTCGGAGCCGACGATCACCACCCCGTCGTGGAGCAGATCGAGCACGTCGTACAGATCGGGTTCTCCTCGTTGCGAGGTGGCATGCGAACAGACGACCGCGAATCCGTCCGCCGTCCTGATCACCACGACGCGTACCGACAGGGCATTGCCCTCGGCGTCGAAGTGGGTCGCCCGCCGCGACATCCCGGCACGCGCCATGGCGGCCGGATCGAACGGCACCCCGAGTGCGCGCTCGATGGGCATCCCGATGACCTCGTGGGTAGCGTGGCCGTAGAGACTGCCCGCGTCCGCGCCCCACCCGGTCACGATGCCGTGCCGGCTGGTGGTGATCACCGCATCGATCGCACGCGGGCCCACGGCAGCGCTGCGCCCGAACAGCCCGGGATCCCGGAAGACGACTTCGTAGGTCGCCGGTCCGCGGCCCATCCGCACCGTGGCCACCGACGGTGCCACGAACTCCGTGCCGTCGACCCGCAGCATCACGACGTCCGCCGGCACGGTCACATCGCCGTCGCCGGTGAGAGCCGCCATCCGCTCCCGCACACCCGGCAACGACACCGGATGCACGATGTCGCCGACCCGGCGGCCGACGATCTCGGCAGCCGACTCCGCCCCCATCGCGCGCACCGCGGCCGGATTGGCGTAGAGCACCGAACGGCCGTCGTGGACCCAGACCGGGACGAGGCTGCCGTCCAGCAGTCGGCGGTACCGGTCCTCGGCGGCATGCTGCGCCGCCACGGCGGAATCGCCGGCCACTTCTGGGGTCCTCATCACGGCCGCCCCCCGGGTTGCGTCATCTCATCATCGATCCCCCGGCCACCGGAACGGCACTGTGCGACGGCGACCCCGCCTTGCAGGCTAGCAACCCGGCCCGGGGTGTGATGCCGCCTCGGGCACAGTCAACCGTCGCCGGCGACGATGCCGCAGGCGATGGCGGTGACGATCCGCGCGAGGTGCCGATGGCGCCCCCGCCACCGGCTGAGCGCGGTCTCGTTGATCAGCATCTGGGCCGCCTGCACGCGGATCCGGGCCTCCGAGTCCGACCACTGCGGCTGCGCCTGCTGCGCCAGCCGCACCCAGTCGTCGATGTAGCGGCGTTGCGCCCGGCGTATCCGGCGGGCATCGGACGCGGGCAGGTGCGCGGTCTCGGACAACAACACCGCGACGTTGTGCGGGTTGCCGAAGGCGAACGCCAGATAGCTGTCGAGCACCCGGCGCAGCGCGGCGGCGGGATCGCCGGCCGAGCCGACCGCGGAGGTGAAGCCGGTGCGCAGCCACTCCTCGCCGCGGTCCATCGCGGCCGCGAGAATCTCGGTCTTCGAGTCGAAGTGGTGATAGATGCTCGGCCCGGCCATACCCGCGGCCGCACCGATGTCATCCATGCTCACCCCGGTGAAACCGCGCTCGGCGAACAGCTGCGTCGCGGCACCCAGGATCGCCTCGCGCCGGGCTTCGGCGGGCGCAAAGACCGGCTCGCGCGCCGCGGCGGCCGGCGCGGGTGGGTCGAGCGGCACCCACAGGGCGACCGCGATCATCCGCGCCAGCAACGCCGTCATCGCCGGGTGGGGCAGTGAACACGAATGGAAGGAGACGCTGTTGGTCACGGCCAGCGCGCAGCGGGCCACGAGCGCGCAGTCACCCGGCCCGAGGCCGGGGCGCAGGTCGGCCACCCGCCGGGCCAGGGCGTCGGCGGTGTGCGCACTGATCGCGCCCAGCCTGATGCGGTCCTGCTCGTCGAGATGTCGCGCCTCACGCCGCAGCAGCACACCGACTTTGCGATGGGCCAGCGCGACCTCGGCGAGCACCTGGGCCGGATCGGCGTCGGCGGCGGTGTCGCCGATCGCGGCGTCGACCGCCCGCAGGGCGTCCTCGACGACGGTGGCCAGCAGGTCGCGTTTGCCGGCGAAGTGACGGTAGAGCGCCGACGGGCCGATGGCGACCGCGCCGGCGACGTCGCTCATCGCGACGTTCCCGTAGCCCCGCTCGTAGAACAGGTCGGTCGCGGCGGCGACGATCAGGGTGCGGCGGTTTCGTGGCCGGGTTCCGCGGGCCGGCCGGTCGCTCGCGCCGATCCGGCTCACCGCCACCGGCCGTACGTCCGGAGGTGCGCAGCCATCACAGCCGACGACTCTACCGCCGGCCCGGCTAGGAGATCTGGCGGTCGCGGCTCGTCCAGTGGGCGGCGCGCAGGTCGCGTTTGAGCACCTTGCCGACTCCGGACATCGGGAGTTCGGCCACGAACTCGAAGCTGCGCGGAACCTTGTAGCCGGCGATCGCCTCCCGGCAGTGCGCACCGAGCTGCTCGGCGGAGACTGCGGCGCCGGGCCGCAGCACCACCACCGCGTGCACCCGCTCACCCCAGCGATCGTCGGGAACACCGATCACCGCGACGGCGGCCACCGACTCGTGTTCGGCCAGCGCGTTCTCCACCTCGGCCGAGTACACGTTCTCCCCGCCGGTGACGATCATGTCCTTGAGCCGGTCGACGACGAACAAATACCCGTCGGCATCGAGGTAGCCCATGTCGCCGGTGTGCATCCAGCCCTGGCGCAGGGCGACCGACGTCTCCTGCGGGCGGCCCCGGTACCCGATCATCACATTCTCGCCGCGGGCGGTGATCTCGCCGACCTGTCCGCACGGCACGTCGTGGTCGTGCTCGTCGACCACCCGGATCTCGACGTGCGGCGCGGCCCGGCCCGCCGACCGGGTCAACGCCGGATCGTCGTGGTCGGCAGGCGAGAGCAGGGTGGCCACCGGTGCCAGCTCGGTCATACCGTAGGCCTGGGTGAACGCCGCCCCCGGAAACGCCTTGCGGCCCCGCTCCAGGACGGTGTCGCTGATGGGAGACGCCCCGTACACCACGTGCCGGATCGACTCGAAACGCGCTCCGGCATTGTCCGGGTGATCGAGCATCATCTGAATCATCGTCGGCACCAGCAGGATATCGCTGATCTGGTGGGTGACGATCGCGCGGGCCGTGCCGTCTGGGGTGAAGTGCGGGACCATCACGTGTGTCGACCCCATCATGTTTCCAGCAAGCCACGACGCGATGCCGGCCAGGTGGAACATCGGGGCGACGTGCAGCAGTCGACCGCGGGCCGAGATGAAGTGACCGGAGCTCAGCGCCCCCAGTGACCCGACCACGACGTTGCGGTGGCTCAACATGACGCCCTTGGGATGACCGGTGGTACCGCCGGTGTAGAACACCCCGTACACCGCGTCGCCGCCGCGCCGGGCGTCCTCGACGGGCTCGGTGGTGGCGATGAGCTCCTCGTAGTCCAGCAGGCCCGGCGGGCATCCCCCGTCACCGCAGTACACCGCGGTGCCGACGTCGGCGCCCGCGCTGCGCAGCTGCGGGACGATACCGGCGAACGCGTCGTCGACGAAGACGGTTCTGCAGTCGGAGTCGTTGAGCGAGTAGGCGATCTCCGCTGCGCTCCAGCGGATGTTGATCGGGTTGACCACCGCGTCCGCCCAGGGCACCGCGAGCAGGAACTCGTGATACCTGTCGGAGTTCAGCCCCAGGTACCCGACCGTCTCGCCCGGCTGCACGCCGAGGCTGCGCAATGCCGAGGCCAGCCGGGCGATCCGGTCCACCGACTCGGTCACGGTGCGGCGGCGGTCACCGCTCACCGTCATCAGTGCCTGCGGCTGTTGCTGGAGCAGCCGGTGCAGCGCCTGCGTCACATACATACGATCTCCTTCGCCGCGTGGTTCACAGTGATCGCGCGACAAGCTCTTTGAGGACCTCGTTGGCGCCGCCGTAGATGCGCTGCACCCGCGAGTCGGCGTACCTGCGTGCGATCGGGTATTCGAGCATGTATCCGTATCCGCCGAACAGCTGCAGGCACCGGTCGACGACCTGGCACTGCTGGTCGGTCACCCAGGTCTTGGCCATCGACGCGGTGGCGCTGTCGAGTTCGCCGGCGAGGTGCCGGCCGATGCAGTCGTCGACGAACGCCCGGGCCACCCGCGCGGCGGTGGCACAGTCGGCGAGCTCCATCCGAACGCTCTGCATCTCGAACAACGGTCCGCCGAAGGCGTTGCGCTGCTTGGTATAGGCCACCGTCTCGGAGACCGCGGCCTCGAGTACGGCAAGACCGCACACCGCGATCGTCAGCCGCTCGTGACCGAGCTGCGACATCAGGTGGCCGAAGCCGGCGTTCTCCTCGCCGAGGCGGTTGGCCACCGGGATCCGGACACCGTCGAGACCGAGCTCGGCGGTGTCCTGCCCCTTCATCCCGACCTTGTCGAGTACCCGCCCGACCGAATACCCCGGCGCGTCGGCGGTCTCCAGCACCAGCAGCGAGATTCCCCGGGAACCGGCCTGCCGGTCGGTCTTGGCGACGACGATCACGAGATCGGCGTTGGCGCCGTTGGAGATGAACGTCTTGGAGCCGTTCACCACATAGTGGTCGCCGCAGCGGGTCGCGGTGGTGCGGACGGCCTTCAGGTCGGAGCCGGCCCCCGGCTCGGTCATCGCGATCGCGCCGATGAACTCCCCGGAGGCCATCTTGGGCAGCCAGCGCCGCTTCTGCTCCTCATCCCCGTAGGCCAGCAGGTAGTGCGCGACGATACCGCTGTGCACCTGATTGCCGAACCCGGTATCCCCACAGCGGAACTGGGCATCGAAGATGGCGAAGTCGTGGGCGACGGATCCGCCCCCGCCACCGTACTGCTCGGGTATCGACGCGCACAGCAGTCCGAGACGCCCCGCGGCCAGCCAGAAATCGCGGTCCACCCGCTTCTGCTGTTCCCAGCGTTCGCGCCGTGGAACGGCCTCGGTGTCGAAGAACTCCACCGCCATGGCGTGCAGGTCCTCGATGTCGTCGGTGGCCCAGGGCCAGCGGCCGGTGCGTGACACGGTCGCGCTCAGAGGTTCAGCCCGCCGCTGCACACGACGGTCTGGGCGCTGATGTAGTCGGACTCCGGGCTGCAGAACAGATAGACCGCACCGGCCGCGTCGGCCGGGGTGCCGGCGCGGCCGAGCGGGATCGACTGTTCCATGGCCGCCAGCAGATCGGGGTTCACCCCGACCTTGAGCTCTCGGCCCTGCACGTCGATGGTGCCGCCGGCGTCGGCGGGAGCCTCGGTCAGCCTGGTCTTGATCAGGCCGAAGGCGACGGCGTTGACGGTCACGTTGTAGCGGCCCCACTCCTTGGCCATCGTCTTGGTCAGGCCGACCACACCGGCCTTGGCGGCGGCATAGTTCGCCTGGCCGGCGTTTCCGCAGAGCCCGGCCAGCGAGGACACGTTGACGACCTTGCGGCAGGGCACCGGGACGCCGTCGGTCTTGGCCTGTTTGACCAGACCGGCGATGGCCGGCTGGGCGGCCCGCAGGATCTTGAACGGCGCGGTCAGATGGACGTCGACGATATCGTGCCACTGCTGGTCGGACATCTTCTGGATCACCGAGTCCCAGGTGTATCCGGCGTTGTTGACGATGATGTCCAGGCCGCCGAAGTTCTCGGTGGCCGCCGCGACGAAATGCTCGGCGAAGCCGTCCTCGGTGACGCTGCCCGGCACCGCGAGCGCAGTGCCGCCGGCCTGTTCGATGTCGGCGACGGTCTGTTTGGCGGGCCCCGCGTCGAGGTCGTTGACCACCACCGCGGCTCCCTCGGCGGCCAGCTTGAGGGCCACCTGGGCGCCGATCCCGCGGCCGGATCCGGTCACCAGGGCGACCTTGTTGTCGAGCTTTCCCATCGTCAGGATCCCTTCGAGAGTGCGACTGTGGCGGTCCCGGTCAAGGTCACCGTGCCGTCGGGCAGGGCGACCTGCAGATCGAGGGTGGCGCGGCGCTCGCCGTCGACGTCGTCGACCGCGGTCACCGTGGCACTGGCCGTGGGCCGGGCATGCACCGGTGTGATCGCGCCGAACCGGACGCCGTAGGAGCGGATCGACTCGGGGGCACACCAGTCGGTCAGCACCCGGCCCAGATAGGCCATCGACAACATGCCGTGGGCGAACACGTCGCCGACTCCGGCCGAAGCCGCGACATCGGAATCGATGTGGATCGGATTGTGATCGCCCGAGGCCCCGGCGAACAACGCGAGGGTCGTGCGGGTGATCTCGCCGACCTCGAGATCGGGCAGCCTGGTCCCGATCTCGATCTCGGCAGCGCTCAGCGTCATCGCCCGCCTCCCGGGTTGCGCACCACGATGACCGAACGCAGGTCGGCTATCGCGGTGCCGTCGGAGGCGGTGACCGCGGTGTCCTTGACCACGAATTGCAGTGCTCCGCCCTTCTTGCTGTAGACGTCCGCGATCCGCGGGGCCGCCGTCACGACGTCGCCGGCGTGCGCGACGCTGTGATAGCTGAACTGCTGCTCGCCGTGCAGGACATGCCGCAGGTCCGCACCCAGGTCGGCCAGCCAGCCGAACGGGTCGGGATGCTCGAGCTCGACAGCGAACAGGAACGTCGGTGGCACCGGCAGGGTCGGGTGGCCGGCGGCCCGGGCCGCGTCGGTGTCGGTGAAGACGGGGTTGCGCTCACCGATGGCCTTGGCGAAGAAGCGCAACCGGCCCGCGTCGATGGTCATCGTCGTGGGTTCCAGCGCGGTGCCGACCGCGGCGGTGTCGATGGCCACCGGTCAGCCCACCTTCTCGTAGAGCGTCACCACCGCGGCACCGCCCAGGCCGACGTTGTGCTGCAGCGCTATTCGCGCACCGTCGACCTGCCTCGGACCGGCCTGACCACGCAGCTGCCAGACCAGCTCGGTGCACTGGGCGAGTCCGGTTGCGCCCAACGGGTGCCCCTTGGACAACAGACCGCCCGACGGGTTGGTCACGACTCGGCCGCCGTAGGTGTTGTCCTCGTCCAGGATGAACTTCTCCGCCGTCCCCTCCGGGGTCAGCCCGAGGGCTTCGTAGGACAGCAGTTCGTTGGTGGTGAAACAGTCGTGCAGCTCGACGACGGGAATGTCGAGCGGGTCGACCCCCGAGCTCTGGTACACCGCATCGGCGGCCGCCTTGGCCATGTCGTAGCCGACGACCTTCATCGGCGAGGCCTCGTCGAACGTGGATGCGGTGTCGGTGCGCATGGCCTGGGCGCGGATCACCACGTCGACAGGCAGCCCATTGCTGCGGGCATAGTCCTCGCTGACCAGGACGGCCGCCGCGGCGCCGCAGGTCGGCGGGCAGCACTGCAACCGGGTGAGCGAGCCGTAGACGGCCGGTGAGCCCATCACCTCCTCGACCGTGACGGGGTCGCGGAACACCGCGTAGGGATTGTTGGCCGCGTGCCGGCGGGCCTTGACCGAGATCCGCGCGTAGGTGTCTTCGGCCAGCCCGTACTTCTCCGCGTACTCGCGGCCCGCGGCACCGAAGAAGCGCGGCGCGAACGGCACCTCGGAGTCGCCCTCGACCGCCCGCACGACCTCGTCGAACCGGCCGAAAGGGCTCGGCCGGTCGGTGTACATGGCGGTCAGAGCGCCCCGCTGCATCTGTTCGAAGCCGACCGCGAGCACCACGTCGGCGACGCCGTGCTCGATGGCCTGGCGGGCCAGGAACAACGCCGAGGAGCCGGTGGAGCAATTGTTGTTGACGTTGACCACCGGGATCCCGGTGGTTCCGACCCGGTACAGCGCAGCCTGACCACAGGTCGAGTCCCCGTAGACGTAGCCGGCGTAGGCCTGCTCGACCGCCCCGTAGCCGATCCCGGCGTCCTGAAGCGCCGCGACGGCCGCCTGGGCGCCCATGGCGTCATAGGTGTCGGTGCGACTCGGTGTGGTGAACGGGATCATGCCGACCCCGGCAACCACCGCTCTGGTCGTCATCTGCCCTCCAAGGCTAGTAGCGATTCACTTAAACCGAGACTATCCGTCCACTAAGTGAATTAGCAATAGGTAGATTCACCAGCTTTCCCGGTTGCGCTGGAACGATTTCGGCCATCACCCACCGGGCGCAAGCAGCATCGACCGCCAGTCGGGCGCCGTGTCGGCGGCGAGATCAGCCTGGGTGTACACCCGCCCGTCCGGGGCGACGTAACCCCCCGTCGCGGGGTCGTACTCCGCCACCGCGATCGGTGGAATATGCTCCGGCGCAACAGTTTCAGCCGGAAGTTCGGGGATTTCCTGGCCGGACAGGGTGGCGTTGGGGTCGCCCTTCCAGTTCATCCCGTCGTTGATCGGTACGTACTGTTCGTCGCTCTCACACATCGCCACCGTCGGCGCCCGCTTGCCCGGCACGGACAGACACGGATTGTTCCGCACACCGCGCACGTTGAACTGCGAGTCCTGCGGCACCCGGCAGTACAGGTTGCCATCAGGGCGGTCCGGATAGTCCACCATCGCCGGCGCCCGGCGCTGCTGGGCCGGCAGGAATCCGGTGGTGCAGGGCGGCGGCAGACCGAGGTTGAGGTTGAAGTCCAGATAGGAGCCCTTGTAGTCCTGGCGGGTGTTCAGGTTGGCCATCAACATCGCCTGCGTACTGGCCACCCCCTGCGGAAGCAGGACCAGCAACTGCTCGATGGCGGGCTGGTAGACCACCGCCACCTCACCGACGCTGGCCAGGTTGGCGGCGATCACCGGCAGCGTGGGCCGGAGCCGGTCCAGCAACGCGCGGCCCTCCTGGACCGATTGCGGCCCTCGTTCGAGGACTCCCGCCACCGCGGCATCGCTGTCGCGCAGCGAATCGGCGACGTCGGCCAGGTCGTCGGCCCAGGTCGCGATCGCGTCGGCCGTCTCGGTCTGCGAATTCAGCACCGGGGCCGAGTCGTCGATGAGCGTCACCAGCGCGTCCAGGTCGCCGCGGCCGTCGATGGCCAGCTGTGTCGAGCCCATGACGAATCTGCGGATCTCCGGCCCGAGTCCACCGACGGCGACATAGGCCTGCTCGATCACGGTCTGCAGTTCGGCAGCCGGGATCGCCTCCAGGCCGGTGTTCGTCGCGTCCAGCAGTTCGTCGATGTCCGGCGGGACGGAGGTGCGCTCCCGCGGGATGACATCGCCGCCCTGCAGCGGCCGGCCCGCGCCGGCACGCGGAATCAGCGCGACGAACTGCTCACCGACGGCCGACTGGCTGTGCACCTCGGCGTCGAGGTCGGCGGGGATCGGCACCGCATCGGACAGCGACAGCACAGCCTCGACACCGGTCTCGGTCAGCCGGACGGCGGTGACGCGGCCCACCTGGGTGCCCCGGTAGGTGACGTTGCTGTCGGTGTACAGACCGCCGGACTCGGGCAGCTCGACCGTGACGGTGTAACGGCCCACCCCGAGCAGGGCGCCCGGCAGATGTGCGACCCCGAACACCATCACCGCGCCGGCGACGACGGCCACCACCGCGAAGACCACCAGCTGGATCTTCATCCTCCTGGTCAGCATGTCAGCGGCCCTGATCGGTGCGGTAGGGCACCACGAGTGGATTCCCGGAGGTGTAGGGCGAGGGCATCTGTCCGATCGTGCGTCCCCACTGCATCTCGAGTTCGGTCAGGTCGCCCTCCCACCGGGTGCCGGTGAACATCGCGGCATCCAGCCGGCTCAGGGTCATGTCGAGCACCAGGATCAGGTTGGCGTAGTCACCACGCATCCAGTTCGGCAGCGTCTCCTTCACCCAGGGGTAGGTGGTCAGCAGGCTCAGCGACCGGGTGAGGCTGGGTCCGGCGTCGGCCAGCGCGGCGGCCACCGGTCCGAGGTCGGCCAGCTCGTTGGCCAACGCGTCCTTGGTCTCGTCGAGGGTGTCGGCGGTGGCGGTGGCGAAGCTGCCGAACTGGTCGGCGGCGCTGACCAACTCGGCCTTGGCATCGTTGACCGCACCCAGCGCGCCAGGCAGGACCCGCAGGGCATCCTCGAGAACAGGCTGCTGGTCGGCGAGTTGGCCGGCCAGCCGGTCGAGGCTCTCGGTCGCGGCGATGATGTCGGCCTTCTGCGCGTCGAGGTTGCCGGCGAATCTCCGCACCTGCTCGATGAACTCGCGCAACTCGTCCTCGCGGCCGCCGAAGGCCGTGCTCAGCGCCCCGGTGATGTCGTGCACCTGACCCAGTCCGCCGCCGTTGAGCAACATCGACACCGCGGCAAGGGTCTGCTCGGTGGTCGGGTAGGCGCCCCCGTGGGACAACGGGATCAGCGATCCCTGATGCAACCGGCCTCGGGCCGGCGCATCCGCCGGTGGTGCCAGCTCGACGTGCAACGCACCCAGCAGACTGGTCTGCCCGACGGTGGCGGTGGTGTTGGCGGGCAGCATCACGTCGCCGTCCAGACGCATCGTCACCAGGGCGTGCCAGCCCTGGCGCTCGATGTCGGTGACGGTGCCGACGGTGACGTCACCGACCCGAACCCGGGAGTTGCGCGCGATGTTGGTGACGTCGGGCAGCTCGGCCTGCACCACGAACGAGCCCGGACCGCCGCCCTCGGTGCCGGGCAGCGGCAGCGAGTTGACCCCCTGGAATGCGCAGCCGGGCACGGCGAACAGGACCAGGGCGACGAGTGTGGCAGCGCTGCGCCGCAACACTTTCGGAGTTCTGCACATATCACTGTCCGTCCAGGTGCGGCACCATGAGCCCGGACAGACCGGCAGCCGGGTCGGTCGCCTCGGCGGGCAACGGCGGGCTGGGCGGCGGCGCGTCGGGCACCGCCGGTGGTACATGGTCGGGTCGCATCCAGTCCTCGCTGTAGGTGATCTCGTTGGGCCGGGCCTGCGCGTTGACGACCGGATTGAGCCCGAACGGAAGGAAGTTGTACTGACGGTTCTTCATGATCGGGGCGAGGTACTGCACGCACATCTTGGCCGCCTGCTCGGCACCGAGGCGGGACGCGGCCTGTACGGCGGCACACAGGAACTGCAGCGGGTTCGCGAAGTTGTTGATCGCGGCGATGCCCGTCAGCGAGGAGTGCGCGGGCTCGTAGGTGTTGTTCAGGTTCTGCAACGCCGTCGGGGCGGTGTGCAGGGTCTGCTCGACATCATCGAGGCTGTCCACCAGGGCCTGCGACACGCTGGCCAGCCGGTCACCGGTGGTCCCCAGCGGTTCCCGGTTCTCGGCCACGAACTCACCGAGGTCGACGGCGACGGTGTCGAGGTCGCGGATCATCTGTCCCACTTCGTCCTTGCTGTCGGCGAACAGCGAGCTCACCGATGCGAGGTTGACGTTGAGTTCGCGCATCACGGTGGTGCTGTCGCGCAGGGCCGACACCAGGATCGACAGCTGGCGCAGCGTGGCGAACACGTCCCCGCTGTGGTCGCCCAGCGTGGAAAACGTCTGGGAGAGCTGTACCACCGCGGTACGGATCTCGTCACCGCGATCGCGCAGATTGTCTGCGGCGGTGCGGATCACCGCGCCCAGCGGGCTCTGCCCGTCCGGCCCGTCGGGTTGCAGGCTGGAGCTCAGTTCGGCGAGCTGCTCACGGAAGTCATCCCACTCGACCGGGACCACGGTCCGGTCCCTCGGGATCACCGCACCGTCGGCAATCACCGGGCCGCCCTGGTAGGCAGGGGTCAGCTGGATCGCGCGCGCCGAGATCAGCTGCGGCGACAGTATCGCGGCCTGCGCGCCGGCGGGCACCGGATGGTCGGCGTCGATCCAGAAGCTGATCTTGGCCTGCTCCGGTTGCGGTTCGATCGACTCGATCCGCCCGACCGGAACACCGAGGATCAGGACGTCGTCACCGGGATAGATCCCGTTGCTGTTGTCGAAATACGCCGTCAGGTGCACCCGGTCGGACTCGTCGAGGCCCGCGGCCACCAGTGCCGTCGATACCGCGAGCGCGGCCGCGAGGACCACTCCCAGAATTCTCCTGGCGTTCCGCCGGTTCACGGGCCGACCTCCTCGATGACGGCCGGCGGCCCCGGCGGCGGTCCGCCCGGGGCGGGTGCCGGCAGCGGCTCCCGATAGGGGTAGCGGGGATCGCCGGGGTTGCCGGTGATCGCGTCGGGCAGCGTCAGGTGCGGTTCCCCGCCCTGACCGGTGCGCGGGAACGGCACCGGGAGCGCCGGCGTTCCGGACTGACCGGTCTGCGGATCGGTCAGCTCGGAGGGCAGCAGGACGTTGGGGTCGAGGCCCAGATCCGAGAACGCCGACTCGATGAACGGCTGCACGAACTGGCCGGGCAGCAGATTGGCGACGTAGGCGTTGAAGAACGGGCCCGAGGACACCGCCTCGCCGAGCGACATCGTGTACTGGTTGAGCATCGTGATCGACTCCTGGATGCGCTCTTTGCGGTTGTCGACGATCGTGAGGACCCCGTTGAGCTTGGCCACCGCCTCGGGCATCGTGTCGCGGTTCTCCGCGACCAGCGCGGTGAGCTGGCCGGACACCCGGGATACCGTGGCGCTCAATTGGTCCAGGGCGGCGCTGTGCGCCTGCAGCTCGGCGAGCAACACCGTGGTGTCACCCACCAGCGTGGTGACCCGGTCGCTGTTCCGGGCCAGTATCCCGGTCACCCGGTTGGCGTCGACCAGCAGGGCGCGCAGTTCGTCGTCGCGTTCGTTGATGCTGCGCGAGAACCGAGACACACCCTCCACCGCGAGCTGCAGGTCGGCCGGGGTGTCGCGGAACGTCTGGGCCAGTGTCCGCAGCGATTGTTCCAGCCCGTCGGTGTCGAGCCCGCTGACGGTTTCGGCGAGATCACCGAGTGCGTCGGGAAGCTGATAGGCCGGCGTGGTGCGGGAGGTGGGAATCGGAGCCGACAGGGCGCTGTCGCCGCGCGGGGTGATTTCGAGCATCTTGGCGCCGAGCACACTCCTGGCCTTCACCGCGGCCTCGGTCCGGTCGCCCAGGAAGATGTCGTCGTCGACGGTGAAGTGCACGACCACCCGTGAGTCGACGAGTCGAACGTCGGTCACCTCACCGGTGGGCAACCCGGAGACCTGCACTGCGGCGCCGGTGCGCAGACCGCTCGCATCAGCGAATTCAGCGACGTAGGTGGACTTCTGGTCCAGCAACGGGATGCGGTCGTAGTTCAGGCCGAGCAGTGTCAGGGCGGCCGCCACCGCCAGACCGACCACCCCGAGCAGGGCCGGATCGCGTTTCAACGGGTTCATCGTGGTGCACACCGTCCCGAGGACTGACCCGCGATCTTGACGTACACCGGCTGTCCTCCCTTGCCGTTGAGCTTGAGGACCGCTTCACAGAGGTAGAAACTGAAGAAGTCACCGTAGATCCCTTGCCTGCCGAGGATCTGGTAGGCCTCGGGCAGTGTGTCGAGTAGGTCGTCGACGTACTCGTGGTCGGCGACGACGATGCCGGCCACCCGGTCGGTCTGGCGCAGTGCCTCCGGAAGCGGCTGGCGGATCTGTTCGGTCGCAGCGGCCAGGTCGGCGGCGCCGGCGCTGACCTCGGCCAGCCCGGAGGCCAGCTCGGCGCGGCCCGCGGCCAGCCCGGACACCAGCTCGGACAGGGTCACCACGGTCTCGTCGACCTCGGAGCTCTGTTCGCTCAACGTGCCCAGCACCGTCTTGAGGTTGACGATGACCTGGCCGATCAGCTCATCGCGGTCGGCCAGCGCCGAGGTGAAGGAGGCGGTGTGCGACAGGAACGCACCGATGGTGACACCCTGCCCCTGGAACGCCGAGATCAGCTGCATCGACAGCGCATTGACCTGTTCGGGGTCCAGCGCCC
>JAXHTL010000120.1:0-14944 GCA_034190095.1 Actinomycetota bacterium
ACTGTGCGCCGGCCGAAATCCCCAGCGAATCAACAGGAATCACCAAGCACACCGCCAGCGCAGCGGTGACCGGCGTCACCGCCCCGCAGGACCCGCAGGTCGGGCGGTGGAAGCGGGCCGCCCCGGCGGTAGGGTGGTGACGTGCCGCTACCGCCTGACCCCAGCCCCGCCCTGCAGTCCTACGCCCACCCGGAACGCCTGGTCACCGCCGACTGGTTGTCGGGCAACCTGGGCCGGCCCGGGCTGGCCATCGTCGAGTCCGACGAGGACGTGTTGCTCTACGACACCGGCCACATCCCCGGCGCGGTCAAGATCGACTGGCACACCGACCTCAACGACCCCCACGTGCGCGACTACATCACCGGGCAGCAGTTCGCCGACCTGATGGACCGCAAGGGCATCTCGCGCGACGACACCGTGGTCATCTACGGCGACAAGAGCAACTGGTGGGCGGCCTACGCGCTGTGGGTGTTCACCCTGTTCGGCCACCCCGACGTCCGGCTGCTCGACGGCGGCCGCAGCCTGTGGATCTCCGACGGCCGCGACACCACCCTCGACGTGCCGTCCAAACGAAGCACCGGCTACCCCGTCGTCGAACGCGACGACGCACCGATCCGCGCGTTCAAGGAAGACGTCCTCGACGTCCTGGGCAAGCAACCGCTGATCGACGTGCGCTCCCCGCAGGAGTACACCGGCGAGCGCACCCACATGCCCGACTACCCCGAGGAAGGCGCGCTGCGCGGCGGACACATCCCCACCGCGGTGTCCATCCCGTGGGCCAAGGCCGCACTCGACAACGGCAAGTTCCGTTCCCGGGCCGAGCTCGACGAGCTCTACGGCCATCTGAAGCCCACCGACGAGACGGTCGTCTACTGCCGCATCGGGGAACGCTCCAGCCACACCTGGTTCGTGCTCACCCACCTGCTGGGTATGCCGGGGGTGCGCAACTACGACGGTTCCTGGACCGAGTGGGGTAACGCGGTGCGCGTGCCCGTGGTCGCCGGGGAACAACCGGGCGAGGCGCCGGCCTGAGCATGAGCGCGATGCCGGCCCCCCTGGCCGAGGTGGTCTCCGACTTCAAGGACGTCGAGGGGCAGGACAAGCTGGCCCTGCTGCTCGAATTCGCCGACGAGCTGCCCGCGTTGCCCGCCGACCTCGAAGAAGCGGCGATGGAGCCGGTGCCCGAATGCCAGTCGCCGCTGTTCCTGCACGTCGACGCCGAGAACCGCGACCAGGTCAAGCTGCACTTCAGCGCACCGGCCGAAGCGCCCACCACCCGCGGTTTCGCCGCGATCCTGGCGACCGGTCTCGACGGCCAGTCCGCCGAGGCCATCCTCGGCGTCCCCGACGACTTCTACACCGAGCTGGGACTGGCCGCGCTGATCAGCCCGCTGCGGCTGCGCGGCATGTCGGCGATGCTGGCCCGGATCAAACGCCGGCTCCAGTAGGCGATCACCGGTCAGCGGACCGGCGCGGCCGCTCCGGCGTCGTCGCGCAACCGGTCGAGCAGGCTCTGCGCCGCACGCGTCACCCGGGTCCGGTCGAACGTGATCACCATCTCGAAGCGCTCGTCGCGTTCGACGGGGCGTCCGGCCACGTCGTCGAGGGTCCGCCCGCGCGCGATCAGCCCGGCCGCGATGTCGGGGCCGAGCACCACGACACCCCATTCGGCCAGCAGCGGATCGTCCTCGCCCAGCCCCACCCCGCGGACCCCCGGGCACGGCGAGGCGGCCATTCCGTCACCGAAAACCGCTACCAGCGGCGACCTTTCGGCAAGACCGAGGTAGGTGTTCAACGTCAGGCCGGTGAAGTACCGGGCGTGCTGCACGGCGGCCAGCACGATCGGTGGGCTCTCGGCCGCCGAGGCGAGGCGCTCGATGTGCCGGGACAGCTGCACCAGGGTCCGCTTGCGGACGCCGCGGGTCAACAGTCCCGGAGCGGCCAGATCGAAGGCCGACGATCGGGCCGGGATGGGCGCCGGCGCGGTGTTGGTCGGCCGGTAGCTGCCACCGGGGGGCGTCGCCAGCTCGCCGGGCAGCCCGAAGCGGTACCCCTGCCCCAGCGTCGCACCGTAGGCCAGGGCCTGCTCCAGATGTTCGTCGGTCTCGATCCCCTCGGCCAGAATCGTGGCGCCGGTCCGTTCGTGATGCGCCATCACCGCGGCCACCGTGCGCGCCTGCAACCGATTGGGCTGGCTCTGGATCAGATGCATATCCAGCTTCACCACCTCGGGTGCGACCAGATCGAGCAACGCCAGCGAATCGGCATCCACCCCGAGGTCGTCGAGCGCGATCGAGAACCCCGCCGCCCGCAGGGCGGCCACCTTGCGCAACAACGCGCTGGGGTTGGTCAGCAGTTCGCGCTCGGTGAGCTCGAAGACCAGATGGAAGCTGCGTGCGGCCGCCAGCACCGACTCCATCGCCGCGACATCCGGCGGCGCGGCGGTGGGCTCGCAGTTGATCAGCAGCAGCATCCCGGCGACGGAATTGCCGTTCAGGGCGGCGTGCGCTGCGGCGTCGATGCACTGATGGTCGAGTTCGTCGAGAGTGCCGTTGCGCCTGGCCCGCTCGAACACGTCGAGCGGCCCGGGGTCGCCCAACGCCGGCCACCGCGCCAGCGCCTCGTAGCCGACCACCGTCTCGGTCGGCAGCGACACCACCCGCTGGAACAGCGGGACGACTCCCCGGCCGGCCGCGGCCTCGTCGAGATCGCTCGACATCAGATCTGCATCGGTCGCTGCTCGTTTCTGATCGGCCCGGTCCATGGCGCGGCTTTGCCGACTATTAGCACATTTCTGCGGTGCCGTGCCCGGTGACACCAGATCGGGCGTGATCAGATGTGACTGCGCGCATGCTCGACCGCCTCGTCGAGCGAGTCGATCAGATGGTTCTCGTGCCGCAGCGATTCGATGACCCCGACGTTGGCCAGCAGTGCGCGGTGCTCCGGACGCACCCCCTTGATGATCACGGTGATGCCACGTGACTCGAGTTCACCGGCGATCTGGGCCAGGGTGTGCGCACCCGTCGCATCCAGCATGCCCAGCTGCGACATCCGGATGATGACGACCTTGACGTCTGGATGGTCGGCGTCGGTGATGGTGTTCGAGATGCGCTCTGCCGCACCGAAGAACATCGCACCGTCGAGGCGCAGCACCGCGATCCCGTCGTCGCCGGGGCGTGCAGGCCCGGGTAACTCCTCGCGGGTGACGCTGCTGCGCCGGGCGACACCGCGCAGCGCGAAGACCGCCGCCACGACCACCCCGATCTGGACCGCCTCGATCAGGTCGAACCCTACGGTGATGACGGCGGTCAGCACGAATGTCGCCGCGTCGGATCGCGTCGAGGCCATGATCCTGACGACGGTCCGGCCCGAGACCATCCGCACCGACGTCACCATCAGCACGGCGGCCAGTGCCGTCAGCGGTATCGCCGAGACGGGGCCACTGGCCAGATAGACCACGGCCAGCAGAACCAGTGAGTGCACGATCGCCGACACCCGGGTACGGGCGCCGGATCGCACGTTGACCGCGGTCCTGGCGATCGCACCGGTGGCCGGCATGCCACCGAAGACACCGGATGTCATCGACGCCAGGCCCTGACCGACCAGTTCACGGTTGGGGTCATAGGGGCCGGTCGGCGACATGGTGGCAGCCACCCTGGCCGACAACAGCGACTCGATGGCGGCCAGTGCGGCGATCGCCAGCGCAGCCCCGAACAGGGTGCGTAGGGCGCCGAGGTCGGCGACGGGCAGCACCGGGGCCGGCAGATGGGTGGGCAGTTCGCCGATCCTGGCGACCGGAAGGCCGAACACGACCACCACCACGGTCGCCGCGACCACCGCGGCCAGCGACTCGGGTATCCCCCGGTGCAGCCGGGGCAGCGCCACCATCAAGGTGGCGACCAGCGCGGTCACCATCAGGGCCGGTCCGGCCAGTGACCAGTCCACACCCAGGATGGTCTGGACCGCCGCGACCAGGGGGGACGCCCCCGGCGAAGCGGACTGGCCGAACGCGGCGGGGATCTGCTGCAGGAAGATGATGGCCGCGATACCGACGGTGAACCCCTCGATCACCGGCCAGGGAATGAAGGTGACCGCCCGCCCCAGCCCGGTCACCCCGGCCAGCGCCACGATCACCCCGGCCAGCACGGTGACCAGCGCCAGGCTGGCCATCCCGTGGTGCGCCACGACCGGGGCCAGCACCACCGCCATCGCCCCGGTGGGCCCCGACACCTGAACCTGCGAGCCCCCGAAGACCGCGGCGACCAGTCCCGCGACCACCGCGGTGATCAGACCGGCGGCTGCCCCGGCACCCGAACTGATACCGAAGGCCAGCGCGAGCGGCAGCGCGACGACGCCCACCGTGACCCCGGCGAGCACGTCGCGCCGCCACGACCGCGGCAACTCGGCGTAGTCGGCACGGCCGGGCAGCAGCGAGCGGGCATGGCGCGCTGCGCCGACGAGCATCACGGCTGCCCGACGGGCGGCAACGAACCCAGCATCTCGAGCTGATCGCGGCGAGCGCCCAACGTGTCGGTGAGAAAGACCCGGGCGATCAGCAGCAGCTCCGAGATCTTCGGATGGGCCAGCTCGTAGTACACCGCGTTGCCGACCCGCTCGGCGCTGACGACGAAATGGCGCTTGAGCACCGCCAGATGCTGGGAGAGCAGCGTCGGCTCCAGCCCGGTCTCGGCGAGGATCTCGCTGACGGGTGTGGGCCGCCCGGTCGCCGACAGGATCTCGAGAATGCGGATGCGCGCGGGGTGGGCGAGCGCCTTGAACAGGTTGGCCTTGATCTCGTAGAGCGGCCGCTCGGCGCCATCGCGAAAACTCGGCACCATCCGTGCACCACCGTTCATATGAAGAATTGAGCAAAATCGCAATTCATCATATCGTCTAATGCGAATCCGACCACGAACCCCACCCCTTCGGCCCACCTCGGTGGGCGCGATCAGTGGAACGGAAAGAAGACCGGCACCAGGAACGGAGTCGCGAACAGCACCAGAAGGGTGAGCGGCAAGCCCAGCCGCGCGAAGTCGGTGTACCGGTAGCCGCCCATCGCCCACACCATCGTGTTCGTCTGGTATCCGATGGGGGTCAGGAAGGACAGACTCGCCCCGAAGATCACCACCACGGCGAAGGGCAGGGCGTTGACATCGGCCTGCTCGGCCACGGCCACCGCGATCGGAAACATCAGTGCGGCCGCGGCGAGGTTGGAGATCACCTCGGTCACCACCATCGTCGCGGCGAGCACCGCGGCCAGCAGCCCGATACTGCCCAGCGGGGCCGCTGCGCCCACGACCAGGTTGGCCAGCGTCGAGGCCAGGCCACTCCTCTCGACGGCCAGGCCCAGGCCGAAGCTGGTGGCCATCAGCAGCAGCACATTGGCGTTGATGAACCGGCGCGCATCGTCGACGGTCACCACCTTCGTGACGATGAGCGCGAAGGCGATGATCAACGAGACCTGGAGCAGATCCATCAGCCCCGTCCCGGCCAGCACGATCAGCGCGACGATGCTGAGCTCGACCACCCTGGTGTGCTCACGCCGGATCGGCCGGTCCTGGTTGAGCGGGGCCACCACCGCGAAATCACGGTGCTGGCGGTACTGCTGCAGGAAGTCGGGGCCGGCCAGCACGAGCAGCACGTCCCCGGCCCGCAGCCGGACGTCGCCGAGCTTGCCGGACAGCTGCTGGCTGGCGCGATGGATCGCGACGACCGCCGAGCCGTACCGGCGGCGGAAGCCGGCCGCCTTCAAACTCGATCCGACCAGCGGCGAACCGGCGCCGATCACCGCCTCGACGAACTGGCGTTGCGGATTTCGCGCCAGATCGTCGAAGTGGCGCGCCTCGGCCGAGATCAGGCCCGTCATGTTCTGCAGATCCAGCACCCGGGCCAGGTTGCCGACGAACACCAGCCGGTCGCCGACCGCCAGGGGCTCGTCGGGGCCGACCGCCGCGATGACCCGCTCCGCGCGTTCGACCTCCACGAGGAACACCCCGTCGAGGTTGCGCAGCCCGGCCTCGGCCACCGTCGCACCGGCCAGGGCGCTGTTGGTGGCGATGGTCATCTCGACGGTGAACTCCCGCTCGGTCCCCGACAGCGACTCCCCCGGGGTGGCACGGTCCTTGAGCAGCAGCGGACCCAGCAGCACCATGAGCAGCACGCAGCCGATCGTCAGCGGGAGCCCCACTCCGAAGATGGAGAACACGCTCAACCGGCCCAGCCCGGCCGAGTCGATCAGGTCGTTGACGAACAGGTTCACCGACGTGCCGATCATGGTCATCGACCCGCCGAGGATGACCGCGTAGCTCAACGGCATCAGGTAGAGCGACGGAGACCGCCCGGTCCGGCGGCACCACCGGACCACCCGCGGAGCCAGCATCGCCACCAGCGGGGTGTTCGCGATGAACGCCGAGACCCCCGCCGAGGGTCCGCACACCCGCAACAGTTCGGCGCGCGGCCTGCTGCGGTCGGCCCTGCCGAGGAGCTTCGACGTCACCCCGTCGAATGCGCCGGTGATGTCGGCGGCCCCCGCGAGCACGTACAGCGCGGCCACGATGGCAAGAGACTCGTTGGCCACGCCGGCCAACAGCTGGCCGGAGTCGATGACACCGCTGATGTACAGCGTCAGGACCGCGCCGCCCATCACCAGCGACGGGTTGAATCGGTCGAGGACCAGCACCACGACGGTGACCACGACCACGGCCAGGGTCACCCAGGCGTCAACGGTCACGATCCCCCTAGCTGCCGGGCCGCCAACGAGTGAAGACAGCACCCCACCGCGGCTTACCGTACCGCGCCGAACCCGCCGGGTGTTCGCGGCCCGGTGACGGTCAGATCACGAGGTCGCCCGGTGATTCGCCACCGACGACAGGCGCACGGGTGCGATGTGGACGGCCGTCACCCCGGGCACCGTCCGTGCCAGCGACATGGCGATGCGGCGTTCGGGATCGTCGTCGAATCGTCCCGCCAGCGTGACCTCACCCCCGCGCACCTGGGCGATCCAGCGACGCTTGCCGGTGTAGTCGTCGAGAAGCTTCTGCACTCCCACGGCGATGGCGTCGTCACTGGTCAGGTCAAGGCGCAGCAGATCGCCCCGGCTGATGATGCCGATCACCCGGCCTTCGTCGTCGACCACCGGCAGGCTGCGAATCCCCTGACCCAACAACAACTGGCCCACGACGTGGACGTCGGCGAACATCTCGGCGACCAGCGCGGGGCAGGCCATGGCGTCGCCGGCCGTCGCGAGGCCACGATGGTTGCCGCGCAACACGTCTCCGGCGGTGAGCACACCCAGCAGCAGCCCGTCGGCATCGACCACCGGGAGCGCGGCATAGCCGTAGCCGGCGAGCACCGCGCCCGCCTCGGTCAACGGCGTGTCACGCCGAACGGTCACCACCGGCCGGGTCATGAAGTTCACAGCAGACCACATGATGCGAAGCCTTCCCGCTCGAGCGCTATAGTGCGAACAACAATACACGAAACCAACTACGCTTATGGCGAGAAGGCTCGGCCGCGCGGGCCGTGGACGATCGGACAGCGCGACCGAACCCGTGTGGTTACCGACGGGTAAGGGACCGGCTCGCCGAGACTCAACGTGTGCCACATAAACTGCCCGGGATATCGTCTTTAGGAAGCTCTTAAAAAATCGTGTCAACAGGAGGCGCTGTGGCCAGTCACGCCAGCTCGAAGATCTCCAAGGTGCTCGTCGCCAACCGTGGAGAGATCGCGGTCCGAGTGATCCGCGCAGCCCGGGATTCCGGCCTGCAGAGCGTGGCCGTCTACGCCGAACCCGACGCCGACGCCCCCCACGTCCGGCTCGCCGACGAAGCGTTCGCGCTGGGCGGCCAGACCTCCGCCGAGTCCTACCTGGTGTTCGAGAAGCTGCTCGACGCCGCGGCCAAATCCGGCGCCAACGCCGTGCACCCCGGTTACGGCTTCCTCAGCGAGAACGCCGACTTCGCCCAGGCCGTCCTCGACGCCGGGCTGATCTGGATCGGGCCCAGCCCGCAGTCCATCCGCGACCTGGGCGACAAGGTCACCGCCCGCCACATCGCAGCCCGCGCCGAGGCGCCGCTGGTGCCCGGCACCCCCGACCCGGTCAAGGACGCCAACGAGGTCGTCGAGTTCGCCAAGGAATACGGCGTCCCGGTGGCCATCAAGGCGGCCTTCGGTGGCGGCGGCCGCGGCATGAAGGTCGCCCGCACCATCGAAGAGATCCCCGAGCTGTTCGACTCGGCAACCCGCGAGGCAGTCGCGGCGTTCGGCCGCGGCGAATGCTTCGTGGAGCGCTACCTGGACAAGCCGCGCCACGTCGAGGCCCAGGTCATCGCCGACATGCACGGCAACGTCGTCGTCGCCGGGACCCGCGACTGCTCACTGCAGCGCCGCTTCCAGAAGCTCGTCGAGGAGGCGCCCGCACCCTTCCTCACCGACGCGCAGCGCAAGGAGATCCACGAGTCGGCCAAGCGCATCTGCAAGGAGTCCGGCTACTACGGCGCGGGCACCGTGGAGTACCTGGTCGGCCAGGACGGCCTGATCAGCTTCCTCGAGGTCAACACCCGACTGCAGGTGGAGCACCCGGTCACCGAGGAGACCTCCGGCATCGACCTGGTGCGCCAGCAGTTCCGCATCGCCAACGGCGAAGCGCTGGACATCACCGAGGACCCGACACCGCGCGGACACTCCTTCGAGTTCCGCATCAACGGCGAGGACGCCGGCCGCGGCTTCCTGCCCGCCCCCGGCCCGGTGAGCAAGTTCGAGGCGCCGACCGGGCCCGGTGTGCGGCTCGACTCCGGCGTCGAGACCGGTTCGGTCATCGGCGGTCAGTTCGACTCGATGCTGGCCAAACTGATCGTCACCGGCGCCACCCGCCAGGAGGCCCTGGAGCGCTCACGGCGCGCCCTGCACGATTTCAACGTCGAAGGCCTGGCCACCGTCATCCCGTTCCACCGCGCCGTGGTGTCCGACCCCGCCTTCATCGGCGACGGTGAGGGCTTCGACGTCCACACCCGCTGGATCGAGACCGAGTGGAACAACACCATCGAGCCGTTCACCGGTGGCGATCCGATCGAGGAAGAGGACACCATCCCACGCCAGACCGTGGTGGTCGAGGTGGGCGGACGCCGCCTCGAGGTGTCGCTGCCCGGCGATCTGGCCCTCGGTGGTGGCGGCGCACCGGCCTCCGGGGTCGTGCGCAAGAAGCCCAAGGCCCGCAAGCGTGGCGGCGGCGGCAGTGCCGCGGCCTCCGGCGATTCGGTGACCGCGCCGATGCAGGGCACTGTGGTCAAGGTGGCCGTCGAGGAAGGCCAGACCGTGGCCGCGGGCGACCTGGTCGTCGTGCTCGAGGCGATGAAGATGGAGAACCCGGTCACCGCCCACAAGGACGGCGTCGTCTCCGGGTTGTCCGCCGAGCCGGGCTCGGCGATCACCCAGGGCACCGTGATCTGCGAGATCAAGAGCGACTGACACCGCCGCACGGCGCCTTTGCTCGTAAAGCCGATCCTTGGCGTCTTTGCTGTTGATCGCCGGAAAGCCTCACCAAAGCTTCGATTGCTGACCGATCCGCGGCTCGCACGCGCTGGTAGAGGCGAGTTTTCCTCGCTTTTCACACTTTGGTGAATACACTTCCCGGCGCCCGCCCGCTCGTATATCGTCTTGTCACATTGGCGGGTCGCGTTTGCTGCGGCTCCACCATCTGGGAACGAGGGGTGGAACGGCCCCGCTGTCGCCGGCACCGCCCGGCGGCAGCGGGGCTGCTCCCTGTGCGGGGCGCACCCGCGGCCGTGGCAAGCTGTCGGCATGGAGCCCGTCGAGATCAACGCCGGAGCGTGGTACCTGCGCGCCCTGCGCGCCGACGATCGGGTCGATGACCGTCCCGCGCTGGCTGACCTGGGCGAAGACCGTCACGACCACGTCGCCACCCGCACCGCACAGTGGCAGTCCGACACGCTGTACTCCTGGGCCGTCTGTGAACCGACCACCGGCGAATTGCTCGCCGAGGTCACCCTGCACCCGGTGACGCGGGCACTCGGGACACGGGCCCGCGCCGGTCACGAACAGGCCGCACAGACCGGCGCCGATGCGGTGCGCCGATTCGCCGACGCGATGCTCGACTGAGGCGAATCGGGCGCGCAACAGCACCCCCGCGGTGCTCTTGCGCGCCCGATCAGCGAATGTCAGCGGCTGTGATGCACGGTGGTGTCGGTGTGCGGGCCGCCGACGTGCGTCGGCCAGTAGCTGTAGCCGAAACGCGGGTACATCATCGTCTGGTGGGCGTGGATGTCGGGCGTGGCAACCATGCTGCCGTCCTGGCGGATGGTCATCGACGCGTTGGCCGTCCCGGCCGGACCGAGCACGACGCCGGCCAGGATGCCGGCGGACAGGGCGGGCGCAGCGATCAGGCGGGCGAAGCGGCTCATGTCGATCTCCTTGGTCAGGTGGGCGTTTCGTACATGACAACTCTCGCCCACCGAGCGCGCCGCGTCTGTACCACGATCGGCCCTTCGACCGGGTGAACCCGCTGTCCCCCGATCGGCGGACCCGCTAACGCAGGTCGATGTCGTCGCCGGTGGACAGATCGGCACAGTCCACGGCCACGACGTCGGAACGCGAACGCAGAAACGGCCCCGCCCCGTCGTCGCCCTGCAGGGACGCCGCCAGCGCGGGCCAGTGCCGGCGCGCGATGACCACCGGATGCCCCGGCCGGCCGGCGTAACGGGCACGGGCCAGACCGGACTCGGCCGCCCGCGCGGCCGCCAGCACCCGGCGCACCGCCGCCGCCCCGACATCGGGCGTGTCCACCGTCGTCACCACCGCATACCCGACGTCATCGGCCAGCGCGCCCAACCCCGCGCGCACCGAGGCACTCAGGCCTTGCGCCCACTCCGCGGCGACGACGGCGCGCGCGGGAGCGGGGACGTCGACGACCGCGGCGCCCAGCACCACCACGATGTCGCCGCACCCGCCGTCGCGCAGCGCTGCCACCCCGGCCCGCAACCAGGCTCCGCCCCCCGCCAGCACCTTCGGCATCCCGTAACGGGTGCCCGCACCCGCCGCCAGTAGCACACCACCAGCCGAATCTCGTTGCGCAGCAATGCTTGTCGTCAGAAACTCCGGATTCGGTAACGGGCTCGTGAAGAGCGGCCTGAACGTTTGTTAATAAGCTCTCACATTCATTGTCCATGATCACCAGAGAGGCGTATCGTTCATAACAGGTTGATTGCACAGCCTCTGAAAGCGTCATCGTCACGCGGGGGCACCTCATCCCCGTCACCGGCTTTTAGAACTAGGGCCCAGCCTTGGCGTGAACACAGCAGGAAACACTTCCGACTGATGGAGTTCACCATGCCTCACGTGCCCACCACCGATACCGGTCCCCTGGACCCCACGCCTGACCTGCTGGTCAGCCGCACCGCGCAATTCCAGACGAACTGGCCGCGGGAGTCCACCGCACTGGTGTCGGCGTCCGGCGAACTCGACGCGGCCAACGGGTCCGAGTTCGTCGACTACGCGCTGCGCCAGACCGACCGGACCACCCGGCTGGTCCTGGACCTGTCAGAGCTGACGTTCTTCGCCACCGCCGGGTTCACCGCGCTGCACACCCTCAACGTGCAATGCGTCGGACAGGAGATCCGCTGGGCGCTCGCGTCCGGTCCCGCCGTGGAGCGGGTACTGCGGATCTGCGATCCCGACGCGACCCTGCCGGTCTGCGCCGACGTCGAGGAAGCCCTCGGCGCCGTCGAGGCCGAGCTCCCGCGGCTACTCCATCTGGTCCCGGAGTCGCGCTAGCGACTTCGCCAGCAGACGGGACACGTGCATCTGCGAGATGCCGACCCGCTCGGCGATCTGAGTCTGCGTCATCGATTCGAAGAACCGCAGCACCAGCACGGTGCGTTCGCGCTCGGGCAACTGCTCCAGCAGTGGCCGCAGCGCTTCCCGGTTCTCGATCTGGTCGAGGCTGTTGTCGACATCGCCGAGCGTGTCGGCGATCGCGGGCGCGTCCTCGTTACCGCTGCCACCGCTGTCGATCGACAGCGTGTTGTACGAGCTGCCCGCGACCAGGCCCTCGATCACCTCGTCACGGTCCATCTCGAGTTCGGCGGCCAACTCGGTGGCCGTCGGCGCGCGGCCCAGCCGCTGCGACAGCTCCGCCGTCGCCGAGCCGAGCCGCAGATGCAGTTCCTTGAGCCGGCGCGGCACCTTCACCGACCAGCTGTTGTCCCGGAAATGGCGGCGAACCTCGCCCATGATGGTGGGAACCGCGAACGACACGAAGTCCGAGCCCGCCGTCACGTCGAACCGGATCACGGCGTTGACCAGGCCCACGCGGGCCACCTGCACGAGGTCGTCGCGCGGCTCGCCGCGTCCGTCGAACCGGCGGGCGATGTGATCGGCCAGCGGCAGGCACCGCTCCACGATGCGGTCGCGCTGGCGTTGAAACGCTGCCGAGCCGTCGTCGAGTTCAGCCAACTCGCGGAACATGTCGGCAACGTCCGCGTATTCAGAGCTCGGTCGTGATGACGAACCCTGGGAGGACGACCGGGTCACTGCAAGGAACTCGCTCGTCGCGTCGTCAGGGAGATGCCGAACACCTGGCCGTCGGGCGACGAACCGTTGGTGAACGTGGTCACCTCGTCGGTCAGCGAGGTCAGCACATGCCAGCTGAAACTGCCCGGGGCGAGGATGTCGGCGCTTTCGCAGGTCGTGGATGCGTGCACACACAGCGCCTGGGGCTGTGGGTCGACCACGACCAGCAGCGTGGAGTTGGGCACCGCCGAGCGGATCAGCCGGGTACAGGCTTCATCGACGGCCAGCCGCAGGTCGGCCACGGCGTCGAAGTCGAGATCCTCGAAGGTGCCGACCGCGGCGACCAGCGTGCGCAGCACCGCCAGATTCTCCAGCGACGCGGCCACCCGCAGTTCGACCGCCTGCGGGCTGTGCGAATGCCCGTTGCTGCGGCTCACGACTTCGGCCATCTGACCTCCTGGAAACTTCCCAGCGAGACTACCCCAGGCTGACGGCTTGCCAGTCATGGGCGCTCCCGGGCAGAACTGAACGACGTTAGGTACCTCGATGCCTCGGGTATCCGCATGTCATGGACAAAAACGTCCCTGCCGGGACCGATCCGCCCGACAGGCCCCTGCGCCGGATTCTGATGATCGCCGGGGTGGTGCTGGTGGGCCTGGTGTTGATCGCGGTGGCGGTGTACGCGGCCGCTTTCCTGATGTTGGCGCCCATGATGCAGTGACGACGCTGTGTGAATGCTGGACATGGTGACTGATCAGTACCCCCTCGGTCACCAGGGCCAAACCAGTCAGCCCGAGACGGAAAGAGCGGTGTCCGATCGCGTTGCCACAGAGACGCTTTCGCTGCGACACAGATCACTCGTTTAGCTCGCTGAGGCACCGGGAAAACTTGGTTCGAGCTCAAGAAGCGGGCGATGCACTACCTGTCCACACGAGCGGAGGGTCACAATGGCTGACAAGAACAGTGGTACCGAAGAAGGCATCAAGGGTGTCGTCGAGGACGTGAAGGGCAAGACGAAGGAAGCCGTCGGCACGGTCACCGGTCGCGACGACATGATCGAAGAGGGCAAGGCCCAGCAGGACAAGGCCGACGCCCAGCGCGACGTCGCCGAGAAGGAAGCGCAGGCCGAAGCGGCCCGCTCCGGCGCCGACGCCGCAGAGAAGCGTCAGGAGACGCACCAGTAGCAGTCGTCTCCCCGGGGGCCCAGCCGAACGGCTGGGCCCCCGTTTGCTGTTCGACGCCGTTGCCGAGATTGCGGTCAGGGCTGCGGCGAGCCAGCAGTCACGACCGTCGACGCAATCTCGGCGTGAAGCCCCGCCGCTCGAAGGCTTGGCGAACCCGGTGTTTGACAAAGGCTGCTCCGTGCTCGCTGACGACCCGGATGTCCTCCCACCCGTGTCCGGCCACGAACTCGGCGCGTCCGATGTCGTAGACGTAGGTGGCCCGGTCCTCGCTGTGGTGACTGCCCTCGTAGTCCAGGCCCACCATCGGTTCGTCATAGCCCATGTCGATGTAAGCCACCTGCGAACCCTCGGCGACCTCGATCTGGGTGCGCACCGGATCCAGCCATTCATCGACGAGGATCAGGCGCAGCCACGTCTCGCGCGGGGATTGCGCGCCACCGTCCATCAGACTCAACGCGGTGACCGCGCGGCCGACCCCGCGCGCCCCGCGATACCGCTGCGCCAGGGTGAGCACGTCGACCGACTCGACGCCGGTCGCTCGGGCGAGAGCGTCCAGGCTTGCCACCGCCCGGTTGAGCGGCAAGTGGCGGGCGAGATCGAGTGCGGTGCGCTGCGCGGTGGTGACCGGCAGGCCGGCGATCTCGGTGACCTCGTCGCCGTCGAGACGTTCATTGCGGGTGACGATGCCCGGTGGCGGCCGACCGCAACGAAACACCATCTCGACCGGTACGGTCCTGTCGACCCATCGCGCGCCGTGCAGGGCTGCGGCCGCGCGACCGGTGACGACACCGCCACGACGCGACCACAGCCAGGCCCCGACGGTCCGGTCGCGCAGGCTCGGTGTCTCCGATGCTGCGACGTACACGTCCGGGAAGAGGCGCCGGTAGTTCCAACGCAGCGCCGCCCGGGTCAGCCCGCCGCGGGCGAGCGCCTCGCTGCCGATGAACACCCGTGCCATGTGCCGATGCTGACCGTCGTGGCCGACATCGTTGCCTCGCGGGGCCCGAGAGTGCGGTCAGGGCTGTGGACAACGATGCACAGCGACCACCACGGCAATCTCGGCGCAGGGTGGTGCGCCCGAATTGTCGCCGCCGCGTCCTACGATGCGCCCGTGACAGGCCTGCGATGGAAGCTCCTGACGGCGCTCGGTGTCGCTGCAGGCGTCACCGCCCACCTGGCCGGTGTCGCGCCGGCGTACAGCCTGCTGCTGGCCGTGCTGGTTCCCGCGCTCGCCG
>JAXHTL010000121.1:0-14762 GCA_034190095.1 Actinomycetota bacterium
CCGGGGCCGCCGAATCCCACTCGTACTGACCGCCGGCGTGGACGTAGACATCCGAGAGCCCCTGCACGACGGAGGCCACTTTGGCTCCGGCAGAACCCATCTCGACCAGTTCGCCGCCCAGCGCTTCCTTGACCGCCAGCGCGATCGCCGGTGGCCGGGTCCGCGACACCACGATGCGCGCAACCTCCGGGGCCGGAGGCGGGGTCCCGACCGTGGGGGTCGCCAGCGTCATGTTCTGCGCCGGAAGCGCGACCGCACCGGCGACCAGCTCCCCCGACTCCCACAATGCGACGTGCACGGCCCAGTCGGTGCGTCCCAGCTCGGAGAACTCCCTGGTGCCGTCGAGCGGATCGACGATCCAGACCCGCTGGGCGCCGAGCCGCACCGGATCGTCGACCCCCTCCTCGGACAGGACCGCGTCGCCGGGCCGCTCGGCCGCCAGCGCGGCCATCAGGAAGTCGTGAGAGCGCTTGTCCCCCGCAGCTTTCCGCTCGGCGGCCTCGGCATCGGCGAATTCGGTGCGGACGTCGAGCAGCAGGGTGCCGGCATCGGCGGCCAGCCGCGCGGCCAGCTCGTGATCGCTCACTGCGCGCGGCTCTCGAGCAGTGCGATGACCTCGGCGGCCAACTCGTCGGGTGAGCGTTCCGGGGTGAGCCGCAGATCAGGGTTCTTCGGCCGCTGGTAGGGGCTGTCGATGCCGGTGAAGTGGGTGATCTCGCCCGAGCGGGCCTTGGCGTACAGCCCCTTGGGATCGCGCCTCTCACAATCGTCGAGCGGGGTGTCGCAGAAGACCTCGAGGAAATCGACACCGGCATCCTGGGCCACGCTGCGGGCCAACTCGCGGTGCTCGGCCAGCGGGCTGATCGCCGGGACCAGCACGACCTGACCGGAGTCGGCGAGGATGGCGGCCACATGCGCCAGCCGCCGCAGGTTCTCCGAGCGGTCGGCCATCGAGAAGCCCAGGTCGGCGTTGAGCCCGTGGCGAAGGTTGTCACCGTCGAGAACGTAGGCCGGAACGCCCTTTTCGAGCAGCTTCTGTTCGACCAGCATCGCCACCGAGGACTTGCCCGACCCGGACAGCCCGGTGAACCAGATCATCCTGCCCTTGCTGAGCCGGTCCTCGGAGGTGCACAGCGACTCGTGGCGGACCGTGTTCGGGCTGGCGGCCCGCGCCGTGACCGACGGCAGCACCATGCCGGCCGCGACCGTGACGTTGGTGTTCGGGTCGATCAGGATGAACGAGCCGGTGGCCGCGATGCGGCTGTACTCGTCGATCAGCAGCGGCACCTGGGCCCGCAGCGAGATCCGGCCCAGCTCGTTGAGTTTGAGCGCGGTCGCGGACTTGTCCCGGTGCAACGTGTTCACGTCGAGCCGGTAGTCCAGACCGGTGACCTTGACCCGGGTGGTGCGGGTGGTGTGCTTGATGACGTAGTCGCGCCCGGGCTCCAGCGAGGAGCCGTCGGCCATCCAGCACACCGTGGCGTCGAACTCCTGCGCGATGCGCGGCTGGTTGTTCGGGCGGGCGATCATGTCGCCACGGGAGATGTCGATGTCGTCGGCCAGGCTGATCGACACCGCCATCGGCGGGAACGCCTCGTCGATGGGTCCGCCCGGCCCCTCGATCGCGGCGATGTGACTGGTCCGGCCCACCGGCAGGACCACGACCTCGTCGCCCACCCGCATCACCCCGCTGGCCACGCTGCCGGCGTAGCTGCGGTGGTCGTGATGGTCGCGGGTCTGCGGCCGGATCACGTACTGCACCGGGAAGCGGACGTCGACCAGGTTGCGGTCGCCGGCGACGTAGACGTCTTCGAGGTGACTCAGCAGCGTGGGCCCGTCATACCACGGGGAGGCGGCGGACTTGCTGACCACGTTGTCGCCGTTGAGCGCCGAGAGCGGGATGGTCGTGACGTCGTGGACGTCCAGACGCGCGGCGAAATCGTGGAAGTCGTCGCGGATCTTCTCGAATCGTGCTTCGTCCCAGTCGATCAGGTCCATCTTGTTGACGGCCAGCACGACGTGCTGGACACCCAGCAGCGACGCCAGGAACGCATGCCGGCGCGACTGCTCGAGCAACCCGTGGCGGGCATCGACCAGCACGATCGCCAGGTGTGCGGTCGACGTGCCGGTCACCATGTTGCGGGTGTACTGGATGTGACCGGGGGTGTCGGCGATGATGAATTTGCGTTTGGCGGTGGCGAAGTAGCGGTAGGCGACGTCGATGGTGATGCCCTGCTCACGTTCGGCGCGCAGGCCGTCGGTGACCAGGGCCAGGTCGGTGAAGTCGTGTCCCCGCTCCCGCGAGGTCCGCTCGACCGAGGCCAGCTGGTCTTCCATGACGGCCTTGGAGTCGAACAGCAGCCGGCCGATCAGGGTGGACTTGCCGTCGTCGACCGATCCGGCGGTCGCGATCCGCAACAGCGTCGCGGTGGGCTTGGTCAGGGTCGCTTCCGCGGCCCGGATGTCGGTCGCGCTCATCAGAATCCTCGCTTCTTCGCGCAAGCGCTCATCAGAAGTGCTCTGTTCTTCGCGCAAGCGCTCATCAGAAGTACCCCTCACGCTTGCGGTCTTCCATACCTGCCTCCGAGATCCGGTCGTCGGCACGGGTGGCCCCGCGCTCGGTGAGCCGGGACACCGCGGTCTCGGCGATCACCTCGGTGACGGTGGCCGCCTCGGACTCCACACAGCCGGTGCAGGTGACATCACCGACGGTGCGGAAGCGCACCGACTTCTCGACCACCGGTTCGTTCGGGCCGGGTTGCAGATACTCGTGTACGGCCAGCAGCATGCCGTCGCGCTCGAAGACCTTGCGGCGGTGCGCGTAGTAGATCGAGGGCAAGGTGATCTTCTCGGCGCCGATGTAGGACCAGATGTCGAATTCGGTCCAGTTGGACAGCGGGAAGGCCCGGATGTGCTCACCCTTGCGGTGCCGGCCGTTGTACAGGTGCCACACCTCGGGGCGCTGGTTCTTGGGGTCCCACTGGCCGAACTCGTCGCGGAAGCTGAACACCCGCTCCTTGGCGCGTGCCTTCTCCTCGTCACGCCGCGCCCCGCCGAAGGCGGCGTCGAACCTGTTCTCCCGGATGCCGCGCAACAACGTCACGGTCTGCAGCGGGTTGCGGGACGGCCCGTTGTCCACCACGCGTCCGGCGGCGATGTCGTCTTCGACGCTCGCCACGACCAGGCGCACCCCGTGCTCGGCGACCAGGGCATCGCGGGTGGCGATGACCTCTTCGAAGTTGTGCCCGGTGTCGACATGCATCACCGGGAACGGCAGCCGGCCGGGCCGGAACGCCTTGATCGCCAGATGCAGCATCACGATGGAGTCCTTGCCGCCGGAGAACAGCAGCACGGGCCGCTCGAACTCGGCGGCCACCTCCCTGATGATGTGGATGGCCTCGGCCTCCAGCGCACGCAGATGGCTCAGTTCATAGCGCCCGGCGTTGTGGACGACCTCGTCGGTGGCTGTCATATTTCCCCATAAAGTTGGTCCAACTGACCAGAATTGTAGTCTTAACGGGGATTATTGCCGGGACCTGCCGGCCTGTCAACGTGCGCAGGGCTGCGCTGGGCCTCCGACGGATCGCCATGCCCCGCCGGGTGCGCGGCGCCGGGCAGGTTGACGACGAATTCCGTCCTGCCCGGGACACTCTCGGCAGCGACCGCACCTGCGTGGGCACGCACCACCGCGTCGACGATGGCCAGCCCCAGACCGGTGCTGCCGTCCCGCCGTGAGCGCGAGGAATCGCCGCGGGCGAAGCGTTCGAACACCTCGGGCAACAGTGCGGCCGGAATACCCGGGCCGTTGTCGGCGACGGTCAGGACGACGGAGGGTGAATCCCCGTCGCGACCGCTGCCGCGCAACGACGTGGTCACCACGGTGCCCGGCGGGGTGTGGGTGCGGGCGTTGGCCAGCAGATTGGCCAGGACCTGGTGCAGGCGGGCCTCGTCGCCGGTGACGAGCACGGGGTCGTCGGGCAGGTCGAGCTCCCAGGTGTGTTCGGGACCGGCCACGTGGGCATCGCTGACCGCGTCCACCACGAGGCGGGTCAGATCGACCGGTTCGCGCTCCAGCGGGCGCCCGTTGTCCAGGCGGGCGAGCAGCAACAGATCCTCCACGAGCCGCGTCATCCGGGCGGTTTCGGATTCGACCCGGTCCATCGCATGGGCCACCTCGGACGGCAGCTCGCCGTGTTTGCGCTGGGCCAGCTCGGTGTAGCCGCGGATGGCGGCCAGCGGGGTGCGCAACTCGTGGCTGGCATCGGCGACGAACTGCCGAACGCGGGTCTCACTGGCGTGCCGCGCCGACAGCGCACCGGCGATGCGGTCGAGCATCCGGTTCAGCGCCGCGCCCAGCTGACCGATCTCGGTGTGCGACGCGGCCGGGTCGACCCTGACGATCGGGGTGGGCAACCGCACCTCCCCGCGGTCCAGCTCGAGGTCGGCAACCTGTTGCGCGGCCGTCGAAACCCTTGCCAGCGGGGCGAGTTGACGCCGGACGATGACAGCACCCGCCGCGGCGGCACCCAGCAGCGCGATCCCGGCCACGACGGCGAAGATCACTGCCACCCACATCAGGGTGTCGTCGACGTCGGTGGTCGGCACCCCGGTGACGACGGTCGCCCGTTGACGGCCCGGCTGCACCGCGAACACCCGGTACCGCCCGAGCCCGTCGAGCACCACCGTCGTGGGCTCCCGACCGGCCGGCACGTCGGCGAGCTGTTGGGCCGCCGCCGCGTCGATCTCCGCGCGCGCGCCGTCGGCGGTGATCACCGCGGCCGACACCGGCCGGCCGTCCACCACGACGGCCCCGACCGTACCGACTGCCTGCCCGGGCGCATTGAGGAACCGCGGACCCGGACCGCCGTCGTCGCGGGTCGGCCCAGGACCGGGCGGCGGAGGCATTCCGGGGGGCGGCATTCCCGGCGGCGCATGGTGGGTGGGGCGGCCCACGCCGGGCGGCGGAGGCGGACCGAACTCGAAGATCACCGCGGAACGATTGCCCGCCTCGACCACCTGTTCGTCGAGCTGGGCGGTCAGGAAGCGCTGCAGCGCGAACTCGGTGGCGACACCGATGCCCGCGCACACCACGGCCAGCAGCGCGACCAGGGTCACCAGCAGGCGGGTGCGCAGCGACCAGCTGCGCGGTGGGCGCACAACCGTCCGGCGGCGCTCACCGGGCGGGTTTGAGGACATACCCCGCGCCGCGCAGTGTGTGGATCATCGGCTCCCGGCCGCTGTCGATCTTCTTGCGCAGATAGGACACGTACAGCTCGACGATGTTGGACCGACCGCCGAAGTCGTAGCTCCACACCCGGTCGAGGATCTGCGCCTTGCTCAGCACCCGTTTGGCGTTGCGCATCATGAACCGCAACAGCTCGAACTCCGTCGCGGTCAAGGTGATCACCTCTCCGGCGCGGGTCACCTCGTGGCTGTCCTCGTCGAGCACCAGATCACCCACGACGATCTTGGCATCACCGGCATCGCCGGCCGACACCCCGGTGCGGCGGAGCAGCGCGCGCAGCCGCAGCACGACTTCTTCGATGCTGAAGGGCTTGGTCACGTAGTCGTCGCCGCCGGCGGTCAGGCCCGCGATGCGGTCCTCCACCGAATCCTTGGCGGTCAGCAGCAGCAGCGGCAGCCCGGGGATCTGCTCGCGCAGCCTGCCGAGCACCTCGAGACCGCTCATATCGGGCAGCATCACATCCAGCACGACCACATCGGGCGGGTTCTGCCGGGCCGCGGCGAGGGCACCCGCACCGTCGCCGGCCGTCGAGATCTCCCACCCCTCATAGCGCAGCGCCATCGACACCAACTCGGCGAGCACCGGCTCGTCATCGACGACCAGGACGCGGATCGGGCTGCCGTCGGCCCGGCACATCGCGGCGCGCGCGACGTCGACGGGAGCTGCGTTCCGAGGCCCTGACACGGCCTCATTATGTGCCGGCGGACTAGGCGCGCGCTGTGTCGTACCTATGCCCCGGCTGTGAAAGACGGCCCCCGGCCCTGCTCGCCGAACCGGAGGTCACCAGCAGGCGCGCAGCCCCCCGGCGGGCACGCCCGGGACCCCATCGGCGGGACCGGCGCCGGCATTTCTCCTACCCTGTGCGCATGCAGCCCAGCGGCGGATCCACCGGATGACCCGATTTCTGGCGCGCCGGCTGCTCAACTACGTGGTGCTGCTGGGTGTGGTGTCCTTCCTGACATTCGGCCTGACCTCACTGACCTTCAACCCGCTCGACAGCCTGCTGGAACGCAACCCGCGGCCTCCCCAGTCGGTGATCGACGCCAAGGCCGCCGAACTCGATCTCGACAAGCCGATCCCGGTCCGCTACGCGAACTGGGTGTCCGGGGCGATCCGCGGGGACTTCGGCACCACCGTCGCCGGTCAGCCGGTCAGCGAGGAGTTGTGGCGGCGCATCGGGGTGAGCCTGCGCCTGGTGCTGATCGGCTCGGTGATCGGCACCGTGATCGGTGTGGTGGTGGGCGCCTGGGGCGCGATCCGCCAGTACCGGTTCTCCGACCGGGTGATCACGGTGGTCTCGCTGCTCATCCTGTCCGCGCCGACGTTCGTCGTCGCCAACCTGCTGATCCTGGGGGCGCTGAAGGTCAACACGATCCTCGGGGTGCAGGTGTTCCAGTACACCGGTGAGACCTCCCTCGACGTGGTCGGCGGGGCCTGGAACCGGTTCGTCGACCGGCTCCAACACCTGGTGTTGCCCACCTTCACCCTGGCGCTGGCCTCGATCGCGGGCTTCAGCCGCTATCAGCGCAACGCGATGCTCGACGTGCTCGGCCAGGACTTCATCCGCACCGCCCGGGCCAAGGGCCTGACCCGGCGCAGGGCGCTGTTCAAACACGGGCTGCGCACCGCGTTGATCCCGATGGCGACCCTGTTCGCCTACAGCGTGGGCGGGCTGGTGACCGGCTCGGTGTTCGTCGAGAAGATCTTCGGCTGGCACGGCGTCGGTGAATGGGTGGTCCAGGGCGTGGCCAGTCAGGACACCAACATCACCGTGGCGATCACGATGTTCTTCGGGGTGGTGATCCTGCTCGCCGGTCTGCTCTCCGACGTCATCTATGCGGTGCTCGATCCCCGGGTGCGGGTGTCATGACCGAGCCGGCCCCGACGACCTCCGAGCGCGCCTTCGTGTCCCGGCGCCGGCTGGTGTGGCGACGGTTCCTGCGCAACCGGCCCGCGGTGGTGTCCCTGGTGCTGCTGTGCGCGATGTTCGTGGCCTGCTACGCGCTGCCGCCGCTGCTGCCGTACTCGCACACCGACCTCGACTACTACGCGCTGCAGCAGCCGCCCAGCCCCGAGCACTGGCTCGGGACCAACGCACTCGGCCAGGACCTGCTCGCGCTGACGCTGCGCGGCATGCAGAAGTCCATGCTGATCGGGGTCGCCGTGGCGTTCATCTCGACGCTCATCGCAGCCACCGTCGGCGCGGTGGCCGGCTACTTCGGCGGCTGGCGCGACCGCGCGCTGATGTGGATCGTCGATCTGCTGCTGGTGATCCCGGCGTTCATCCTGATCGCCATCGTCACCCCCCAGACCCGCGAATCGGGCACCATCCTGTGGCTGATCCTGCTGCTGGCGGTGTTCAGCTGGATGATCAGCTCCCGGATCGTGCGCGGCCTGACGATGAGCCTGCGCGAGCGCGAATTCGTGGTCGCCGCGCGTTACATGGGGGTGCCCAGCTGGCGCATCATCGCCCGCCACATCGTGCCGAACGTGGCCTCCATCCTGATCATCGACACCACCCTGAACGTCGGCCTGGCGATCCTGGCCGAGACGGGACTGAGCTTCCTCGGTTTCGGGGTCCAGCCGCCCGATGTGTCGCTGGGCACGCTGATCGCCGACGGCACCGGATCGGTGACGACGTTCCCGTGGGTGTTCCTGGTTCCCGCCGGGGCCCTGGTGCTGATCGTGTTCTGCGCCAACCTGGTCGGCGACGGGCTGCGCGACGCGCTGGACCCGGGGATCCGCCCGGCCCGCCGGCGCCGGCGCCGGTTCGGCGGGAAGGAGACCCGGTGAGCCTGCTCGACGTGCGCGGCCTGACCGTCGCGTTCTCCACCGACGAGGAACGCGTCAACGCCGTGCGCGGCCTGGACTACCACGTCGACTCCGGCGAGGTCGTCGCGCTGGTCGGCGAGTCCGGGGCGGGCAAGTCGGCGGGCGCGATGGCCGTCATCGGGCTGCTGCCCGAGTACGCCGAGGTGGCCGGATCGGTCCGGTTGCACGGCGAGGAACTGCTCGGTCTGCCCGACAAACAGATGTCCCGCATCCGCGGCAACTCCATCGGCACCGTGTTCCAGGATCCGATGTCGGCGCTGACCCCGGTGTACCCGGTGGGCGATCAGATCGCCGAGGCGATCCAGATCCACCAGCGCGAGGTGGGCAGGCGCGCGGCCCGGACCCGGGCGGTGGAGCTGCTGGAGCTGGTCGGCATCGCCCAGCCCGAGCAGCGCGCCCGCGCCTTCCCGCACGAACTGTCCGGTGGCGAGCGGCAGCGGGTGGTCATCGCCATCGCGATCGCCAACGATCCCGACCTGCTGATCTGCGACGAGCCGACCACCGCCCTGGACGTCACCGTGCAGGCCCAGATCCTCGACGTGCTGCGCACCGCGCGGGACGTCACCGGCGCCGGGGTGCTGATCATCACCCATGACCTCGGCGTGGTCGCACAGTTCGCCGACCGGGCCCTGGTGATGTACGCCGGGCGGGCGGTCGAGACCGCGCCGGTGGCCGAGATGTACCGCGGCAGAGCCATGCCCTACACCGCGGGCCTGCTCGGCTCGGCGCCCAGTCTCGATGCCCAGCAGGGCACCCGCCTGGTGCCCATCCCCGGTGCGCCGCCGTCGATGGTGTCGCTGCCCCCGGGATGTCCGTTCACGCCGCGTTGTCCGCTGGCCGTCGAGGCCTGCAGTGCGCAGGAACCGGCGCTGACACCGGTGGGGCCCGACCACGCGGTGGCCTGCATCAGAAGCGACCAGGTCGTCGGGCGCAGCGCCGCCGAGATCTACGGCATCCCCGGCAAACCCGCCGGGGCCGAGACCGCCCCGGGGTCGGAGGTCGTCGTGCGGGTCAGCGACCTGGTCAAGACCTATCCCCTCACCAAAGGGATACTGCTGCGACGTCGCATCGGTGAGGTGCGGGCGGTCGACGGGATCAGCTTCGAGCTGCGGCAGGGGCGCACCATGGGCATCGTCGGCGAGTCCGGCTCAGGCAAGTCGACCACCCTGCATCAGATCCTGGATCTGCACACCCCGCAGTCGGGCACCATCGAGGTGCTCGGAGCGGACGTGGCGACGTTGGACCGGCGAGCCCGGCGGGCGCTGCGCAAAGATCTGCAGGTGGTGTTCCAGGATCCGGTGGCCTCGCTGGACCCCCGCCTCCCGGTGTTCGACGTGCTGGCAGAGCCCCTGCAGGCCAACGGCTTCGACAAGGCCGCCACCAGCGAACGGGTCGCCGAGTTGCTGATCACCGTCGGGCTGCGCCACGAGGACGCCAGCCGGTATCCCGCCGAGTTCTCCGGTGGCCAGAAGCAGCGCATCGGCATCGCCCGGGCACTCGCGCTGCAACCGAGGATCCTGGCTCTCGACGAGCCGGTGTCGGCGCTCGACGTGTCCATCCAGGCCGGGATCATCAATTTGCTGCTCGACCTGCAGGACCGGTTCGGCCTGGCCTATCTGTTCGTCTCGCACGACCTGTCGGTGGTGCGCCACCTGGCCCATGACGTGACGGTCATGCACCGCGGCGCGATCGTCGAACAGGGGGACGCCACGCAGGTCTTCGAGCGTCCGAGGCACGAGTACACACGCCGGTTGCTGGCCGCGGTACCTCGACAGCTGACCGGTCACGATTAGAGTCGGTCCGCATGGGCTATTTGAGACCGCGAAGAGTCACGGATGTGCACGGGCCGGGCCGCACGGGTGCGGTGCGGCGCCTGCTCGCGGTGGGCGCGGCGCTCGCGCTGGTGGTGACCGGCTGCTCGAGCCCAGACCCCGAGGTGCCGCCGGCCGGCGGTGACGCCGAGCTCGGGGCCAGTTCGGACATCAACCCGCAGGACCCGGCCACCCTGCAGCAGGGCGGCAACCTGCGGCTGGCCCTGTCGGGGTTTCCGCCGAACTTCAACTACCTGCACATCGACGGCAACCTCGGCGAGTTCGGCTCACTGCTGCGCTGGACGATGCCGCGCGCGTTCTTCATCGAGCCCGACGGCGAGATGACGGTCAACACCGACTACTTCACCGACGTCGAGCTGACCAGCACCGACCCGCAGGTGGTGACCTACACGATCAACCCGCAGGCGGTGTGGTCCGACGGCACCCCGATCACCTGGGAGGACATCGCCGCGCAGATCAACGCCACCAGCGGCGAGGACGACCGGTTCCTGTTCGCCTCCCCCAACGGCAGCGAGCGCGTCGAATCGGTGACCCGCGGCGTCGACGACCGACAGGCCGTGATCACCTTCGCCGAGCATTTCGCCGACTGGCGCGGCATGTTCGCCGGCAACGCGATGCTCGCTCCCAAGGTCATGACCGAGGACCCCGAGGCCTTCAACCGCGGATTCCTCGACGGCCCGGCCCCGTCTGCCGGTCCGTTCATGATCACCACCGTCGACCGCGGCGCCCAACGGATCGTGCTGACCCGCAACCCCGACTGGTGGGGTGAGCCGCCGGTGCTGGACTCGGTGACCTACACCGTGCTCGACGACGCCGCCAAGATTCCGGCGCTGCAGAACAACGCGATCGACGCGGTGGGGCTGGGCACACTGGATGACCTGACCATCGCCCGGCGAACCGAGGGCATCTCGATCCGGCGCGCGCCGTCGCCGAGCTGGTACCACCTGACCTTCAACGGCGCGGAGGGGTCGATCCTCGCCGACCCCGCACTGCGCGCCGCGATCAGCAAGGGCATCGACCGCCAGGCGATCGCCTCGATCACCCAGCGCGGCCTGGTCGACAACCCGGTGCCGCTGAACAACCACATCTACCTGGCCGGCCAGGAGGGCTACCAGGACAACAGCATCCCCTACGACCCGGAGGGCGCCAAGGAGGATCTGGATGCGCTGGGCTGGCAACTCAGTGACAACGGGGCTGGCCAGTTCCGGGAGAAGGACGGACGCAGGCTCACGGTGCGCGACGTCTTCTACGACGCTCAGAGCACCCGCTCGATCGCCCAGATCGCGCAGAACAACCTGGCCCAGATCGGCGTCGAACTACAGCTCAACGCCGTGGGCGGGGGCCAGTTGTTCACCGATTATGTGACGCCGGGAAATTTCGACATCGCCCAGTTCGCCTGGGGCGGTGACGCCTTCGCGTTGGCGAGCCTGACCCAGATCTACGCCTCGGATGGGGAGAGCAACTTCGGCAAGATCGGCAGCCCCGAGATCGACGCCCAGATCGACACGACGCTCTCGCAGCTGGATCCGGCCGAAGCGCGTGAGCTGGCCAACGAACTGGACCAGATGATCTGGGACGAAGGCTTCAGCCTGCCGCTGTTCCAGTCCCCGGGCAACGTCGCGGTCCGCAGCAACCTGGCCAACTTCGGGCCCACCGGTATCGGCGATCTGGACTACTCGGCGGTCGGATTCATGAAGCCGTGAGCTGACGCATCGCGCGCGGCAGCGAGGCCGGCACCACCGCCTCGGCCCTGGCCGCGAGGGTGACCGCGCCCACCAGCAGCCGGATGGTCAGGTTCGCCGGCATCGCGTCGAGTTCGACTGCCCGCCGCGACAGCTCGTCGATCGTGCCGGCGGCGACCGCACGACAGATCTGCAGGGCTGCTCGTTCCCGGGTGTCGAGGATGCTGTGCCCGGCGGTCGGCAGCGACACCAGCACCGCGTCGGGGATCAGGTCGGCGACCCGCTGGGCGATGACCGGCGGGGTGGTCAGGTCGCGCCCGCCGGAGACCACCACGGTGGGCCAGCCGAACGCGGGCATGGCCGAATACAGATCAAACGGTTCGGCGACGAAGTCGACCTCGCCCGAGGCGATCTCGCGGAACGCGACCGCGGGGTCGAGCGGCCCGCCGTCGGGTACCGCACCGTAGTTCAGCTCGCGGTAGGCGATGCGCTCGACCAGGTCCGGCTCATGGTGGTAGGGGGTCTGACGTTGCAACAGCATCCGGCTGCCCAACCCGACTGCCGCCCAGACCCAGTCGTGGCCGGCCAGCAGCAGGTCGAGCTGGCGACGCAGCACCGCCGGGCCGGCCAGCTCGTAGATGCCCACCGCCTGCAGGACGGCCTGCGGGCTGAAGGTTCCCTCGGCCACCAGCTGGGACACCTTGGCCGCCAGATCGGCGCTGCCCGGCGCCGCACCGTCCCACAGCAGCCGGCGGATCTGCGCGCGCGCCTCGACGATGTCGTGGGCCGACATCAGCGGCGAATCGAGCACCATCGCGTGCACCCGCCCCGGATGCCGCACCCCCAGGCCCGCGGCCAGATAGCTGCCGTAGGACGCGCCGTACACGTCGGCCTGATCGACCTTGGCGTCGTCGAGGACTGCGGCGACATCGTCGACAGCGGCCTCGAGGCTGATGGCCTCCGGGGGCAGGTCGTTGCCCGCGTCGTCGTACCGGGACAGGCCGACGCCACGGTGCTCGACCATGATGATGTCGAGCCCCTCGACCGCCGCGCGCCGGCGAAAGGCCCGGTACAGCGCGACCGATGCCGCGCCGGGGCCGCCGGGGATGACCACCAGCGGGTGCGCCGATTTGCGGCCTGTTCGCACGTAGTAGACATCGAACTGCTCACCGGCGTCCCCGGGGCGCACCGGTCGGCGCACCGCACGCACCCCGGCCAGCCCGGCGAGGCGGTCGTGCGCCCGCTGCCGCCGGGTGTTCATCGTCATCGGGGTCCATTGTGCCCGGCGCCGGGATTCCCGGCGCCCCGGTGGCCGGCTACGCCGTCAGCTCGATGTGACGGGCGCTTCGCACCCCTTCGTAGCGCTGTGGGCTACAGGTCAGGATGATCACCTGACCCTCACCGGCGACCGCGTCGAACACATCGGCCATCTTGGCCAGCCGGTCGGCGTCGGTGAAGCCCAGGGCATCGTCGATCACGACCGGGACGCCGTCCTCCTTGGCCACCAGTGCGGCGCTGGCCAGCCTGGCCACGATGCCCAGCTGCTCCTTGGCGCCACCGGAGAGCGACTCGTAGGGCACGGTGCGCCCCGACAGCGTGCGCTGCCCGATGCGCAACTCCCCGTCGACGTCCACCTCGAAACTCTCGCCGAACACCATTCGGCCCAGCCGTTCCACCTCGCCGCGGTAGGGATCGACATAGCGCAGCCGGGTGGCGTCGCGGTGCCGGACCATGACCGTGCGCAGCAGCTGGGCGGCCTTGGCCCGGCGCTGCACCCGCTGGAATTCGGCCTCGGCGTGCGCCCGCTCGGTCTCCGCGTCATCGAAGCTGCCCTTGCGTCCCTCGGTGCCGTACACCTTGAGCTGCGTGGCGACCTCACGAAGCGCCTCGACAGCACGTTCGTGCTCGGTGTGGACCCGGTCATGGCGCCGCTGCGCCTCCTCGAGCGCGGCGAGCACGGAATCGGGGGCCTGGCCGGCGAGCTGGTCACGCAGCCCGGTCATGAGTTGGTCGGCGGCTCGGGCCGCTTCGGCGTCGGCTTCGGCCGCCAACGCGAGTTCGTCGTCACCGGTGGCGCTGCGCTGGGCGGCCAGCCGCTGGCCGGCCAGGGCCAGCTCGGCCTGCGCGGCGTTGAGCTTCTCCTTGGCCCGCGCCGCCCCCAGCCCTCGCTCGGCGAACTTCTTGGCCGCCTCTTCGGCGACCTTGCGGTGGGTCTCGCAATCACGCACCAGGCGTTCGTAGGTGGCCGTGGCGGCGTCGAGTTCGGCCCGCAGCGCAGCAGGGTCCTGCGGGCCACCGGCGGCGCTGTCCCACAGCCCGTCCTCGGCGGGCAGCTGTGCCTTCAACACCGACAACCGGGACCGCAGGGTCTCGACGGTGTCGTCGGCGGTGAGGACATCGACAATCCCGCGCAGCCGGTCGGCCGAGGCGATCAACTCCCGGCGCCGGTGGTCGAGCGCACGGGCCGAGCCGAGGTCGCCGACCCCGGCCTGGTCGAGCAGCTGCGTGAGAGCCGCCGCGGCGCTGTCCAGCGAGGCCTGGGTGGCTGCGGCCGATGCGCCCGGCACCACCTGCAACGAAAGGGTCCCGGGCACCACCACGCCGGCGGGCCCGGTGATCCCCGACGACCAGCGCTCGCCCGCCCGCAGCGACACCCGTTCGTCGCCGATCACCACCTCGAGCTCGGTGTCGGCCACCAGTTCGACCTGCGCCGAGGCTTGTTCAGCGGCAGCGGTGGCGCGGTCGACGACGGCGCCGGCGTCCTCGATGGCCGCCATGAGCGCCGGGGTGACGGTGACGGCGGCGAGCTCGCGCTGCACCTCGTCGAGTTCGAGTTGATGTCGCTCCACCTTGGCCAGCCGGCCGGCCAGGCGATCGGCTTCCTCCCGATCGGTCACCCGTTGCACGGCAGCACGCGCCGTCTCGACGCGCTCCCGCGCCGCCTCGAGTGCCGACCGGGCAGCACCGGCGGCCGCCTCGGCGTCCTCCTGCACCTCCGTGGACGCCGCCAATTCCTCGGCCGCCGCATCGGACTCGGCCAGCAGACGGGCCACCGTCGCGGTGCGCTCGTCGATGTCGACGCGGGCGCGGCGCCGGTCGGTGAGCGCGGTCAGCGACGCTGAGTGCTTCGAGGCAGCCGCCTCGGCGACGACACGTGCTCGTTGGAGCTCA
>JAXHTL010000122.1:0-14711 GCA_034190095.1 Actinomycetota bacterium
CGTCACCCTCGCTGCGCTCACGCAGATCCAGCTCGGCCAGTTCGAACCCGTCCTGGGTGCCCGCCACCGCCTTGAGCCGTTGTCCCGCTTTGGATTCCTCGGGCAGGTTGGTCGCCAGCAGGCACAGGCTGGCATGCCGGCCACGCCCGATCCGGCCGCGCAGCTGATGCAGCTGGCTGATGCCGAAGCGGTCGGCGTCCATCACCACCATGACGGTGGCGTTGGGTACGTCGACACCGACCTCGATGACCGTCGTGCACACCAGCACGTCGATCTCACCGGCACGGAACGCCGCCATCACGGCGTCCTTCTCGTCGCCGGGCAGCCGGCCGTGCATCAAACCCAGCCGCAACCCCGCCAACGGACCGCGCTGCAGCCGGGCGAACAGGTCGACGACGGTCACCGGCGCAGGCCCGGACTCCTGGGCCTGCTTGTTCCCCTTCGTGCTCTTGCCGGCCGGCTTGTCGGGTTTGTCCTGCGCCCCGGTGTCGTTCTCGTCGATCCGGGAGGCCACCACGTAGGCCTGCCGGCCCGCGCCGACCTCCTCGACGATCCGCGCCCACGCGCGGTCCAGCCAGGCCGGCTTCTGCCGGATGAAGATCGTGTTGGTGGTGATGGGCTGACGCCCGCGCGGCAACTCACGCAGGGTCGAGGTCTCCAGGTCGCCGTACACCGTCAGCGCCACAGTCCGCGGAATCGGGGTGGCGGTCAGCACCAGCAGATGCGGGGTGACACCCTCGGGTGCCTTGGCCCGCAACCGGTCTCGCTGCTCCACACCGAATCGGTGCTGCTCGTCGACCACCACCATGCCGAGCCGGTGGAATTCCACGGCGTCCTGCAGCAGCGCGTGCGTGCCGATGACGATGCCGGCCTGCCCGGAGGCGGCCTCGTCGCGCACCTCCCGCTTCTGCTGCGCCGACATCGACCCGGTCAGCAACGCGACCCGGGTGGCCTCCTCGGCACCGCCCAGCTGCCCGGCCATCCCCAGCGGCCCGAGCATGGTGCGGATCGACAAGGCGTGCTGGGCGGCCAGAACCTCGGTCGGCGCGAGCAGCGCGCATTGGTAGCCGGCGTCGATCAACTGCAACATCGCCAGCACCGACACGATCGTCTTGCCCGAGCCGACCTCACCCTGCAGCATGCGGTTCATCGGACGCGCGGATGCGAGCTCGGCCGAGATCACCTCGAGCACCTCGCGCTGACCGGCGGTCAACTCGAACGGCAGTTGGTCGGTCATGGCCGCCGTCAACCCGTCCGGGCGCGGTGGGGCCGGTGGACCGGACTCCCCGAGCTCACCGTGCCGGCGCACCACCAGCCCCCACTGCAGCCCGACGGCCTCGTCGTGGGTGAGGCGCTCGACCGCCCGCGCGCGCTCGGCGGCGTTCTCGGCGAGGTGGATGGCCCGCAGCGCGGCGTCCTCGGACATCAAACCGTGTTCGCGCACATAGGCCTGCGGCAGCGGTTCGGGAACCGGGTCGAGCACGGCGAGCACCTGGCGCACGCACGCGTAGATCTCCCAGGTCTGCATCTTGGAGTTCGCCGGATAGATCGGAAAGAAATCCTTCTCCAACTCGGCGAGCAGGTCCTCCCCCGACGCTCCGGTCGCGTCGGCCATGGAGGTCAGGGACTTGCTGCCCACACCCTTGCCGCCGTCGCGCAGCACCATGAACGCCGGATGCGTCAGCTGCATGGTGCTGCGGAAATAGCCGACCTCACCGGACAACATCACCCGGGCGCCCTCGACCAACGTCTTCTTCAGGTACTTCGGGTTGAAGAACGTCGCAGTCACCGTGGGACGGCGGTTCCCCAGTGTCACGACCAGGAACTCGCGTTTGGGGGTGCGGTTGGTCCACTTCGACTCGACTTTGGCGATGGTGTCGACGAACGTGACGTGTTCGCCCTCCTCGAGATCGAGGGTCTCGCCCTCTCCGCGGACGGTCATCGCGTCGCTGTACTTGCGCGGGAAGTAGCGCACCAACTCCCCGACCGTGCCGATGCCGAAGTACTGCGCGAGTTGATCGGCGGCCTTCTTGCCGATCACGAAGTCGAGGCGGTCAGCCAGGGTGGCCATCTCACTCCACCCCGATCAGCAGCGCGTCCCCACCGTGGCCGGTGTGAAAGCACACCATCTCGGTACCGGGATGGTTCTCCCGCACATGGGCGGTCAGCGCGTCGGCGACGTCCTCCCCGACCCCGTCGCCGGTGAGCACCGTCACCAGCTCACCGCCGGCGGCCAACAGCACGTCGATCAGACCGGCTCCGGCAGCCACCACGTTCTCGCCGACGATGACGACCTCGTCGCCGGCGATGCCCAGGCCGTCGCCCGGCTGACAGGTTCCCGCCCAGGTGAGAGCTTCCTCAGCGGCCACCCGCACCGATCCGTGTCGGGCGCCGGCAGCGGCACGGGCCATCGTGAAGCCGTCGTCGACCAGCCGGCGCTCGGGATCGTGCACCGCCAGAGCAGCCAGGCCCTGCACCATCGACGCCGCCGGGATCGGCGCCATCTCGATGCCCCAGTCCGACGCGACAGCCCAGCCGGCCAGCAGCTCCTCGGCCGCGATGTATCCGTTGGGCAGCACCATCACCTGGGCGGCGCCGGTGTTGACCAGCGCATGCAGCAGCCGCTGGGCGCTGATCGGGGCCCCGGGTTCGGGCCGCAGGGTCTGCGCACCTTCGCCGGTGAACAGGTGTTCGGCCCCGTCGCCGTCGACGATCGCCAGCACCGCACGCCCGCGGCTCCACCCACCGGCAGGCCGGTCGGCACCCCCGCTCAGCGCGGTGATCTGGATGCGGCTCGGCGTTCCGACGGCCAGCGCGGCCTCGACCGCGGCACCGGCGTCGTCGGCGTGCACATGCACCGAGTAGTGCCCGGGGCCGGCCCCGGATCCCGAGCCCGACGCCGCGATCGCGACCGAGTCGCCCAGCTCGTCGAGGCGCACCCGGAGCTGTTCGAGCCCGTCGCTGTCGCAGCCGCTGAGCAGATACATCACCTCGAACTGCGGCGGCGCGGGCGCCCGGCCCACCGTCGCCGCGTGCACCCGCGCGGGCTGATAGTCCGGGCGCGGGGGCGCGTGACCGGTCAGCGTCCTGCTCAGTGCGTCGAGCAGCACCAACAGCCCACGGCCCCCGGCGTCCACCACACCGGCGGCGGCCAGGACCTCGAGCTGTGACGGGGTGCGGTCCAGTGCCGCCGCCGCCGCACCGGCGGCCTCGGCGACGACCTCGGTCAACACCGCCCGGTCGGCGACCGCGTCTTCGGCGCCGCCGGCGGCGGCCTGCAGCACCGACACGATGGTGCCCGGCACGGCCTGGCCCATCGAGGTCACCACCAGGCTGACCGCGTGCCGCAGCGACGCGGCCAGCAGCGCGCCGTCGATATCGGACAGCGCCCCGCCACGGTCCTCGGCCGCGGCCGAGGTCACGTCGGAGAGGCCGCGCAGGATCTGCGACAGGATCACCCCCGAATTGCCCCGGGCGCCGCGCAACGCCCCCTCGGCCATCCGGGCCGCCAGCGCGGCGACGTCGGCGGAATCGGTGGCCGCATCGGCCTGCGCCCAGGCCGCCCGCATGGTGAACAACATGTTCGTACCGGTGTCGGCATCGGCAACCGGGAACACGTTGAGCTGGTTGATCTCGTCGGTGTGGGTGATCAGATCGGCGACTGCGGTATGCGCCCAGCGTCGCAGCGCAGATGCGTCGAGCAGCCCAGCCGACATCCCACCTCCACACGCACCTGACGCCGGCGACGCCGCCGTATGCTGCCGCCGTGGGCGCCAGCCTAGCCAGTGCCGCCGACACCACCGGGAACCGGCGGCCCCGGCTGTGGATCGGGCGGTCGCGGACGATTTTGGCGATACCTGCAATGGCCGGTATCCTGGTCGGGTTGTCGGGTCGAGCCGCGGCTACCTGCGGCCTCAGGACCCAGACCCCCACGTACTGATTCGAGGAGTTCTACATATGGCTGCCGTGTGCGAGATCTGCGGGAAGGGCCCCGGCTTCGGCAAGTCGGTGTCACACTCCCATCGCCGGACCAGCCGTCGGTGGGATCCGAACATCCAGTCCGTGCGCGCCGTGACGCGCCCGGGCGGCAACAAGCAGCGCGTCAACGTCTGCACCTCCTGCCTGAAGGCCGGCAAGGTCACCCGCGGCTAGGTCGGCCCCACGACCGGGCGCTCAGCCCGGGAATGCGGACGGTCGTTTGACGGCGACCCCATCGGGTACCGCCTCTCCCTGAGGCCGGGCACCGGGCCCGGCCGGATGGGAATGGTTTCTTCAATGATGCACGCCGGAATCGCTCGCCACGCTCTGATCGCCGTCTCCGGGGCACTCGCCGCGGGATGGTTGCTCACGGCGTGTGGCGACGACTCGACCACCGACACCGAAACGACGACCGAAACCACCGAGACGACGTCGGAGACCACTCAGCCGGCCGAGACGACGGAACCGACCGAGGACGAGAACACCATCGAGGTGCCCTCACCGGATGTCGACATTCCTTCGCCCGAGATGCCGGACATGCCCGAGGTGACCCCGTCGCCGGTCCCCTGATGCGGTGAGACCGCTCAGGGCAGACGCCAGTCGACCGGGTCGGCGCCCATCTCCGTCAGCAGCTCGTTCGCGCGGCTGAACGGCCGCGAGCCGAAGAACCCGCGCGACGCCGACAGCGGGGACGGGTGCGCCGACTCGATCGTCTGAGTGTCGCCCAACATGGGCTTGAGGGTGGCCGCGTCGCGACCCCACAGCACCGCCACCAGCGGCTGTTCACGCGCGACCAGCGCCCGGATCGCACACTCTGTCACCGCTTCCCAGCCTTTGCCGCGGTGCGAGGCCGGGCTGCCGGGCCGCACCGTGAGCACCCTGTTGAGCAACATCACGCCCTGCTCGGACCACGGGGTCAGGTCACCGGTGGCCGGTGCGGGGTGGCCCAGATCCGATCGGTACTCGGTGAAGATGTTGTCCAGGCTGCGAGGCAGTGGACGCACATCGGGCGCCACCGAGAAACTCAGCCCGACGGCATGCCCGGGTGTCGGGTAGGGGTCTTGGCCGACGATGAGTACGCGCACCTGGTCGAACGGAAAGGTGAACGCGCGCAATACGTTGGGCCCGAGGGGCAGGTAGCGGTGGCCGGCGGCCAGTTCGGCGCGCAGGAATTCGCCCATCTTGGCGACCTGCGCCTCCACCGGTTGCAGGGCGCGGGCCCAGGCTTCGTCCACCAACTCGGGCAGGGGGCGTGCTGTCACGACTGGCCAACCTAGCGTGCCCGGCGACTCAGAACGACTCCCAACCCGCGTGTCCCGCCCACGCGGCACCGTCGACCGTCACGCCGGGGGCCCCGCCGCCCGGATCGGCGACCCGGCCGATCGGGCGCCAACCCGCAGGCAGCTCGCCGGGGAACGTCGCGGCCAGCGCATGGTCCTCACCCCCGCCGAGCACCCACTCGCGGGCGTCGCCGCCGGCCACGGCGGCCGCCCCGGCGACGTCGTCCAGGTCAGCGGCCAACGACTCCAGCGACACATCGAGCAGCACCCCCGACGCCGTGGCGATGTGACCGAGGTCGGCCAGCAGGCCGTCGGAGACATCGGTCATGGAGGTTGCCCCGGCCCGCGCCGCGAGCTCCCCTTGCCCATAGGGCGGCTCCGGCACCAGGTGCCGCCGGCGCAGCTCGGGGAACCCTTCGATTCCCTTCTGCCACAACGCATATCCGGCCTGCGACTGCCCCAGGTGCCCGGCCACCGCAACGGTGTCACCGGGCCGGGCGCCGTCTCGGCGCACCGGCTCGCGTCCGCCCAGGTCCCCCAGTGCGGCCACCGAGATCACCCATTGTGGCGCCGACACCAGGTCGCCCCCGACGATGCCCGCCCCCAGCAATCCCGCCTCGTGCCACATCCCGTCGGCAAGTTCCACCGCCTGCGCCGTACCGGTCTGCGCCGGCGCCGCGAAGCCCACCACGAACGCGGTCGCCCGGGCGCCCATCGCCTCGATATCGGCGGCGTTCTGGGCGATGGCCTTGCGGCCCACGTCGTGGGGTGTCGACCACTCCAGTCGGAAGTGGCGGTCCTCGACGAGCATGTCGGTGCTCACCACGGTGCGGCCGTCGGGGAACGCGACGACGGCGGCGTCGTCTCCAGGACCCAGACTGACCCACGGCGGCTGCCGCCGACCGGCCACCAACCGGTCGATGACGGTGAACTCACCCGACCCCGCCAGTGTCGCCTCGGAGGGATCGCCCGCCATGTCTGGATCCTTCCGTCGACCCCGTGCCGCCGCCGTGGCCTGAACGCTCGGCCCACCTGCGGTACTTTTGTTCCCTGCGGCGTGGAGTCTATGCAGCCAGATGGAGGTATTGCGGCGTGGTCGAGGCTTTCGTTCTCATCCAGACCGAGGTCGGTCGCGCCGAAGTCATCGCCAAGCAGCTTGCGGGGCTGACCGGGGTGTTGTCCTCGGAGTACGTGACCGGCCCGTACGACGTCGTGGTCCGCGTGGGCGCCGACTCCCTGGCCGATCTGCGGTCTTCGGTGGTGCCGAGCGTTCAGCAGGTGCCCGGTATCACCCGGACGCTGACCTGCCCGATCGCCGACGGAGTGCAGCCCTAGAGTTTGGCGGGTGAACACCCAGACCAGCGATGGACCCCCGCGGGCGGTGCTGATCGCCGCTCTCGTCGTGGCCGTCGGCGCCGTGGTCGCGGTGCTCGCGGTCGCCGCCGTGCAGCAACGCCAGCCCGCCCCGACCCCGGTGGGGATCTCGATGGTTCCTGCGCCGGGGGCCGACGGTCCCGACTGCACGGCGCTGATCGGCGCACTGCCCGACGCGCTGGGTGACTATCAGCGCGCCGAGGTGATCGAGCCCGCCCCGGCCGGCACCGCGGCGTGGCAGCCCGAGGACGGCGGCGAGGCGCTGATCCTGCGCTGTGGGTTGGACCGTCCCGCCGAATTCACGGTGGGGACACCGATCCAGATGGTGGATGCGGTGCAGTGGTTCCGGGTGGGCGAAGCAGGGGTGGGAGAAAACCCAGTGGGCGAAGCAGGGGATGCGGCGGAGGGCCGGAGCACCTGGTATGCGGTGGACCGGCCGGTCTATGTCGCGCTCACCTTACCCGCCGGCTCCGGACCGACCCCCATCCAGCTCCTCTCGACGGTGATCGACGAGACGCTGCCGGCCCGGCCGATCGACCCGGCCCCGGCGCGCTGAACTGCTTCTGGCCGCGCGAGCGTACGCATTCTGCGCGAAAACAGGCGATTTTCGTCACAAACCGTACGCTCGCGCACACCGCGGGGGCGTTATCGCAGCCCGGTGCCCCGGGCGATCGCGGTGTCCACCATCGTGGCGAGCAGCGTCGGGTAGTCGACGCCGCTGGCCGCCCACATCCGGGGGAACATGGAGATGGTGGTGAATCCCGGCATCGTGTTGATCTCGTTGATGACCGGTCCGCTGTCGGTCAGGAAGAAATCGACCCGGGCCAGACCCTGGCAGTCGATGGCGTGGAAGGCGCGGATCGCCAGCGCGCGGATCTCCTCGGCGACGCCGTCGTCGACCTTGGCCGGGACGTCCAGTTCGGCGCCGTCGTCGAGATATTTCGTCTCGAAGTCGTAGAACCCGTCCTCGCGGCCGCGAACACCGGCCACCCGGATCTCGCCGACGGTGCTCGCCTCGACGCGGCCGTCGGGGAACTCCAGAACGCCGCATTCCAGTTCCCGGCCCACCACCGCCGCCTCGACGATCACCTTCGGGTCGTGCCGGCGCGCCATCTCGATGGCCGCGGGCAGCAGGTCCCAGCTCGCCACCCGGCTGACACCGATCGACGAGCCGCCGCGGGCCGGTTTGACGAACACCGGCAGGCCGAGCCGCTCACACTGCTCCAGCGACGGTGCGGCATGGCGCGGCCGAAGCACCACGTGGTCTCCGAGGGGCAGCCCCTCGGCCGCCCACAGTTTCTTGGTGAACTCCTTGTCCATGCCGGCCGCCGACGCCAGCACCCCGGCCCCGACGTAGGGCACCCCGGCCAACTCCAGCAGGCCCTGGATGGTGCCGTCCTCGCCGTACGGGCCGTGCAGGACCGGAAAGACCACGTCGACGGATGCGAGCAGGTCGCCGGCGCTCTCCCCCAGCGAGACCAGTTGGCCGCGCCGGCCCGGGTCGGCGGCCAGGGCCAGCTCGGTACCCGAGGACGGGGTCACCCCGGGCAGGGTGCCGTCGGTGATGGCCAACGTCTCGGGCCGCCCGTCGGTGAGCACCCAGGAACCTTCCGGGGTGATGCCGACCGCCACCACCTCGAAGCGCTGCGGGTCGAGGTTGCGCAGGATGCTGCCCGCGGAGACGCACGAGATCGCGTGCTCGGAGCTGCGGCCGCCGTAGACGACGGCGACACGGATGCGGGCACTCACAACCTAGAGAGGCTACCGCCCTGCCGCGCAACCGCAGGGCACGCCCGCGGCCTCACGCCGCTCCGAGTGCCTGTTCCAGGTCGCTCAGCAGGTCCTCGGTGTCCTCGATGCCCAGCGAGATCCGGGCGAAACCGGGGCTGACGTCGTCGCCCCACCGGGCCCGGCGGTCGATCGTGGTGTGGATGCCGCCGAAGCTGGTCGCCGCCACCAGCAGCTCGCTTCTGCGCACCAGCTCGTGCACCGCCTCGGCGCCGGCCAGCTCGATCGACACGAGGCCACCGAACCGGCGCATCTGGGCGGAGGCGACCGGGTGCGACGGATCGCCGGGCAACCCGGGATAGCGCACCGAGCGCACCGCGGGATGCGAGCTCAGCATCAGTGCGACCGCTGCCGCGTTCTGGCATTGGCGTTCGAACCGTAACCCTGCACTGCCCAGACTCCGCAGTACCAGCCACGCCTCGAAGGCACCCAGGATGGATCCGGACAGCAGGCGTTCGCGGCGCACCCGCTCGATCAGATCGGGATGGCTGCCGGCGACATAACCGGCGAGCACGTCGTGGTGACCGGACAGCGCCTTGGTCGCGCTGGCGACCACCAGGTCGGCGCCCAGCGACAGCGGCTGCTGCCCGAGCGGGGTGGCGGTGGTGTTGTCCACGATCAGCACAGTGCCCTGGGCGCGGCAGGTCAGCGCGAGCCGGTGCAGGTCCACGACGTCGAGTTCGGGGTTCGACGGGGTCTCGGCGAGCACCACATCGGCCCCGGCGGCGGCATCGCACATCTGCTCACACCGGGCCTGTACCACCGTGACTCCCCGGGCCGCGAGGTACTCCTCGGCGTAGGCCCTGACCTGGTAGTAGCCGTCGGCCGGGACGACGACGGTGCGACCCGGCTCGGCGAGGACCCGCAACACGGCCGTGAGAGCGGCCATCCCGGAACCGAAAGCGACCGCGCCGGTGGAACCCTCGAGTGCGGCGAACGCCGATTCCAGCTGCCGCCACGACGGATTGGACGCCCGGCCGTAGCTGTCGGAGGTGACGTCCTCGTCGGCCGCGAGGTGATAGACCGCCGCCGGCACCGGCACCGGCCCGACGGGCGATCCCGGAATCGGTTCTGAACCAACCGCTTTGACGCTTCTTGTGGAATCGCCGGGGGTTTTGCCCATGGCGTTCATTCCGGCTTGGTGGTGCGGCCCAGCAGCAGTGCCACCGCCTCGTCGACGGAAAGACCCTTGTGGCACACCCGGTGCACCGCCTCGGTCAGGGGCATCTCGACGCCATAGCTCGAGGACAGTGCCAGCACCGACTCACACGAGGTGACGCCCTCGGCGACATGGCCACCGGTGGCGGCCAGCGCCGCCTCCATGGTGCCGCCTCTGCCGAGCCGTTCGCCGAAGGACCTGTTGCGCGAGTGCGGCGACATGCAGGTGGCCACCAGATCGCCGATACCGGCCAGGCCGGCCAGCGTGGCCGGCTTGGCGCCCAACGCGATTCCCAGCCGCATGATCTCGGCCAGCCCCCGGGTGATGATGGCCGCGGCGGTGTTCTCGCCGAGCCCGGACCCGGCCGCCATGCCACAGGCAAGCGCGATCACGTTCTTACAGGCTCCGCCGATCTCGGCGCCGACCACATCGGAATTGGTGTACGGCCGGAAGTATCCGGTGGCCATCGCGCGTTGCAACGCCACCGCCCGGCCCGAATCGCTGCAGGCGATGACCGTGGCCGCCGGTTGCTCCTGGGCGATCTCGCTGGCCAGGTTGGGACCGGTCAGCGCGGCCACCCGGCCCTGGTCGGCGCCGGTGACCTGGGTGATGACCTGACTCATCCGCATCAGGGTGCCCAGCTCGACGCCTTTGGCGAGGCTGACCATGGTGGCGTCGCTGCCGATGCACTCCGCCCATCCGGTGAGGTTGGCACGCAGCGACTGCGAGGGCACCGCCAGCAACACCGTGCACGCCCCGGCGAGCGCTTCGGCGGGGTCACTGGTGGCGCGCACCGATACCGGTAGCTCCACATCGAGATAGTCGGGGTTGCGGTGGCTGCGGTTGATCAGCTCGGCCAACGCGGGTCGGCGGGCCCACAAGGTGACGTTGTTCCCGGCGTCGGCGAGCACTTTGGCAAGTGCCGACCCCCACGCTCCTGCCCCCATCACTGCCGCCTCGACCACGGCTTCAGCGTAGCGCTGGCGTCGGGGCTGGCAGGATGGCGCTCGTGAGGACCTCGTGACCGGCAACGACATCACCGTCGCCGACGTCGGCTTGGTGATCGCGGTGAAGCGGCTCACCGCAGCCAAGACCCGGCTGGCTCCGGTGTTCTCCGCCGGCGTCCGCGAGGACGTCGTGCTGGCCATGCTGATCGACACGATCGCCGCGGCGACGGCGGTGCCGGCGGTGGGCACGGTCGTGGTGGTCACTCCCGATGACACCGCCGCCGAGGCCGCGCAACGCCTGGGTGCGCTGGTACTGCCCGACCCGACCCCGGCGGGCCATCACGACCCGTTGAACAACGCGCTGCGCTCGGCCGAGATCAGGGTGCGCCGGCACACCGCGAACGTCATTGCATTGCAGGGTGATCTGCCTGCGCTGCGCAGCAGCGAACTCGCCGAGGCGATCACGATGGCGCGGCGCCATCGCCGCAGCTTCGTCGCCGATCGGCACGGCACCGGAACCGCCGCGTTGTTCTCCTTCGACGCGGGGCTGGATCCGCATTTCGGACCCGACTCGGCACAGCGGCATCGCGGTTCGGGTGCGATCGAACTCACCGGCGCCTGGCCCGGGCTGCGCAACGACATCGACACCCCCGAGGACCTCGTCTCCGCCCGCGCCCTGGGCGTGGGGCGCGCCACCGCGCACGCCGTCGCGCAGGGAACGGCACGATCGGTGAACATTGACCCGTCTCGGTAGCAAGAGGGCCAGCCGATAGGGAATCATCAGTGCCATGACCGAAGCGCAGACGCGACCGGACAGCCCAGAAGCGACCAACGGACTTCCGACGGTCCCGGCCGAGGTGGGTCCGGCGCCCGAGGCGCCACCGGCTGCGACGTCGCCGCCGGTCGACAACCCGCTGCCCGAGGACCGGTATCTGAACCGGGAGTTGAGCTGGCTGGACTTCAACGCGCGGGTGCTCGCGCTGGCCGCCGACCCGTCCATGCCGCTGCTCGAACGGCTGAAGTTCCTCGCGATCTTCGCGTCCAATCTCGACGAGTTCTACATGGTGCGGGTCGCCGGCCTGAAGCGTCGGGACGAGATGGGGTTGTCGGTGCGCTCGGCCGACGGGCTCTCACCGCGCGAGCAGCTCCGCCGGATCAGCGAGCGCACCCAACAGATCGCCAGCCGCCAGGCGCGGGTGTTCCTCGACAGCGTGCGGCCCGCACTGGCCGACGAGGGCATCGTCATCGTCAACTGGGCCGAACTCGACGATGCCGAACGCGCCGAACTGTCGACCTATTTCCACGAGCAGGTGTTCCCGGTGCTCACCCCGCTGGCGGTGGACCCGGCCCATCCGTTCCCGTTCGTGAGCGGCCTGAGCCTCAACCTGGCGATCACCGTCAAGCAACCCGACGACGGCGGTCAGCACTTTGCCCGAATCAAGGTGCCCGACAACGTCGACAGGTTCGTCGAGCTCTCGGCCCGTGCCGAAAAGCCCGGCGAGGTGCGCTTCCTGCCGATGGAGGAGCTGATTGCGGCGTTCCTGCCGGTGCTGTTCCCGGGACTGGAGATCGTGGAGCAGCATGCGTTCCGCATCACCCGGAACGCGGATTTCGAGGTCGAGGAGGACCGCGACGAGGACCTGCTGCAGGCACTGGAGCGGGAACTGGCCCGGCGGCGCTTCGGCTCTCCGGTGCGTCTCGAAGTCTCCGACGACATGACCGAGGGCATGCTCGAGTTGCTGTTGCGCGAACTCGACGTCGACCCAGGCGATGTCGTCGAGGTGCCGGGTCTGCTCGATCTGTCTTCGCTGTGGCAGGTCTACGGGGTGGACCGGCCCGCGCTCAAGGACCCGCCGTTCGTGCCGGCCACTCCCCCGGCGTTCGGTGAACGCGAGACACCCAAGAGCATCTTCTCGGCACTGCGCGACGGCGACGTCCTGGTCCACCACCCCTACGACTCGTTTTCCACCACGGTGCAGCGGTTCATCGAGCAGGCCGCCGCCGACCCCAACGTGTTGGCGATCAAGCAGACGCTGTATCGCACGTCGGGCGACTCTCCGATCGTCAACGCGCTGATCGACGCCGCCGAGGCCGGCAAGCAGGTCGTCGCACTCGTGGAGATCAAGGCCCGGTTCGACGAGCAGGCCAACATCAAGTGGGCGCGTGCGCTCGAACAGGCCGGCGTGCACGTGGTCTACGGGCTGATCGGGCTGAAGACGCACTGCAAGACCTGCCTGGTGGTGCGCCGCGAGGGGTCGATGATCCGCCGGTACTGCCATGTCGGCACCGGTAACTACAACCCGAAGACAGCCCGGTTGTACGAGGACATCGGTCTGCTCACCGCCGCACCCGACATCGGCGCGGATCTGACGGACCTGTTCAACTCGCTGACCGGATACTCGCGCAAGGAGTCCTACCGCAACCTGCTGGTCGCCCCGTACGGGGTGCGCCGCGGCATCATCGAGCGTATCGAGCGCGAGATCACCGCCACCCGCGACGGCGCCGAGGGCCGGATCCGCCTGAAGGCCAACGCGTTGGTCGACGAGCAGGTGATCGACGCGCTGTACCGGGCTTCGCAGGCCGGGGTCCGGGTGGAGGTGGTGGTCCGCGGGATCTGCGCGTTGCGTCCGGGCGTGCCGGGGTTCTCGGAGAACATCGTGGTGCGTTCCATCCTGGGCCGCTTCCTCGAGCATTCCCGGGTCATCCACTTCCGCGCCATCGACGAGTACTGGATCGGCAGTGCCGACATGATGCATCGCAATCTCGACCGCCGTGTGGAAGTGATGGCGCAGGTCAAGGATCCGAGGCTGAGCGCTCAACTCAACGACATCTTCGAATCGGCCACCGATCCGCGCACCCGGTGCTGGGAACTGGGCCCGGATGGCCGCTGGACCGCCTCACCGCAGGAAGGGCAGACCGTGCGCGACCACCAGGTCTCGCTCATGGAACAGCACCGCTTCCCGTGAGCCCCGGTAACCCCCGCTACGGATTCGCCGGCACCGCGACGATCAGCAGGAGTTGAGGTGCCGAAACCCTCCCCCTCGGATTCGGCCGTGAGCAAGAAGACCATCCGCGCCGCCGGGGCGGTGTTGTGGCGTCCCGGGCCACGTCCGGACGCCGATCCGGAGATCGCGATCGTGCACCGGCCCCGGTACGACGACTGGTCCCTGCCCAAGGGCAAGGTCGATCCGGGCGAGACCGAGCCGGTCACCGCCGTGCGGGAAATCGCGGAGGAGACCGGCTATCACGCCATCCTGGGCCGCCGGCTGGCGACGATCGGCTATCGCGTCGAGGGCAGCCCCAAGCGGGTGTGCTTCTGGTCGGCACGCTGTGATCGCGGCGAGTTCCACCCGAACGACGAGGTGGACGAGTTGAAATGGCTTCCGGCCGCAGAGGCGAGCGCCGAGTTGCACTATCCGCTGGACCGCGACGTGGTCGGCCATTTCCGTGCTGTGCCCGCCGACACCGAGACGGTGCTGATCGTGCGCCACGCCACCGCGGGCAGCAAGTCCCGCTACAAGGGCGACGATCGAATGCGCCCGCTGGACAAGCGGGGCCGGGCCCAGGCCGAGTCGCTGGTCGGACAGCTACTGGCGTTCGGCGCCGGCGAACTGTTCGCCGCCGACCGGGTGCGCTGTCATCAGACGCTGGACCCGCTGGCCGAGGAGCTGGGCACGAAGATCCACAACGAGCCGGATCTGACCGAAGAGGCCTATGCGGCCGACGAGTCCCAGGCCCACAGCCGTGTTCTCGACATCGCCGAGACGGCGGGCACGCCGGTGATCTGTAGCCAGGGCAAGGTGATCCCGCACCTCATCAGCTGGTGGTGCGAGCGCGACGGGGTGCAGCCCGACGACGGGCGCAACCGCAAGGGCAGCACCTGGGTGCTCTCACTGGTGGACGGCCGGTTGGTCGCCGCCGACCACATCGACACCCCGCTGGCACCGAAAAAGTGACCGCACAGATGAATTCAACTGGAGCCTGCGAGTCCTGGCTCCCTCGACACGAATTCGCCGCGGGCCCGGTGGGCCCGCGGCGAAATCGGTGATCTGACTACTTGCGGCCGCGCTTGGCCGGAGCCTTCTTCGCGGGTGCCTTCTTGGCGGCGGCCTTCTTGGCCGGAGCCTTGGTCGCCGCCTTCTTGGCCGGAGCCTTCTTGGCGGGAGCCTTCTTCGACGGCGCCTT